>WOYO01000093.1 GCA_011620765.1 Thermoplasmata archaeon
AGAGGACAGACATTGGGTATGATGGCGATGAAGATAAAACTCATAAGAACGGACGGCACCTATCCAATAGGATACACACAAGGATTTTTAAGATGGGTGGGAATGATGATTTCAGGTTTGGTGATAGGTATAGGCTACCTTTGGATCGTGATCGATAAAGATGAGCAGGGATGGCACGATAAGATAGCGGATACGTACATGGTTCCCGCCTGATCTTTTTCTCTTTTATTATAGTACAGGGAGATAGTCCCTGATCATCAAAAGCTCAGAAATAGCCATCAGGTGCTTAACAGCCTATGCACTATTTAGAACTATAAAAGCTCCAGGATTCTTTATGGAAATATTTTAAATAGGAGCTTATCATTTATCTCATGTGGTAAGTGCTAACATAAGAGCTACCCGGATGGAGCTTCTCAATTACAGAAGAAGGCTCAAACTTGCTGATAGAGGGTATAAGCTACTCAAAGATAAAAGAGATAAGCTTATGGCTGACCTGCTCCCGTTGCTAGAGAAGGAAAGGGAAAAGAGAGAAGCTGTGGAAAAAAAGCTGTCAGAGGCGTACAGACTTATTACGATAGCAAAAGCGAGAATGGGGGAGAAGGAGCTAAAAGGAACCTTTCCATATGCAAGGGTTGAGCCCAAGGTAAGTAGAGAGAACCTTTTCGGCATATTAGTTCCAAGGATAGAGTTCAGGATAGAGCAGGAGAGGCACTATAGCGTTTCAACCCTGCCAGCTTATGCGCAGGAAGCAATAGAATCCTTTGAAAATCTCTTAAAAGATCTATTTGAGCTTGCTGAGCTTGAAGCAAGGTGTGAGCTTCTAGCAATGGAGATAGAGAAAACAAAGAGGAGGGTCAATGCTCTGGAGCACGTCCTCATACCTGAGCTCAGGGCAAACATAAATTACATTGAGATGAAGATCGATGAGATGGAGAGGAGCGAGACTGTTAACAGGATAAAAATGAAGGAGATGCTGGGAGTCTAATAGAATGGATTATAGGCAATTATTGGAAAAAGCCAGGGAAGCTCTGAAATTCAGCTATGCTCCTTACTCTAATTTAAGGGTAGGGGCTGCCCTTCTTGCCAATGGTAAAACATTTCTTGGAGCAAACTATGAGTGTGTAAGCTATGGCTTAAGCATATGCGCTGAGAGAAGTGCCATAATAAATGCAAATATGGCAGGAGCAACAGATATAGAGGCAATAGCTGTAGTGAGTGATAAGGGTGCTATAACACCATGCGGCGCCTGCAGACAATTTATATACGAAGCCTCTATGCGATGTGGTAGAGATATAAAGGTTGTATTTGAGAGCGAGAGTGGAATAAAAATAGAGATAAAGAGGATAAGCGAGCTTTTGCCGGAGGCTTTCGGTAGGGCATGAGATAAGAATAGAATGCTCTCCCACAATTATCCTGTGATTTCAACGATATCAGCTTTAACGATCATGCGCAACAGCTCTCTTAAACCCTCCTCATCGATCTCTCCGAACTCTTCACGGAGAGCTTTGAAGCTCTCTTTCTCAGGCAGAAGCTCTCCTAGCATCAAAAGTTCGTAGAGGCTGGCTAAGTTTTTATCTGCCAGCTCTCTGAATCTCTCATCTTTTATGAGATCCTCGGATATAAGCCCTTTCCTTTTCCAGCTGAGCCATCCATCACTTTTATGCGCTTCTATAAGAAGATCCCTGTTCAAGCCCATATTCACAAGCTTCTCTGTCACCTCTGTCCTTTTACCCATGCTGTTCTCACCTATATACTTCATAGCGTATGCTTTAGCAAATCTCTGGAGATCATCACTCTTTGCGAGCGCCAGTGCCGTAGCAAGAGCGCTCTTTCCTATGATCTCAATCGTCCTGCTGCTGAGATTTTCAACTCTATCACCACTGGAATGATAATACCTATCTGGCCATGTTATGAGCATAGCTGAGGGCACGCCAAAGAAGTTGAATATGTCATGATCGCTTCCTATCACGTATGGATAAGTTTTGAACTGCAGATCCTGCAGCGCTACATTGGAGAATTTTTCAGAACGAACGTCTATTGCATCTAGATAGTACTCCAGAAGGCCAGAGAGGATAGAGAACCTTGAGAGAGGGGTTCTGACAACCATTATGTGCGAGCCTGACCTATCACAGCTTCCGCCGACCATATCGAGGTTTATACACGCATAATATCTGCTAACATCAGCATGCTTTTCTATGAATGCCTGAGTGCCGTAATGCTCTGGCACCCACAGAAAGGCGAAACCAAAGCGGAAGGAAGGATCGTAGGTAAGCGCCCTTGCGAGCTCTATCAGCATAGCGCTCCCGCTTGCATTATCGTTAGCGCCTGGTTGCGGATGGCACATGTGCGCGGAGAAGAGTATGAATGGAGGTTTTCCCATCTCTGCATACACTATTGGCATTACCTCTTTAGCTTTAATCTCGGTTTTTACAGAGATCTTCACTCTCTTATTCTCTATCTCTCTTGCCGTGCTCTCCGGAACAGCAACTGCAGGTATCTTTGCATACTCCAGATCCTTTTTTCTCAGGAATAAGCCTATGTATGGAAAAGCTTCATCTGTGCCAGCTCTATATGCTATAAAGCCCTTTGCACCACCCTTGCACGCCTTCTTATAGGCCTCTCTCCAGTTCTTTCCTGCCAGAACTATCTTGCCATCAAAAGGGCTATCGATATGAACTACCTCCCCTTCTACGTCTCCTGATGGGGAGTGTGGTAGGACAAGCAGAGGACTACAGGCTGTTGTCAACCTTTTATCTCCGAATTCTATGGATCCTTCAACAAGCTCCCAGGCCACAGGAGTTTGCAGCGTAAGGTACCATTGTTCGCCATCATAAACCTCTTCTATGAGCTTGGCATCAACCCCCAGAGCTTTAACCCTTTCATACACATATCTGGCAGCATCAACAAGACCTTTTGATCCCTGTATCCTGTTATATTTCGTTATATCAAAAATGCTTTTCAAAACATTATCAGAGCTGAAGCTCTGTGCTCTATCAACAAACTCTTTCATACCCAATATCCCCCAAGATTCTATAAATTATTTGCCATTAAAGCTCTGATGATTTAGACATCCTTCGCAAAAGTCTAAGAGAGCTCTCATTCTCTCCCGGTAATACTATGTTGAATACTTCTTTGCTCAGCTTTGTTATCATTCCCATATTTATTTAAATTTCCATCTAAATATTCCCAACGTTTCGTAAGATAAATCTAAATACCACAATAAAAATAAGCATGCATGAGAGCGTCAACAATAATATTGGCTATTGCAATTGCAGGGATGATACCGCTTGGTTATTTAGGAGGGACAGAAACTGGAACGGAGGGGGAATATTTTACAATAGAAATAGATAGCAGGGACTATTATCTAAGGATCAAGCCATTTTCTGAGAAGACAATAAAAATAGAGTTCTCAAAGGATGGCGTATTTAAACTATCAGCCCTTGAAAAATATGGCTTCCTTGAAGAAGGAGATAACGTGCCCTTGAAGGTAAGCGAGAAGGGTAATGAGATTCATATACTGTCGGGAGAAAATGAGGTAAAGATAGTTAAAGACCCGTTTGCCCTATCTTTAAATGGAAAGACGCTACACGACATATCCTTTGCGCAATTATCAAATTCAACAAATGTCTCCAGATGCGTATTTGAGTCAGATGATGAGGAGCATTTCTTTGGATTGGGACAGAGGTTCAGCAGTGTGGATCAGAAGGGGAAGATTGCCTTGCAGCAGATAGAATATGGAAATAAGGATAATTCAAGTCTCTCAGGCGTTCCATTTTTTATGAGCACTCAGGGTTATGGTATATTTGTTGATACTACATACAGAACAATATTCGATTTCCAGAACGCAGATAGCTATTCAATTCTCACAGATGATGACAATCTGAGACTTTTCTATATCAAAGGCGATAATTTCAGCTCAATTCTGCAGGAGTATACAAATATAACCGGAAAACCTTCTTTGCCACCCAGATGGACGTTTGGTTATATCCAATCAAAATATGGCTATAGCAACAGAGCAGAATTTGAAGGTGTTGCAAGGACTATGAGAGAGATGGATTTTCCGTGCGATGGTTTAGCTTTAGATTTTTTCTGGAGGGATAATGGGGGATTGGAATGGGATGAAAGACGTTTTCCAGAGCACCAGCAGATGATCGAGGAGCTAACAGAGAAAGGGTATAAAATCATCTTACATGAAGATACTGCAACCACCAAAGTATACCAGGATAAAATACCACAGGACTACCTTTATCACGTAGGAAATCTTTTAGCTTATGGCTATGACTATTCCTTTTATCCCTGTTATTATGGGATTCCTCTTCCAGTTTATGACATAAGTATACTTGATATCACTAATCCGTACGCCCTTCAATGGTACCGGAACCTGCACACTCCTTTAATGAACGAGGGCATAGATGGATTCTGGATAGATGAGCTGGACAGGCTTGATGAAAATCTTATGGAGCCACTCTATGATGGTATGCTGCCCTCCGAGGCTCATAACCTTTATTCCAATCTATACAATAGAAACATCTTTGAGGGTATGGAAAACGAGGGTGAGAGGGGGGTAATAATAACAAGGAGCACATGGGCAGGCGGCCAGAGATACCCCTGGGTTTGGAGCGGAGATATAGACTGCTCTTTCACAGCAATGAAAGAGCAGATAGTTGCAGGGCAGACAATGGGTCTCTCAGGCATTCCATTCTGGAGCAATGATCTTGGAGGGTTCTGGGGAGAGGTGGTTGGAGCACTTCTTTATGGGGGGACCCTGAATTTGAACATGCAGAATCTTAGAGCTTTATTAAATCCTAGAGGGCTCATAGGTAAGCCTTCTGATGAGCTTCAGATAAGATGGACTGCGCAGTTTGGAGCATTCTCTCCCATGATGCGTGCACATGGTACTGGATTGTGGATGGAGTTTTCACGCATTGGTGGAAGGGAGCCCTGGCAGTTTAATGAAACTGCACAGGAGATATTCAGATTTTATGATAAACTGAGATATCAATTGATTCCCTATATCTATTCATGTGCTTATGAATCCACACAAACAGGTCTGCCGATGATGAGAGCACTGGTGCTTGATTTCCCTCATGATGAAAAGTGCTACAATCAGGATAGTGAATACATGTTTGGACCTGCATTCCTCGTTGCTCCAGTGTGCGAAGAGGGAGCAAGGGAAAGGACCGTCTATCTCCCAGAAGGAACATGGATAGATTTCTGGAGCAATCAGATATATGAGGGCCCTGTGGAGATCAATTATCCGGCGCCGCTGGAAATTCTTCCATTATTTGTAAGGGGTGGGAGCATAATTCCAGCAGGACCTGTAATGAACTATACAGATGAGAAACCACTGGACCCTCTTACTCTATGGGTCTATCCTCAGAGCAATGGGACATTTAATCTATATGAGGATGACGGGATATCCTTAGACTACAAAAATGGTTCCTTTGCAATTACGCCCATGAGTGTAGAGGTTCAGGATAATAGGATTTCACTCCATCTGGGAGAAAAAATAGGGGAATATGAAAATGAGATCTCAGAGAGAGGATGCAGAGTGGTCATGAAAGGAATAGAAAGACCACAATCCGTTAAGGTTGATGGTAAAGCCTTGGAGGATTGGGATTACTCTGATGAGAAGATGGAATTGACCATAAACGCTGGAAAAATCTCTGAAATTGTTGTTGAGAGGTGATGAAAATAAAGAAGAGCGCTATTATGATTGCTCTGCTAATGCTATGCTTGAAGAGCAGCAGGCAGAGGTAAACATCCCTATCTCTCAGTCAGGTTTCAGCGTAACAATTGGTAATGGCGCAGCCATCAAACCCACAAAGAGTAGAATTCATATAAATAGAAATATAAAATCCAGAAATGTCAGCTCTACCATATACTGTGTATCTCTTCTTTTCTCTTTCTCTATCTGTATTTTTTGTAGTGGTTAAGATTTTACTCGATGACGGCAGAATGAAAACCTCTTAGATGCAGGGAATGGATTGAAGGGCATAGAGAGTTTGTGCCTAGAGTCTAGAAGGGAAAGCAGGATACGTGCATGCGCCTGACTCCCTGTGGGGGCTATGCTGAGTTTCACAGAGATTTTCTTGAAGAGTATGATAGAGAAGGGCTTGTGGTTGATTTCAGATTTAACAGGGGTGGTGGAGACATACCTTTCTCTCACTTGAGAAGTTGATGCAGGAGAGGCCTAGCTAATCCCCTCTGAAGGCTCATCTTACAGGATCCTGACAATCTTCATGAGATCATAAAGATTTATTTTATTGCGCTCTAAATAATAAGCACCCAATCCAGCTCTCAGTGGAGCGATATAATCATTCAGGTAATCATCACCCAGGTGCACAACTCTGGAGAAACCTCTCTGCATCAGATCCTCATAGACTTCTTTATAGAATGCGGGATCTTTCTTCAGCATACCAGAGTCAGAGACCGCTGAGTATACCCCTATGATCCTGTTACTCACCTGTCTGTTAATAACTTCTACCTCTTTGTCTGCAAGTGCTCTTGGCGCATTTGTGGATATTACCGCCCCCTTCAAGGATCGCAGAGCATCCAGAGCATCTTCATAGAGTTCTATTCTGTCTGCTCTCTCTGCTATGAACTCTTTGGGATCTTTTTTTATCTTAAACCTGTCAAACCAGTAGGGTATCTGGTACCATCTTATATCCCCTTACCCACTTCATCATAAGCTTTGAAAAATGCAAGTTTCGCTTCCTCTAGATCTATGCCCTCCTGCTCTGCATAAAGCTCTGGTATAGCATCGTTTCATATGTAGTCTATCCACTCCTGTTTCACTATTGTGCCATCCAGATCCAGAGAGGCTATCCTGTTCATTTTTCCATAGATCCTTTATTCATCATGGCCTCTACAAGCCCTAAGAATAGAGGAACTGGCCTGTTTGGCCTTGACTTGAACTCCGGATGGAACTGGCTTGCCATAAAATACCTTTTTTCAGGCAGCTCTATTATCTCAGCTCTTTCTTTACAGTATCCTGAAAAGACCGCCCCCGTGCTCTCTATCCTCTCTTTATACAATGGATTGAACTCATATCTATGCCTGTGTCTTTCTCTTGCCTTTTTAGATCCGTATAGCCTGTAGGCCTGTGTGTTTTCAACTATATCTATATCGTAACCTCCAAGCCTCATTGTTCCACCGAGCTCTTTTACACTTCTCTGCTCCGGCAGCAGGGTTATCACAGGATCCTCTGTATCAGGCTCTATTTCAGTTGAGTTTGCATTTCTTAGTCCCGCTAAATCTCTCGCTATTTCAATTGTAGCCAATTGAAAGCCAAAGCATATGCCAAGAAATGGAACATCATTCTCTCTGGCATACTTTATTGCTTTTATCTTTCCCTCTGCCCCTCTTGAGCCAAATCCACCTGGAACAAGTATTCCATCCAAACCCTTTAGCTCGTTTTCCTCTCCATTCTTCTCAAGATCCTCTGCCTCTATCCATTTTACACAGACTTTGCAGCCATAGATAGTACCTGCATGCACCAAAGCCTCAAGGATGCTTCTATAACTATCTGCTAATACAGTATACTTACCTACTATGCCTAATGTTCTCTCCACCTTTCTTTTATCTATTCTTTCGCATAGCTCTCTCCATTCTTTGAGATCCTCTCTTTTTTCTGTGAGCTCAAAGTGGTTAAGAATAACTTTGAGCAGGTTTTGTTTTTCAAAGAGTATTGACAGTTCATATATATTTTCGATGTCTGGCGCGCTTATGACGTTGTTCGCGGGCACATCGCAGAAGAGTGAGATCTTCCTTTTCGTTTCCATCCTCAATTCTTCAGCCCCCCTTGCGACAATAATGTCTGGTGCTATGCCCAGGGATCTCAGCTCTTTTACAGAGTGCTGGGTCGGCTTTGTTTTCTGCTCACCAACAGCTTTTAGAATCGGTACATAGGTAACATGGACAAAGAGGCAATTGCTTTTACCAACTTCATTTCTTAGCTCTCTAGCAGCTTCTAAAAAAGGCATTGATTCAATATCCCCTACAGTTCCACCCATCTCTACTAATAGTATATCTTTTTCCCCAACCACTCTCTTGATGTGGTTTTTTATGTGATCTGTTATATGGGGTATTATCTGTACTGTGTGTCCCAGATACTCACCTTTACGCTCCTTTGATATCACTTCCCTGTACACCGCTCCTGTTGTTAGATTGTGATCTTTGGTTAAATCGATATCAAGAAAGCGCTCATAGTTACCAAGGTCAAGATCTATCTCACCACCGTCATCAAGCACAAAGACCTCACCATGCTCAATAGGGTTCATAGTTCCGGCATCACAATTGAGATAGGGATCTATCTTTAGAGCTGTGACACTGTAACCTGCACCCAGAATAAGCCTTCCAATTGAGGCGGTTGTGACCCCTTTTCCAAGGCCGGAAACCACTCCTCCAGTCACAATAATGTATCTCGGCATAGGAGTAATTGCATAATATTCTGATTAAACTTTTGATTGCTCAACAAACAGAGTGGTAATTTTCTTGCAGTGTTTTCAGTTAGAAGACATTGTAATGTAGATCAGAAATAAAGATATAAGTGATAAAACACTTTTCTTTTTATGGTTCTTGAGAGTTTAGGAAACGCTTTGAGAAACAGCATAAAGAGAGTGATGAATGCTCCACACATAGACAGCAATCTGATTAGAGAGGTCTGTAAAGATATTCAGAGAGCTCTTCTTCAGGCTGACGTCAATGTAAAGCAGGTGCTGGATCTGACAAAGAGGATAGAGAAGAGAGCGCTCACAGAAAAGCCTGCTGCAGGAATGGGCTCCGGAGAGCATGTTGTGCATATCATGTATGAGGAGCTCTCAAACCTTCTGGGAAAAGGAAGGAGCATAGAGCTGAAGAAGCAAAAGATATTGATGCTGGGCATATATGGGCAGGGTAAAACAACGAGCTGCGCAAAGCTCGCAAGATATCTGCAAAAAAAAGGATTGAGTGTTGGTATGGTAGCCGCAGACATTCACAGGCCAGCAGCATACGACCAGCTAAAGCAACTTTCAGAAAAAGTTAATTCAAAGTTTTATGGGGATATACATGCTAAAAGCGCCATAGATGTGGTTGATAGAGGGTTAAAAGAGCTCTCAGATTGTGATGTCATAATAATAGATACAGCTGGCAGGCACAAGCTTGATGAAGAGCTTATGAAGGAGTTAAAGGAGATAAACGATAGAGTAAAGCCAGAAGAGAGAATATTGGTCATAGATGCAACCACTGGACAACAGGCTAAAGAACAGGCAAGGGCTTTTCATGAGAATGTTGGAATAACAGGGGTTATACTTACAAAGATGGATGGAAGCGCTAAGGGAGGCGGAGCGCTCAGCGCTGTTGCAGAAGTGGGAGCACCCATAATGTTTATCGGCACAGGAGAAAAGATAGAGGACTTTGAGCTTTTTGATAGCGAGCGCTTTATCTCCAGACTTCTAGGCATGGGAGACCTTCAGACACTGCTTGAAAGGGCTAAAGAAACAATTGATGAGAAAGAGGCGGAGGAGCTTACGAAAAAAGTTATGAGCGGAAAGTTCACGCTCAAGGAGTTCTATGATGAACTAAAGAACGTGACAAAGATGGGGACCCTTGACAAAATAATGGAGCTCGTTCCTTTGCCCGGAGCAAGAATTGATAAAGATAAGATGGAGGATAGTCAGAGACTCTTTTCAAAGTTTAAGGTAATAATGGACTCCATGACTGAGGAGGAATTGGAGTCTCCTCAGATCATAAAAGGCACCAGAATGGCGAGAATAGCTAGAGGTGCGGGGGTTGAAACAAAAGATGTAAAAGAGCTTCTACGCTACTACAACATGTCAAAGAACATGATGAAAGGGATGAAAAACCGCAAGGTTATGAGACAGCTCATGAAGATGGGTCTTGGTTGATCTATCTGAAGATCCTTCCGAAGAGCCTGGAGCTTTTGTTCCCTTCAAGCTCTAGAAGCTTCTCCATAAGCTCTCTCTCCTCTCTTGTAAGCCTTGTTGGAGTTCTTACATTTATCTTTACCAGAAGATCGCCGCGCTTTTTTGTCTCTAAAGAAGGCATGCCCCTTCCCTTTACCTTTATCGTCTCCCCGCTCTGCGTTCCTGGAGGCACTTCAATTGTTATCTTGCCATCTATAGACTCTATCTCTATCTCTGTTCCTAGTGCTGCCTCAGGAAAACTTATCTCAGCCTCCGCTATGAGATCATTTCCACTCCTTTTTAGCGCTGGATTCTTTGTAAGGTGAACGTTTATGTAGAGATCCCCCCCAAATTCACCTTCACCTGCAACTCTGAGCAAAGTACCTTCATCAACACCGGGAGGTATGTCTACAACTATCTTTTTCTTTTCATCTGTGTAACCCTTACCCCTACACATGGAACAGGGCTTCTCAATGATTTTTCCGGCTCCACCACATTTGTTGCATGTTGTTACTGTTGTGAATCTGCCGAAGAGCGAGTTCTGTGTAACTCTAACTCTCCCACTCCCGTTGCACTGGGGGCATGTTTTTATATCGCGATTAGACTCAGCACCTGAACCATTGCACTTCTGGCATAATGTTTTTCTGTTTATCTCTATTATTTTCTCAGCGCCATTAAAAGCCTCTTTGAGGTCTATCATTACGGAAGCGCTTACATCTCTGGGATTAAACTTTCTCTCCTGTCTTCTTCTCCTTCCGCCAAAGAAGACATCGAATATGTCTTCAAACCCTCCGAAGCCGTTGAATATATCTCTGAAGAGATCTTCGTTGAATATGTCTTCGTAGCTATATCTCCCCTCTACACCAGCACTTCCATATTGATCATAGACCTCTCTCTTCTGGGGGTCGCTCAGGACAGCGTATGCTTCACTTATCTCTTTAAATCTCTCTTCTGCATCAGGGCTCTTGTTGACATCAGGATGATACTTTTTTGCCAGCTCTCTGTATGCCTTTTTTATCTCTTCCGCTGAAGCATTTTTCGGCACGCCAAGAGTCTTATAGTAGTCCTTATCGCTCATTTCTTATCTTCATCTTTGTGATCCACATCGACAGGTTTTCCTTTCCATACATTCTCGCTGCCTGTAGCTGTATCTGCTTCCGCCTCTGCCCCTGTTCCGGTTCCTGCTGTGCTCTGATACAGCTTAACATTCACCTCTCCAACGATCTTTGTCAGTTCGTCATACAGCCTTTTGATATCAGCTATGTCACTCCCTCTCAAAGCCTCTTTGAGAGCGTTTAGAGCGCTTTGCAGCCTCTCTTTATCTTCGGTTGCATACTTATCACCAAGCTCTGATAGATTTTTCTCCGTTTGGTACACCAGTCCATCAGCGTTATTTCTCAGCTCTATCTCTTCAAGCTTCTTTTTGTCCTGCTCTTCATACTCCTTTGCTTCCTTCATTGCTCTTTCTATCTCTTCCTGCGATAGCTTGGTCGGGTTCTCTATCGTTATTGTTTGCTCTTTTCCTGTGGCTCTATCCTTCGCAGAAACATGCAGGATACCATTTGCATCTATATCAAATGTTACTTCGATCTGAGGGACACCTCTGGGTGCTGGTGGTATGCCCTCCAGGTTGAACATACCCAGAGAGATGTTATCCTTAGCTAAAGGTCTCTCACCCTGAAGCACATGGATTGTGACTGCTGTCTGATAGTCTGAGGCTGTGGTGAACACCTGCGTGCGCTTCGTTGGTATCGTTGTGTTTCTCTCTATTATCTTTGTGAAAACCCCTCCAACGGTCTCAACACCAAGAGAGAGGGGCGTAACGTCCAGCAAGAGAATGTCCTTTATCTCTCCAGCCAGCACAGCACCCTGGATTGCAGCTCCCTGAGCAACGCACTCCATAGGGTCTATTCCCCTCTCAGGCTTCTTTCCCAGCACTTTTTCAATGAAGCTCTGAACTATAGGCATTCTTGTTGGTCCTCCAACAAGAATAATATGGCCGATGTCGCCTGCACTCAGATGAGCATCTGACAGAGCTCTATCTAGGGGTGCCCTGCACCTCTCCACTATGGGCTCTACAAGCTGTTCCAACTTTGCTCTTGTTATTGTCATGTTGAGGTGCTTTGGTCCCTCATTTGACACAGTTACATATGGCAGGTTTATATCCGTGCTAAGAACTGTGGAGAGCTCTATCTTTGCCTTTTCAGCAGCCTCTCTTATGCGCTGCATTGCGACCCTGTCATTCCTGAGATCTATGTTCTCTTTTGTTCTATACTCATTTATAATGTAGTCTACAAGAGCATTATCCATATCTGTGCCTCCCAGCTGCGTGTCACCGCTGGTGCTTTTGACCTCAAACACTCCCTGGCCAAGCTCAAGGATAGTTACATCAAGCGTACCCCCACCAAAGTCAAAGACAAGGATCTTCAACTCTTTATCAGACCTATCCAGCCCATAGGCCAGAGATGCAGCTGTCGGCTCATTTATTATGCGCACAACATCCAAACCTGCAATAGCTCCAGCATCCTTTGTTGCCTGTCTCTGATTATCGTTAAAGTATGCAGGAACCGTTATCACAGCCTTTTCTACCGGTTCCCCCAGAAAGGCTTCTGCATCCCTCTTTATCTTTTGCAGGATGAATGAAGACAATTGCTGTGGGGTGTATTCCTTTCCGTACATTCTATACTTATAATCCGTTCCCATCTTTCTCTTAAAGCCCGTAACTGTGCCCTCTGGATTGTTTACAGCCTGTCTTTTAGCAGGCTCCCCAACAAGAAGCTCCCCACCTTTTGTGAAAGCAACATAACTCGGGAAAGCCTTGCCTCCAACCGTAGTTCCTTCAGCTGCTGGTATCATAACAGGTCTTCCTCCCATCACAACAGCTGCAGCCGAATTACTTGTTCCCAGATCTATTCCTATTATTTTGCTCATTTTTTACCTCCTTTCACTTTTACTAAAGCCGCTCTTATAACTTTTCCATTCATTTTATATCCTGCTCTAAGTTCCTCAATCACAGTATCATAAGTTTCATCACCACATTCATCATATGATACCTCTATTGCCTCCTGCTCTAAAGGGTTGAATGGCTTCCCAGCACACTCTATTCGCTCTAAACCCTCGCTCTCTAGAGCCTTCATCATGTTTTTGTATATCATCTCCATGCCTTCTCTTACTTTATCATCTCTGATGTTTTTCATCATTCTCTCGAAATCGTCCACAACGTCCAGTAATTTAAGCACAAGCCTTTCGCTTGCTAATTTTCTCTCCTCTTCAAACCTTTTTTCTACGCTCTTTCTGTAATTGTCATATTCTGCTTGAAGTCTGAGCAGCCTATCAAGATACTCTTCCTTTTGTGTATCCTCTTCCACCTTCAGTGTATAGTTTTTCTTCCATAAAAATGTTTTTATTAAATCTTATTGGGAAGCGCTGAACTATATATAGATATATAATATATGGTATACTAACATTTATATAATAAAACAAGACTTATACTTATGGATGCTAAAGAAATTCTTTTAGATTCTCTGCATGCGGTTTCTGAAAAGCCAAGGGCTATGATACCGATCTTTTATATCATGTTGCTTTCTTTACCGATGCTCATCTGGAGTTTTTATATAATGTCCACACCTGAAGCGCTAAACTCTGTTCATAGTATAGCACTCTTTCTGTATAGCATATTTATGATCCTTGTAGATATGCTGATCCAGGGGATGTATCCCTCAATAGCAACAGATGCAATGAACGGCAGCGAAATAGAGCTCTCAGGAGCTCTATCTAAGGCGTACCATAAATTCTGGTCACTGCTTGGAGCTTTTGCACTCGTTATACTTATATACCTGACTCTCTCCATGGTGACTTCCTTACTTGTCGTGGCTCTGAGCAGTTCTGGTATGGTTGGGATTATTGCTGGGGAAGCTGTTATGTTTGTCATTATATTTTTGATCATGCCTTTCTTTTATTATATCCCTCCAGCTATAATCCTGGATGATCTCAAAGCATTGCAGGGCTTTTCAAAGGCCGTGAGCGTTGGAAGAAACAATTTCGTTTCAACCCTTGCAATAGTAATAACTCTTTCAATACTTGCTCTTCTATCTATGGTTCTGTTAATTTACCTGCCAATATACTTTGGGGTAGAGCTATATTACGTGCTCTCGATACTTATGATACCTTTCGTTATTCTTGCAATATTGTTTTCTTCCTGGGGTATGGTGGCACAAAGCTATGCATACATGAAGCAATGAACGCAATTATTTTATAGACCATAGATAAAGATTATAACACAGAATTGCTATGGCTTATATGGAACTGGAAAAGCTGATAGATTACACGCTGCTGAAGCCTGATGCCACAGTAAAGAGCATAAGAGACATGTGCAAGGAAGCAATTGAATATGGGTTTTATAGCGTTTGTGTGAATCCATGCCATATACAGCTCTGCAAGGAGGAGCTTAAAGGCTCTGAGGTTAAGATATGCACAGTTATAGGCTTTCCCCTTGGTGCTATAGAGAAAGAGATGAAAGCGTTTGAGGCTAAGAGAGCTATCGAGCTGGGAGCTGATGAGCTAGATATGGTCATAAATATAGGTTATCTAAAGAGCGGTTTCCTTGATCAGGTGAGGGAGGACATAGAAGCCGTGGTAGACGCTGCTCAGGGACATATAGTAAAGGCAATAATAGAGACAGGAGCTTTGAGCGATAATGAGAAAAAAGCCGCCTGTATGGCTGCAAAGAAGGCAAAAGCCTCTTTTGTTAAAACATCTACGGGGTTTGGCTATCATGGAGCAACAACGTATGATGTAAGGATTATGCGACAAACTGTGGGCAAGGATATGGGGGTTAAAGCGAGCGGGGGCATAAAAACAAGGGAGCAGGCAATAGAGCTCATAAAAGCTGGAGCAACGAGGATAGGCACCAGCACAAACATAATCAAAGCTTCCTGACCATTCTTTTAAACACAACCATTGCTATGATGAAGAAGAAAATACACCATAAGAAAAGAACAACAGGTGGTAGCCATAGAGGCATTGTAATAAAACCCTCTTCAGGCATTAGAAATGCTCCCATTGAGCTTGTGAAGACAGACAAAGGACCGGGAAAAGGATTCAATAGCGCTATCCACTCCATAAATGCTTCTGTTCTACTCTTTAATGCGATCTGGCTCTCTCCAAGGAAGTTCTCAGGTATGTTCATAAGGGATGGATTGAGACCTATGAGTGTTGAAATGTACTGAACAACAACAGAATATATTACCATAAAAAAAACTATGATTATTATCCCTACAAGAAGTGAGGTTGTAGAGGTTTTGAATATCATGGAGAGAACCTGCTGCATCAGTATGCATATTGCCACAGTGGTAAGAAGACAGAAGATGAAACCTAAAGTACCTGCGGCTGTTGGGCTTTGACCGGAGGTTAAAGAGATTATTACAACAGAACACAGGGTAACAACCGTTATTGGAAGAGCCATAGCAAAGAATGTTCCAAAAAATTTGCCAACAACTATAGAATTATAGCTTACAGGTTTAACAAGTAAAAGCTCTAGAGAATGTGTCGCTCTTTCTCTAGTTATGTCATCATATGCCAATATAACGGCAAGAAATGCTGAAAGCATACCAAAGATAAAATTTACACTGAAGAGGATTGCATCAGGCGCATAATAGTTTGTTCCCTGCAGTAGCTCTTCTGGTTGTGAACTTACTAAAAGCGCAAAGACAGATATTATAAGAGCTAGCACAGCTCCAAAGAGAATGAGTCTGAGAGATTTTATGTGATAATAAAGCTCCCTTTTTGCGATTATCAGTGCTCCTCTGGCATCCTCTTTAAAGTCATTCACATGGGGAAGCGGAGTTGAGAGTTATTATACTTTTTGATTTACTATGGGCGCGAATATTGAGGAATATGATAAAGATGATAAAATGCCCGCAGGGTTTGCCAGAGCTCATAGATCTCACTTTTCTCCAGTTTGAAAAGCACATAAAAGAACTGCCTGCTCCCTACTCTATCGTTTGCATCACCGTCAGTCTATCCACCTAACACAGGAGTGTAAATCATTAAATCATCAAATGAGCTTATGTTTTGTGTATCATATTATAGACTTAAAAGAAAAGAGCAGTGGGAGATGTGTTATAACGGAATTCTCCATAAGAGCAAAAGGGGAGTACGCCTACCTGCTTGGCGATTTCAATGCATTCAATGAGGGGAGCTTCAGAATGGAGAATAAAAATGGCACGTGGAGAATAAAAACAGAGCTCCCTGAGGGTATATGGCACTATGCGTATTCTATTGGTGGTAAATATGTGCTTGATGACGGAAAAAGAGAAGCATTCAACAGAAAGTGCTATAATTTCTCAAAGGAAACAAATGTGTGCATAGCTCTGGGTGAAGGCTATGAGAGCCCATTTCACTGCCCTTCTATGATTTTTCCTGTAGGTGATAAGCTGGAGATCAGAGTGAGAACTGTAAAGTCAACAGATGCTTATCTCCTCTATGCTAAAAATAAAGTTAGAATGGAGAGATTTGCATGTGATGGTTTATTTGAATACCACAGAGCACTCATTCCACTTAAAAATAAGTTTAGATACCATTTTGGGATCGATGGAAAAAGATACGGAGATTTTGAATTTGAAAATGAGAACAAAAATAATAACAAAACTTGGGTCTATAAAACAATATTCTATCAGATCATGACGTGCAGGTTTACAGGCAAAGAACTGAATAGCGGAACACTGAAAGGGCTGCTGGATAAGATAGGGCACATAAGAGATCTTGGCGTCAATGCTCTCTATTTAACACCAATATTCTCCTCTGATACCTACCACGGATATGATATAAATGACTATTATAAGATAGATCCTGAGTTAGGAAATGAAAAGGACTTTGAGACGCTGGCACAAAATAAAGAGATAAGGATAATGCTTGATGGAGTTTTTCACCATACAAGCCATGCTCATCCGTTCTTCAGAGATTTCCTTGAAAAAGGAGACAAAAGTGGTTATGCAGGATTCTACAGAGCTCTTTCCTCCAAGGGATATGAAACATTTTTTAATGTCAAGAGCATGCCAAGGCTGAACCATGATAACAATGAGGTATACAACTTTGTTAGAGATGTTGTTAAGCACTGGACGGAAAAGGGAGCCGCAGCATGGCGCATGGATGTTGCCCATGGAGTGCCGCCAGTTTTCTGGGAGAAGCTCAAAAGAGACATGCCCGAAACATATATGATGGGGGAGGTTATGGACGATGCAAGGGCTTATTTGAGCGGTTTTGATGGTGTTATGAACTATTGCCTTTATGAAGCCATTCTGGATTTTTTCGTCAATGGCAAAAGTGCTGAGTCTTTTCTCAAAGATCTGCAGGGGATAAGCGCAAGGTACAATGAAAAAGAGTACACTATGTACAATTTTCTGGATAATCATGATACCAGCAGATTCCTGGGGCTTGTTAAGGGGAGAAGGAAATACCTCTGCGCCCTTGTCTTTCTTTTCACATATAAAGGCCTGCCATCTCTGTTCTATGGCGATGAGATCGGTCTGAAAAAGAGGAAATGGAGAGATGAGGAGCAGAGGGAGCAGATGGTATGGGATGAAAACAGATGGGATAAAAAGATACTGAACACAACAAAAGAGCTCATAGCTCTCCGCAAAAAAAGTAGAGCTCTTCAACTCGGAAGCTTTGAGCCTCTCATCTTCAAGGGAAAAAAGATTGTTTATAAGCGCGCCTATAAAAAAGAGCAGATTCTGGTGGGCATAAACTATTCCAATTCCGATTTCAATGAAAGTGTAGAGTGGCCAATGAACAGTAAAACTCTCTCAAGCACAAATGAGAGTTATTCCTATTTCATAAGCCTTATATAGGATAATGATATTTCAATACCATGAGGGGTAAGGTTTTGACGATAGGGCTTCTCCTCCTGGTGAGCGCTCTATACTTTGAGGGGGCTGAAGCAAAAACTACGCTAACGATATGGCACTCTATAGGTCCGAATGAGCTTTTGCCATTTGAAGATCTCATAGAGGAGTTTATGATAGACAATCCAGATATAGACATAGTTCTAGAACAGAGGGCGGATATGGAGAATGTTTTAAAGGTGGCAATACCTTCAAACACCGGTCCAGACCTGTTCTTCTGGGCACATGACTGGACTGGCAAGATGGCTGAAAGTGGCCTTCTAATGTCTATAGATGAATTTATAAACCAGAGTTATCTTGATAAATTCACAGAAGCTGCTAAAGATGCTTTCAGCTATGGGGGACACTACTATGGTGTGCCATACGCTGCGGAGACAACCGCTCTGATATACAACAAAAAGCTGGTTAACAAAGCACCTGAGAGCTTTGACGAAATGGAGAAGGTGACGAAAGAGTACAGGAGCAAAGGCATGTATGGAATAGCAACGAATCCAATAGAGCCATATTACCTCTCTGCATGGATGCATGCTTTTGGAGGCTACATGTTTGATGATAACACAAAAAAGGACGGCCTAACACTTAAAGCAACAGTCGATGGGACGAAGTTCTTCTATGAAAGGATCTATCCATATATGGCAAAGACGGATGATTACAACGCACAGATCTCTGTCTTCAGGGATGGTAGGGCTCCATTCCTCATCGATGGACCCTGGTCCATACCAGACACAACGGCTGCAGGAATAGACGTGGGTGTTATCCCAATACCCTATATAAACATGGGCGGAAAAAAGTATTATCCCATGCCCTATAGTGGTGTAAAAGGCATTTATTTGACAAGGAATGTAAGAGATAAGGATACAGCATGGAGATTTATGGAGTGGTTCTCTACCAGCACAGATGTGGCAAAAACCCTGGCGCTGAGAAATGGTTATATTCCAGTGCTGAAAGATGTTGTGGAGGATCCTCAGATCAAAAATAATCCTGTTCTCTACGGGTTTGCGCAAGCGCTGGATTATGCCATGCCCATGCCAAAGAGTCCTGAGATGGGCGCAGTGTGGGATCCTGTACGCGGTGCTGCCTTGGATATAATGAGCGGAAAGCTCGGGGTTGAAGAAGCTCTGAAGAGAGCACACCAAGAGATAATGAGCACATGAAGAGAACAACTCTTGCTGCCATTCTTCTCATACTCCCGGGTATAGGGGTATTCCTCTTTTTCAATCTCTATCCTATAGCTTACTCCATATACCTCTCATTCACAAATGCACAGATGGGAAACTTTCCCTTAGAAGTTACCAGTGAGCTTGAGGTTACAGGCATAGATAACTATGCATGGATAATGAACGATCCCGGCTTCAAGAGCGCTTTCATGTGGACATGGATATTTGTTGCCATAAGCATTGCAACAAAACTCCTCTTTGGCATAATTCTCTCTTTAGTCTATAATTCAAAATGGGTTGTCGGAAAGCCTGTTTATAGAGGGTTGCTCATGATCCCCTGGGCTCTCCCTATTCTTTTCTCTGTCTCCGTCTGGCGATTTATGTTCGATCCCGTCTTTGGGCCTGTCAATATAATGCTTGAGAGCATAGGTTTTTCAGCAGCATGGACAATAGAGGCAAATCCTGCATTCTTTGCCATGATAGTTATTGAGACATGGCTCGCTTATCCGTTCATGATGACCGTGATAACATCCGCTCTCCAATCTGTGTCACAGAGCCATATTGAGGCTTCGATAATTGATGGTGCAGGCTACTTTCAGAGACTTTTCAGGGTAATCCTGCCTATAGCGGGTAAACCGATAGCTTTTGCAACGATATTGACAAGCGCTGCCAGCTTTCAATTCTTTATGGTTCCCTTCATATACAATTCAGCCCTCTTTGAAGATCGTTTTCTCCTTCTCTATGGGTATAGAAAGGGCTTTGCTTCATCAATACCGCACTATGGGAGGGCTGCAGCAGCAATGGTCATATCTATAATATTCTTAGCTATATTTATGTACATAGCGATGAGAATAACAAAGATACAGGAGGGGAGCAGGTGAGGTGGAAAAAGATCGTATTTACCCTTCTTGCAGTGCTGCTTTTATTCGCCATTCTTTTCCCTGTGTACTATATGTTTGAGATCTCTCTAAAACCTCAGGGGACTCTTGCGACAACAGAGATAGAGCTTATACCTGATGATCCTACGCTGGATAATTATAAAGAAGTATTGATAGGGCACAAGGAGGGCACTGCCAGAGGTGAGGAAGCTACAATAAAGGCAGATAAAGCTGTTATAAGAAAAGGAACGCTCTCAACGATCTTAGAGAACTGCACAATAACCATAGAAGGCGCAACCTTAAATCTTCTGGACCCGGAGATCATAGAGCGCACCGGAGGAGAGGATAGAGGGGATTCCATAGTCTATGGAGATCATATAAAGATGAGGAGCCCTGAGGTTAGCACCACAATGAGTGTTAGCATAATTGACTACAGCGCTGAGAATGTAGATGCAAAGCCTGAATTAAACAATGTGATGGTTGAGGCAGAAAATGCAGAGGTTGAGATGGATAACTTCAGATCCG
This sequence comes from Thermoplasmata archaeon, assembly GCA_011620765.1. Taxonomy (GTDB): domain Archaea; phylum Thermoplasmatota; class UBA186; order UBA287; family UBA287; genus UBA287. Next base: position 20,373 of record WOYO01000093.1, read on the forward strand.
TAAGAATAACAAAGGTTGGTGGTGATGTATGGTTATACATGAAAAATAGCCTTATACTGGCTGTGCTCACAGTGGTCTTCAGCCTCATCCTGGTCATACCCGGAGCATATTCCTTTTCAAGGTTAAAATTCGCAGGAAAGGGGCATGTGCTCTATTTCTACCTTATGTTCACCCAGGTTTCTGGGGGTTTAGGCATAGCAGGACTGATTGCTCTCTATGGCCTGTTGATAAAGCTAAATTTTATGAACAATCTAGCGGCAATGGCTCTGGTCTACAGCGCCGGTTCTGTGCCTTACAACACATGGCTCATGAAAACCTATCTTGATTCTATATCCTTTGAATTCGATGAGGCTGCCTTTGTTGACGGAGCAAGCTACCTGCAGACACTGAGATACGTTATATTACCTATGGCTCTGCCCGGTATAGCAACAGTCGCCATATTCGCATTTATGGCTGGCTGGACCGAGTTAGTCCTTGCCAACCTTTTCCTGAGTGGTGCTAACTCGCCTTTATCCGTTTATCTCTATGTCACCCTCCAGAACATGCGGAGCGTTCCATGGAACAGCTTCGCAGCGATAGCGCTCCTATTCGCTATTCCGCCAGCGTTAATGTTCATGTTTGCTCAGAGATACATAAGAAGCGGTCTTACTTTAGGGGGCTTAAAAGAATGAAAGCTAAAGCGATTTTGCTAGCTCTGCTGCTCACAGTTCCAGTTCAGTGTGAGGAAGGAAAAGTGGAAGTAACCTTCACCTTCATCCCTGATCCTGGCGAGGTTGTAACCTCAGTCAGCATCAGGGGATCCTTCAATAACTGGGATGAATGGCCAATGGAAGAATATAATGGCATATGGAGCATAACTGTCCACCTTGAGCCGGGGAAGCATCTTTACAAGTATTATATAAATGGGGAGTGGCCGAATGATATGTCCACAGGGCATAACGGAAAGCCGTTTGATCTAGAAGCGGAGGGTTATGAAGATGATGGCTTTGGTGGAAAAAATGCTTATCGCATAATTGAGCAGGGAGGATTTTATGCTGTACACAATGATAAGGATCCCGCATACCTCTGTGTTTCTGAAGGAAGGGCTATAGTGAGGGTAAAGGTGCCCAGAGATTCTGTAGTAGAAGCTGAGGTTATTATACACAATGAGACATTTCCCATGGAGAAACAGCTGTGGAACCAGGTTTCAGAGATGTGGAGAGCTTCTATACCAACAATACCAACACCATTAGAAAACAGGAACTATACAATACGTATAGAGCGCAATAGCGGAGAGACAATGCTGAATGGAAGCATGGATGATCTCTCATTCAAGGAGCTGCAATGGGTTGATGATGGCATCACATACCAGATATTCCCGGAACGCTTTTTCAATGGTAACGAGAGCAACGATGTTTCCGCGCTAGCATGCGATGAATATAGCTATGGTATTGGTGTAGAGCCAGTATTGAGCAACTGGAGTGATGCACCAACCCCACTCCTGTGCTGCCATCAATACTTCGGTGGGGATATGGAAGGAATAATAGAAAAGCTCGATTATCTTCAATCCTTGGGAGTAAATCTATTGTATATAAATCCGTTATTTGAGAGTGGAAGTGCGCACGGATATGACACTTATGATTACATGTCCCCCTCAAAAAAGTTTGGAAGTAATGAAACGTTGAAGGCACTTTTAGACGAGGCGCATGAAAGAGGCATGAAAGTTCTATTTGATTTTGTTCCAAACCATACGGGCATAGGTTTCTTCGCCTTCCAGGATATCATTGAGAGAGGGAAAGAGAGCCCATATTGGGACTGGTATTTCATAAAGGGATACCCCTTTGAGCCAGGAGATGCTGATGCCTACGAGTGCTGGTGGGGGGTACCAAGTTTACCAAAGCTGAACCACACAAACCCGGAGGTAAAAGAACATCTCTATGATGTGGTGGATCACTGGCTAGACTTTGGCTTTGATGGCCTGCGCATAGATGTCCCGAACGAAGTCATAGACGCACATACATTCTTCGCAGAGCTCAGAGCAAGGGTTAAGGATGGGCATCCTGACGCTTATATTGTGGGAGAGATATGGAGCTTGGATCCTTCATGGCTCCAGGGTGATCAGTTTGACTCCCTGATGAACTACGCTTTGGGAAGGAATATACTCTTACCATTTGCAAACGGAACTATGAGTGCTGAGAATGCTTTTTTTGCTCTTGGCGAGTATTTTTCCGCCTATGGAGAGAATGTTTATGGCATGGGCTTCAATGTGGTAAGCACCCATGACACTAGCAGGGTGCTAACGGAACTCGGTGGTGGAAACTTCAGCGAAGAAGCAAAGGCAATAGGGGTACTAAGGCTTGAGCTTTTGGAGACTCTCCTATTCTCCATGCCAGGAACACCGGTCATATTCCAGGGTGATGAAAGAGGTATAACAGGACAGAAGGAGTACCATGACTCTCAAAGGTATCCTGTGCAATGGGATGAGAGCAACGAAGAGGTTTTTTCATACTTCAAAAAATTATCCAGTATAAGAGGTCCTCAGCTGCAGAGCAACTCTATTTCACTGTACAGATATGAAGAAAATATAATCTCATTCTTTAGAGGAGAAAACATTCTTGTGATAGCGAACAATGGATACACATCACAGAACTTTACTCTGCCGAAAGGAAGATGGAGCGCTGTTGGTAGCTCAGAGAGCTTTGAGGGCGTTATAAAGATGCCACCGCTGAAAGCGGTAATCCTTACCCTTTAGTTAGCCTTCTAAGCTCTCCAGCAAGAAGCCATATGCCTATCAGATTAGGGACCATCATAAGCCCATTAAATATGTCTGATATGCTCCAGAGAAGCTCCACCTCTATAGTTGTGCCTATTATGAGCAGCACAGCCCAGAGTGCTATCCATGAGTTTGAGAGCACAGGATAAAGTTTTTCAAAGCGTTCAGGTTTCTTTACAATGTGCTGAACTATGTTCAGCATATTCTGCCTTGAGTAGAAGTTCCATGATAGTATCGTTGTGAAGGCAAAGAGTATCAACACAATAGCAACAAACATTCCACCAGCAGGCCCATATGCTCTCCTGAAAGCTTCCTGTGTTAGAGCAGTGCTTGTCATACCTGTGCTCCATGCTCCTGTCACACCTATCGCTAAACCCGTTATTGAGCAAACGATTATTGTATCTATAAAAGGTTCTAATATAGATACGGTTCCCTGATGCACAGCATCTGTTTTAGCAGCAGAATGCGCCATAGGTGCGCTACCGAGACCAGCTTCATTTGAGAATATTCCTCTTGCAACACCATACTGCAGGGCCATCGCGATGGTAGATCCCGCAAAACCACCTGCCGCAGCGCTACCGGTGAAAGCATCATGAAATATCATATGAAGGGTAGGAACTATGTTCTCGCTGAAAGCAACGAGCACTCCTATTCCTCCTGCCATATATAAGAGAGACATGAAGGGAATAATCAACGCCGCAGTCTCTCCAAGCCTCTTTATCCCTCCTACAAGTATCAGAGTTATGAAAATTGAGCATATTACCCCGGAGATCCACCTTGGCAGACCAAAAGCATCCTCAAATCCGACAGCTAATGAGTTTGCCTGGTTCATGTTGCCTATGCCAAGTGAAGCTATGACTGTGAGTATTGAGAAAACAAGGCCCAGCCATGGAAGCTTTGTATGCTCCAGCGCTGCAAAAGGACCACCAAGCTTTGTACCATCTGGCAGATCCTTTCTGTAACGGGTGCCAAGGGTAACCTCTGCGTACTTTGTTCCCATGCCGAGTATGGCTGCAACCCACATCCAGAAGAGAGAGCCCATTCCACCCATAGCTATTGCTGTAGCAACACCAGCCATGTTTCCAACGCCTATTGTAGCTGCCATAGCCGCGGAGAGCGCTTGAAATGGAGTTATGTCCCCTTCACCTTCAACTCCTCTGCCTAAGGTGTATCTCCATGCACGTCCAAACCATCGGAACTGAACACCACGAAGCAGAAAAAGAAGCATTACCCCTGTGCCAAGAAGCAGAGGTATGCCAAAATAGGGTCCCCATATAAAGGAGTCTACCAGATCTATTAAGCCCCAAAAATCCATAAGTCCTCATTACAGTTCTGATATTTATAGATCATCCAAACATTCTGGAAACCTGTGATAAGGAACTATGACGCTCCATCAAGGCTAAAAGCAGCTAAAGTTTTTCTCTCTCTCTTGAAGATATCTTTGCTTTTGTGAGATCTGTTCTGATGAACTTCACATATTCAAGTATGCCCTTAAAAAACATGTCCGCCATCATCCCGAGCCAGATGCCAAAGAGCCCCATCTCGAGTACAAAGCCGAGCAAATAGGCAACACCAAGTCTCACCACAAACCTGCCTATGATGGTGATCCACATGGGATATGTCGTATTTCCGGAGGCTCTCAAAGCGCCCCGCATAGCAAAATCCATCGCTAAAGTGACCTGTGACACACCCATCAGTATTAGATAGATTCTGCTGAGCTCTATTACCTCAGGCTCGCTGGTAAATATCATCGACAACTCCCTGGGGAAAATTACCAGAAGAAGGCCTAAAACACCTGTCAGCAGGACGCCCTGGGAGAGAGATTCCATTGCCCCCCTCCTTGCCTTTTTCACATCTCCAGCACCCAACCCCTGACCAACAAGAACCGATGAGCTTGTGTAATATCCAAAACCAGGCATGAATGAGAATGCCTCTGCTCTTGTTCCCACAACATGTGCAGCGAGAGCTATTTCCCCCAGCGAGCCCACCATTGCCGTGTAGATAAAATTTGATATCTGCGCAGCTATCTGTTCTATTCCTGTCGGGAATCCATAATAAAATACATCCCTTAAATAGGCAATCCTTGTCGGAAAGAATATCCCCAACCTGCGGTTCTTTGACAGAAACAAGATAAAGTACAGGAGCGCGTTTATCACAAAGGCAACAGAGCTTGCAAGTGCTGCACCTGCGACCCCCATAGAAGGAAAAGATCCCAGTCCAAATATGAAAATATAGTCCAGTATGATGTTGATAACATTGGCTATACCATCCAGATAGAGAGGGGTTATAGCATCTCCAGATGCTTTGAAAACATGGGAACAGAGAAATCCGAAGAACATGAATGGCAAACAAGGCATGAGCACATTTATGTAGCTCTCTGCATTCGATAGAACCGCTTCGCTATCCGTCATAAAGGAGAGCATGCTTTTCCCAAAAAAGAACCCGATAGAGCCCATAGCTACCCCAAGCAGGATTGAAACTATCGCACTCTCCGAAAAAGCTTCATTTGCTTCGCTATACTCCCTTTTACCATAGAAATAGGCTACAACAACCATAGAGCCGTTTGATACTGCTATCATTATAGCTTGAAATAGAAAGACAAGGATGTTGCTTGTGCCTACAGCTCCTATCTCTATGGGCCCGAGCCTTCCAACCATTATCATGTCTACGGTTGTAACCAGAAGCCTCAAAACATTTGATCCCATCGCTGGAACAGCAAGCCTAAGAACTTCTCTTCGTACGCTATCCACTACTGAGTGAAGGCTCTAACGTTTTTTTTACTTTGTGATTTTTTAGTTTTTCCTACA
>WOYO01000039.1 GCA_011620765.1 Thermoplasmata archaeon
AGAGGGCCTATTAAAAAGACGTCCTCCAGACCACAGAACCTGTAGTCTTTTGGTGCTTCCATCATTCTCCGCCTCTCCATCCCTTCCATGGGTTTTTTCTGTGCTTCAACAACTCCCACGCTGGCCGATACTATCACCAGAACTAGCATCAAAGAGATCCATTTCATTTTCATCCATTATTATTGGCCTTATTATTTATATTGTTTTGCTTTCCAAAGAGGTTGGGAGCACTTCTTGTAATATCGTCAAGGACTATAGGATCCATCCTAGCTTCACGTCATTTAGCATATTCATGGATTGGTTTTAGGAACTGCTTCATGCCAAGCTCTCCTTTCACAATCAGATAAGGGATGGTTTTTCTTCCATAAACATTTCCTTTGTCATCATCATAACTATAATAGAGTAGATAGCAAACCATACGAAGATCCGTATAGCCTATATAAGAGGGATAGAAGTTACAAAAAAGAAGGGAGGCAGGTGCACCTATGTGATCATATTTTGAGACACGTGAATTTTGTCCCAGAGCAGACTGATGAGTTAACTATTTATGTAAAAAAACACCTTATCACTATGGTGAGGAGTGGAACACATAAAAAACTGTTCATCCCGGGGCCCACAGAGGTAAGAGAAGAGGTTCTGGATGCTCAAGCGCAATGGATGATAGGCCACAGGAGCAAAGAGTTCTCTGAGCTCTATGGTGGGATCATAGAAAAGGTGAAAAAGTTTCTTGATACAGATATGCATACCTGTGTTTATACTTCTTCTGGCACCGGGCTGATGGAGGCTGCCATAAGAAATGGTGTTGATAAAAGAGTGCTCTGCTGTGTTAATGGCGCGTTCTCAGAGCGCTGGGCAGAGATAGCAGAAGCCTGCGGAAAAGAGGTAGATAGGCTTGAATTTGAGTGGGGAAAGGCTGTAAAGCCAGAGGCAATTGAGAGAAAGTTAGAAGAAAAAGAATATGAGGCAGTGACCGTAGTTCAGAATGAAACCAGCACAGGCGTAAGGGCAAAGCTTGAAGAGCTGTCCCCTGTAGTAAAAAAACACGGTGCCCTGCTTCTGGTGGATACGGTTTCCTCTCTTGGGGGAGATAACATAGATGTAAATCTTGCAGACATGGTGCTCACCAGCAGCCAGAAATGCTTTGCTCTGCCCCCGGGCTTAGCGATATGCACAATGAGTGATGCTATGCTTGAGAAATCAAAGAATGCAAAGGATAAAGGATACTACTTTGACCTTGAGCACATGATTGAATATACGGAAACCAAAAAGCAGACGCCTGAGACGCCCGCAATATCGCTCATGTTTGCTCTAGATGCAGAGCTGGATTACATGCTTAAAGAAGGAAAGGAAGGCAGGTATAGAAGGCACGTTGAAATGGCAGAGCATGTGCGTAACTGGGCTAAAAAGAACTTCGCTCTGTTTGCTGAACCTGGCTATGAATCCGTCACTGTTACATGTGTGAGAAACACAAAGAATATAAATGTGGGTGAGCTGAACAAAGCTCTCAGGGACATGACTATATCTGATGGTTATGGTAAGATAAAAGGGAGCACATTCCGCATAGCGCACATGGGCGATCTCACTCTAAAGGATGTGCAGGAGCTCACTGCAAGGATAGATGAGGTGATATCTTGAAGGTTCTTATCTGCGATCCGATATCTGATGGCGCCATAGAGCTTCTGAAGAGCAAGCTTGATGTAGAGATAAAAGGTAGCAGAGACGTTGGGGAGCTGATAGAGGATTTTGATGCGGTTATAGTGAGAAGCGCAACGAAGATAACAGCAAGCGTGATAGAAAAAGGAAAGAAGCTAAAGGTTATTGGCAGGGCTGGTGTTGGGCTTGATAATATAGACATAGAAGCTGCGAGGAAGAGGAGCATAAAGGTGATTAACACGCCCAGAGCGACCTCCAGGTCTGTGGCAGAGCTTGTTATAGCAATGATTTTTGCGCTATCAAGGGATCTCGTTAATGCAACAGCATCCGTAAAGGAAGGAAAGTGGGAGAAGAAAAGGTTTGAAGGAAGAGAGGTGAAGGGAAAGACCCTGGGCATAATCGGTTTGGGTGGCATAGGATGCGAGATCGCTGAGGCTGCTCTTGGCATAGGGATGAATGTGATCGCAACTAGAGCGCACCTTGAGATAGGATGCCAGATAGAGGGCGTAAAGATTGTTTCACTTGAAGATCTCTTATCAGGTGCCGATATTGTTTCTATAAATGTGCCACTTGATAGTGTAACTAGAGGGATGATAGGTAAAAAAGAGATAGACCGCATGAAGAGCGGGGCTATCCTTATAAATTGCGCCAGAGGCGGTATAGTGGATGAAAAGGCGCTATACGAAGCGCTCAAAAGTAACAAGCTTGCCGGAGCAGGTATAGATGTTTATGAGTCTGAACCACCAAAGAATAGCCCGCTGCTAACCCTGAACAATATTGTTCTGACGCCCCACATCGGAGGACAGACCATAGAGGGGCAGGAGCGCTGCGGTATGGAAATAGCCCGGAAGGTTATGGAAGCGCTGGGTGTCTGAATGGTAGAGATAAATGGCTTTAGGGGCTTGCGCTACTCCTTCTCTAACTTAAGCGATGTGATAACCCAGCCGTATGACAAGATAACAGATGAGATGCAGGAAGAGTATTATAAAAAACAATACAATTACGCCAGGCTTATCCTCAACAGGGAGTCCCACGCTTCTGCTGCCAAGACACTCCGGGAGTGGATAGACAAGGGCATATTAAAAAAAGATGAAGTTGATTCCATATACCCTTTAGAACAGGAGTTTCGATACAAAGGGAAAACTTTTGTGCGCAGAGGATTTTTTGCGATCTTCAAACTTGATGAGAATGATGTTGTAAAGCATGAAAAGACTCTATCAAAACCCAAGGAGGATCGCCTGAAGCTTTTGAGAGAAACGGAGTGCGATTTAGAGCCCATATTTCTCCTTTATGATAAGGATGTTAAAGTCAGCTACGAAGAGAAGATTGCAGAAGGAACAGAGGCAGGGGTTAAGAACAGTTTGTACAGAATAAGCGGAGAGGAGGTTGAAAGGATAAGAAATGCTCTTCTGCACGAGAAGGTGCTGATAGCAGATGGGCATCACAGATATGAGGTGGCTTTAGAATACTTAAAGGAAAAAGGTGCTGAGTATAAGATGGCTGTTTTTGTAAGCATGAGAGATCCTGCGCTGATAATACTGCCAACCCACAGGCTTCTATACGATGTAACCCTGGGCGAGGAAGAGAAGAGCAGAATGAGAAAACTCTTTGATGTTGAAGAGATCAAAACGATGAGGGAGCCTGAGAAGCATGAGTTTATAATGTATGATGGCTCAAGGATCTTTTCGTTGAGGCCCAAGACCTATAATTTTGATGAAAGAGAGCACACTAAGGACTACTGGATGCTTGATACAGCCATATTCCAGAGGCTTGTGATAGAAGAGGCCTTTGGCATACAGGATATAGAGGCGCACGTTAAATACGTTAGAGAAGCAAATGAAGCAATGATCGGGAAAAATGATCTCCTTTTCCTGCTGCATCCCACAGGTATAGAGGAGGTAAATAAAGTCAGCGCCCATGGTGAAGTTATGCCTCAAAAATCTACTGACTTCTACCCCAAGCTTCCTTCAGGTATGGTAGCATACGATCTGAGAGATTAATCAAAGATCTTTCCAGGATTGAGTATTCCTTCTGGATCTATAGCCCTCTTTATGCTCTTCATGAGCTCTATCTCTCTGCTCCTTGTCTCTTTTAGTATCTTCTTTCTAGTCAATCCTATCCCATGCTCACCGCTTATGTCACCGCCAAGAGCTATGGTTCTCTTACAAACCTCCTGCATAAATACCTCAAGGATCTCCGGCCAATCCTCTGGTTTAACACCCTCTGGTTTCATAACCATGAGATGTATGTTTCCATCTCCTATGTGCCCTGTAAGAAAACACTTTATTCCACGCATATCAGCGATCTTTTTTATATCATCAGCTATCTCAGGGATCTTTGAGAGGGGAACAACAACTTCTTCTAGCCCAACAAAAGGATCCTTTGCTCTCCCAGCCTCTCCTGCGCTCATCCTCATCCTCCATAGTCTATCGCTCTCGCTTTTATTCTCAGCTATAAATGTCTCAAGTGATCCAGACAAGGATTCCGCTTTTTCACACAGAGAGAAAAGAGTTTCTTCGCTATCGCTCTCAAGCTGCAGAAGAATGTAAGCATTGCCTATATCTACGGGAAATCTCTCATGGAGGTACTCTGAACAGAGATCAGCTGTTTCTCTATCCATAAGCTCTATGGAGAGGGGCAGAGATCTCAAGCCCGTCATAAGCTTTGGTGCTGCCTTCACTGCATCTTCTATCCTATTAAAGGCCATGAGCAGTGTCGCCCTCGGGCCAGGGAGAGGCAGCAGATTGAGTATTATTTTTGTGAATATGCCGAGTGTTCCTTCAGATTGAATAAAGAGCTGCACTAGATTGTAACCATTTGTGTCCTTTCTCCTTTTCCCTCCAGGAGAGACTATGTCGCCGTCAGGCAGAACCACCTCCAGACCGAGAACGTGCTTACCGGTGTTCCCATACCTTATAACTGTTCCACCACCGGCATTGTGGGCTACATTGCCACCTATCGTGCTCGTCTCAACACTCATAGGATAACCGGCGTAATAAAGAGCTTCTTTCTCAACTGCTTCGCAGAGATCTTTTGTTATAACTCCCGGTTCAACAACCGCAACCATGTTCTCTCTGTCTATCTCTATGATATGGTTCATTCTCTCAGTGGATATCAGAATACCTCCTTTTACAGGAAGGCATGAGCCTACAAGGTTGCTACCCGCGCCCCTGACAGTTACAGGAATGGTTTCTCTATTGGCTATTCTCATGATCCCAGAGATCTCTTCTACGGTTGATGGCTTAACAACAGCATCCGGCATATAAATGGTCTGCACCCCTGATTCATCCCTGGCGTAACCCACCATTTTCTCTGTATCTGGATCAGAAATGACATTATCTTCGCCTACAAGTTTCTTTACCTCAGTTATCCAAGGATCCATGAAGTAATAAGTTTTCTATATAAAAATATTTGAGTTGAGCAATAAAGAAATATCAAAAACCCGCTTATCACTTATGCGAGAAGCACTTGTTA
>WOYO01000041.1 GCA_011620765.1 Thermoplasmata archaeon
CTTGAAAGAAGCTGTTCAGGCAGAGCTCTCATAAAATCAAATATTCCTGTCTCCTTCCACTGGTGCTCACCAAATGTCTCATAATCCATAAACAAGCCAATATATTCGCCGGGAGTCTTTGCTATCCAGTTTGCATACTTCTCTGCAGTCAAAGGATATTCATTCCAGGAAGCATTTGAGAATCTGAAGGCTATATCATCACTGAGCCTGTAGTTCTTCAGGATGACTCTCAATCTCTCATCCTGTGAGCTGTACAGGAAGTTAGAACTTCTCCAGCCAAGGATCTTTTCTGTGCCCTCCGTTATAATCGCATCAAAGCCAAGATCAGCAACACTCCTGGCTATTCGGTTATCATATATGAGCTCTGTGTTGCGCACAACCCTGGGTCTGACGTTGAATAACTCTTCCATCGTTTTTCTATGTAGTTCGAGCTGTTCCTTAAATTCATCCTGTTTTTCCCATAGGCCGCAGAGTGAATGGTAGTAAGTCTCGCACAAAAGCTCAACCCTTCCTGTTTTGACAAGGTCACTGAAGAGGTCTAGCACATCCGGTGCAAATCTCTTTGCCTGCTCTATAAAGGTGCCGGAGAGGCTGAATGATAGCTTTAGCTCCTTATACTCATCAAGAAGCTCCAGAAACATGTTGGTTGCAGGATAGTAGCACTTTTCAGCCACCTTCCGAAATATTTCTCTATTCTTTTCCCAGTCAAAATAGCTCTCTATAGGTTTCTTTACCTCATCAAACACAGAGAGACGTTTCAGCCTCACTGGCTGGTGGACCTCAAAGTAGAAGCAAATATCTGCCATTACCCCACCTCTTCATAAACTCTTCTTGTCTCATTAGCGCACCTATCCCAAGTGTATATCCTAGCCTCTTCTTTTCCATTCTTTCCCATGATCTCTCTCATAGACCTGTGGCGCAAAATCGCTATAGCAACATCTGCCATATCATTCACATCCCAGAATTCCGTCTTAAAGCAGTGAATCAGTGATTCCCCAACACCTGTGCTTCTGGAGATAAGAACCGGTAAACCCGTGCTCATCGCTTCAAGCACACCTATACCGAAGGGCTCGGAAACACTGGGCAGAACATAGAGATCGCTGTTGTACATGTATTCGACAACCTCCTCGTCTGGCAGGAACCCTAAAAAAGAAAATTTATCAGCTATCTTGAGATCTATGGTGAGCTTTATCAAGTTAGGAAGCTCATCACCCTTTCCTATGACCACAAAGTTGCAATCCTCCTTCTCAAGAACCTTCTTTGCCATATGCACAAAAAATGTTAATCCCTTCTGCCTGGTCACCCTTCCAACGAAGAGAATCCTGTTTTTTCTCTCATAATCTCTCTCTTCTTTACGCTCAAATCTTGAGAAGTCGATGCCATTGGGAACAACCACAATTTTGCTACCATCTATGCCATATTCTTTTTCTATCAGCTTTTTCGTCCTTTTGCTCACAGCTATGATCCTATCAGCATTCTCCATGCCAAACCTTTCTCTATCGATTATCCACTGCATGGGAAAGAAATATGCAGAGCGGTCATATTCGGTGCTGTGAACAGTAAAAACAAGAGGCTTCTTCAGCATTCTTTTTAGCTCAACAGCAGCTCCCAGGGTTATCCAATCATGGCAATGTATTACATCGCAATCACTGCTGTACTCAAGGAAGAACTCTATAACCCTCTTGTTGTAAGCTTCAACAGCGCTGAAAAAGTCGTTGAGCTCAAGATCCACAAGGCTGTTGCCTGCAGAGATTCTGAAGTAAGGATTTATTTCCGTATTTGACAGCGGTACCTCTATTATTCTTATCTTTTCATTTGGCGAAACTATTTTAAGGCCAGTCTTTGGCATATAAAAATCTATGGAAGAGCAGCCCTTTGCAAGCCTTGAGGTAAGTTCATAGCAGTGAATACTCAGCCCACCAACCTTGAATGGCGGATATTCCCAGCCGAGCATCCCTACCTTCATTGCTCTGCCTTTTATATGCCTATAAGGGTTTCGGTTTGCTGAACAAGTGGTATCCCCCTTATCTTTGTGATGATCATATCAAGCTCATTCAGAGTGTCTGAAGAAATTTTTATTACAAGGTCCCAGGTACCGTAGGTTATTACAGCTTCCTTGACCCCCTGCACCTTCGATATCTCCTCCGCTGCTTGGTGCTCTTTACCCGTTTCTACCAGCGCTAACAGATAAGCTACAACCATATTTTATAATTGAGTTTTTTGTTTATATCACTTTCCTAGCATACCTATTATCGCCCCAACAAAAGCCTCAAGATCAGCTGGCTTCCTTGATGTCACCAGATTACCATCAATGACAACATCTCTATCAACCCAGTTTGCTCCAGCATTCTTGAGGTCCACGGCCACAGAAGCCCATGAAGTGACGGTTTTACCCTTCACCATCTCTGCAGATATCAGTAACTGGGGACCATGGCATATCGCAAACACAGGCTTTCCTTCAAAACCCTTTACAAAGTCAACAGCTTTTTCGTGAGCTCTCAGTTTATCTGGCGAATAACCTCCAGGTATCAAAAGCGCATCAAAATCCTCAGGTTTAACTTCATCAAAGCTCCTATCTGTCTTTGCTTTATATCCCTCACTCTTGCCCTCGAGCACCTTTCCCTTCTCAAGGCCCACTATTGTAAGCTCAGCTCCTTCATCTTTCAGCCTGTTGTAAGGCACGTAGAACTCGGAGTCCTCAAAATCATTTTCCAGCACAACCGCTATCTTTTTTCCGTTAAGCTTTCCCATTTTTATCACTACATAGTAATAAAAAAAGCAGCTAATAAAACTATCGCCGGATATCTGCTATATAAAAAAACACCATTTTTCTATCTAAAGCACTTCTCACATATGCAAGCAAAACAAATCTTTAAATATGCTTTCAACCATAACCGTTAGGATGGAAGCTGAGGAGGAGATCGGAGACCTCAACAGGCAAGCTGAGTTTTACAGAAATAAAAGAGATGAACTCAACAGAAGGGTAAAGGAGCTAATTAGCACCAGAAATGAGACTGAAGATGTGCTGAAAACAAAGATAGATGAAGCAGTTCAGCACAAAAGCAAGAGAGACGAGTTCAACAGCAGGGTAAAGGAGCTGAGGGTAGAGAAGGATAAGCTACTGACGAGCATAAAAGAGCTATCCGATGAGATATCCAGGATCAAAAGGGAGATACTCCCAACAAACAACATGACTATAGGGGCGCTCAAAAAACGGTTGAAGAGACTCGAGTTCAAACAGATGACGACAGTTTTAACCCCCCAACAGGAGAGGGAGATCATAGAGGAGGTCGCAAAGCTCAACAGAGAAATCAAAATGAGGGAAGAGTTGCTCTCACAGAACTCTGTTATAAATGAAAAAAACGCAAAATTAAAAGAGTTAAGGAGCAGCTTGAGAGAGCTAAATAAAAGGATAAGGGAGACCTCAGAAGAAGCACAGAGAGAGCATGAAAACATGGTAGAGGTATTCAAACAGGCTGATGAAATAAGGAGCAAACTTGAGAGCGTAAGGGATGAAATAACAAAGACAAGAGAAGAGGCAGATAAGGCGCATGAGGAGCACATAAAGCTTGTTGATAGAATAAACGAGCTCGAAAGAAAAACAAGAGAAGAAAAGAAGAAGAAAAAGAAAGCGGCTGATGAGAAGAAGAAAGAGGAGATCAGCAAAGAGGCAGAAGAGATATTAGCAAGATTCCAGAGAGGAGAGAAGCTTTCTACAGAGGATCTACTCATTCTGCAAAAGGCGGGCATAATCTGATTTTGGATATATTTAGGATAAAGTTTTTTATATAAAAGACTCAATACATAATTAAAGATGAATGGTGTACTAATAATCCTCAGTGGTTCTTCAGACAGGCCTGTGACAAAGCTTGACAACAGGACACCGCTCCAGTACGCATATAAAAGGAACCTCAACGATCTCGCAAACAAAGGGATCAATGGTCTGATGTACCCTATACACGCTGGAGTAAAGCCTGGGGAAGCTATCTCGGCCTTCTCCATTCTCGGTTATGATCTGCAGGATTATCCCGGGCTCTCTCCTATAGTCAACGCGGGCCTTGGATCCAGGCTAAACCCAGGAGATTTAACGCTTCAGGGCACATTTGCCAGCGTAGATGATGAAGGGAGGATGATAAGTCCGGATGCTGGACTCGAAGAAGGAGGAAAAGTTTTAGCACTCAACTTGGATGGGATGAATATAAATGGTGTGCACATATCTGTTAATTCCTTTGATGAAGTGACAAGTGCAGCTAAGAGCATAGGTACAAGTGAGTGTGGAGTTGTTCTGCACGGAAAGGGGCTATCAAATCAGATAAAAGCCATAGCAAATGGGGGTATGCCCCACTTTAAGTCTATCAATGGTAGTGAAGAGGCAAAAACAACCGCTCAAATATTAAACGAATTTATAGAAAATGCGACAAAGACGCTTAAGGATAGCGATATCAACAGGCGCAGGAAACTGCGCAGGAAATTGCCAGCAAATGCCCTGATCCTGAGAGATCCCATGATGGTTCCAGAGATAGAAAATTTCAACGAAAAATATAAAGTAAAAGGGGCCTGCGTTGCAGGGCACTACCTGGTGAAGGGAGTTTCAAGGTTATGCGGGATGGACGTCATAGACGTTGAGGGAGCCACCGGGGGAAAAAACACCAATTTGATAGCAAAAATGGAGGGTGTGATTGAAGGGCTGATAAACTATCATTTTGTGCTTCTCTCCATAAAAATGCCGGATATATTCGGGAGGGAAAAAGATGTGCAGGGCAAGATAGATGCCATAGAGCGCATAGATGCAGCGCTGGGTTATCTGCTCCAGGAAGTGGGAGAAGAGACAACTATAGGGGTAACCAGTGACTACACAAGATCCACAGCAACCGGTAGCATAACAGGCGATGCTTCGCCCATTCTATTCTTTTCAAAAAACGTAAGGAGGGACGAAGTGAAAGAATTTGATGAACTCTCATGTGTAAACGGTCATATAGGAAGGATAAGGGGTAAAGACGTTATGCCAATCCTTCTAAACCTCATGGATATACCCATAGAGGCAAAAGATTAAATATTAAAAAATCGAAACACAATATTGACATGA
>WOYO01000038.1:0-7270 GCA_011620765.1 Thermoplasmata archaeon
CTAGAGATGAAATACCATATAAAATTCGTGAGGGAACTTTGCATGCTGATAGGGAACAGAAGGGAGGTGATGAAGAGAAGAAGCGCTCTTACCAGAGAGGATCTCTGGGGGTATGTAGAAAAATGATCAGATTCTGAGAGAATGGCACAGAGGTAAGGTGCATATTCTGGATTTAGAAGCCTTCTGCGGAGCTCTTTTGCGAAATAACCAATTTTAGGGATCTTGAACTGCCTTCACTGATGATTAGAAGCTTCTGGTGAAAAAACTTGCGCTGGTCTGAAAAGCACAATAGCTATAGGTTTCGTATCCCACAAGAGATATCTGAAAATGATGAAATAAAGAATTATAGAGAAATCAAATAGCCCTTTGGTTACGAGGAGGTTTGAACAAATTTATCTATGACAGAGCGCGGAGCAAGCAATAGAGGCACCTCTTCAGCTACATAATGGGCCGTTAATGGCGCTCAAGGGTGAAGAGCCTGCTGTGCTGGAGGGTATACACATATCTTATAAGTGTGCTTTACAATGTCATAGTCTATAAATCCGCGTACAAATACAAAAAAATATTTAAGACGTAGTCCTATTCACTTAAAGTTTGGAGGCGCGCTATGTATAAGATAGAGAGTAAGATAAAATATGCAGAAGGGTTGTACGGTATATGGGTGGATGCGCAATATGTTGCTGAAAAAGTTGAACCAGGGCAGTTTGTTATGGTGATGACCCATGAAAAGGGAGAAAGGATACCATTGACTATAGCGGATTATGACAGATCCGGGAAAAAGATCTTTCTGGTTTTTCTTGTTGCGGGGAAATCTACCGCGCAACTTGCAGACATGAACGAAGGTGATGAGCTGTTCTCTCTTGTGGGGCCATTAGGCAAACAATCAGAGATTGAGAACTATGGGAGGGTAGTTTGTGTCGGTGGGGGCACAGGGATAGCAGCAATACACCCTATCGCAAGATCTTTAAAGGAGGCAGGAAATGAGGTGATATCGATCATAGGAGCAAAGAATAAGGGGCTAATCTTTATGGAAGAGGATATCAGAAAAGTGTCTGATAAGGTGATAGTCACAACAGATGACGGTAGCTATGGAAGAAAGGGTTTTGTGACAGATGCTCTCAAGGATCTTCTTGATAATGATGAAGAAGAGGATATAGCGAGAGTATGGGCTGTTGGCCCTGCGATAATGATGAAAAATGTGGCGCTATTGACCAGAGGATACAACGTTAAAACCATAGTGAGTCTGAATGCAATAATGGTTGATGCTACGGGCATGTGTGGGACATGCAGGGTTACCGTAGGAGAGGAAACAAAATTAACCTGCGTTGATGGGCCAGAGTTTGATGGGCATTTAGTTGACTGGAGCGAGTTCATGAATAGACTTATGAGGTATAAACCGCAAGAAAAGATAGCGATGGATCTATATATGAAAAGGAGGCAGTGAAATGGCAGAGCCAATACCACCCAAGGAGAGGTACAGGAGAGAGCCGAGAGAGATGAAGGAACAGGACCCAAAAGAGAGGATACACAACTTCAATGAGGTTCCTTTGGGCTTCAGCACCGAAGATGCAATATATGAGGCACAGAGATGTTTAGAGTGTAAAACGGCACCATGCGTTAAGGGGTGCCCAGCAGAGGTCAAGATACCTGAGTTCATAGATCTTATAGTCAAGGAGGATTTTGCAGGGGCCTACCAGAAGATATTGGAGACCAACAGCTTACCGGCGGTGTGTGGCAGAGTTTGTCCTCAGGAGACCCAGTGTCAGGGTAACTGTGTTTTCAACAGGACAGGAAAGCCCATAAATATTGGAAAGTTAGAGAGGTTCGTTGCCGATTACGCAAGAAACAACGATATACGCCCACAGGCGATCGTGGCTCCAAAAAAGAACAAGAAGATAGCAATCGTTGGTAGCGGTCCTGCAGGCCTTACATGCGCTTCTGACCTTGTAAAAGCTGGATACGACGTTACTATTTTTGAAGCACTCCATAGAGCCGGTGGTGTTCTTGTCTATGGTATACCAGAGTTCAGGCTGCCTAAGAACATAATCGATCATGAGATAGAGGGTATAAAGGCCATGGGGGTAAACATTGTGACAGACTTTGTTGTCGGGGAAACAAAAAGCCTGGACGAGATCGCTGATGAGTTTGATGGCGTGTTTGTTGCGAATGGTGCAGGTAGCCCCAAATTCATGGGCATTCCCGGTGAAAACCTGAACGATGTATACTCTGCTAATGAGTTTCTGACTCGTTCGAATCTGATGAAGGCTTATCTCTTCCCGGAATACGATACTCCGATCAAGATAGGAAAGAAGGTTGCTGTGATAGGAGGGGGTAATGTCACGATGGATTCTGCAAGGACAGCTTTGAGGCTGGGCGCGGAAGAGGTCCACGTCGTTTACAGAAGGACAAAGGCGGAGAGCCCTGCGAGGGTAGAAGAGGTCGAGCATGCTGAAGAGGAGGGCGTTATCTTTGACTGGTTGACTTTACCCGTTCGTGTACTCGGAGATGAGAAGGGCAATGTTACTGGCATGGAGTGTATACGGATGGAGCTCGGTGAACCTGATGCGAGTGGAAGGAGAAGGCCCGTGCCCATAGAGGGATCAAACTTTGTCATGGAATGCGATCAGGTGATCGATGCTATAGGTACGCAGGCAAACCCCCTGGTGAAAGCGGATGGTATGGAAAAGAATGAAAGAGGATACATACTTGTTGATGAAGTGTCGAAGGCAACAACGAGAAAAGGCATATTTGCTGGTGGGGATATAGCAAGAGGCTCTGCGACAGTGATACTTGCGATAGGGGATGCAAAGAAAGCTGCCCAGGCAATAAGCGCAACAATATAACGCGGGCTTTTTGACTTTGGTGGCTTTTTCTTCTTTTTTATATCCTGCCAGCGCTTCGGGTAAAAACAGATTCTGAAGCTTATGAAAATGGTTACTACAGGTAACAATAGGAATGGAAGTTTGAACAGTGTCGAAGGGAATTGAAAAGAAAAAACAAAAAAATCAGTTAAAAAATTAAAAAGTTAAAAATAGTCATAAAGCATTCTTGTTTAAGAGATGGCTGAAGTTGCAGAGGTAGTTAAGATAGGCCTTACTGGGGTTCCCGGTGTCGGCAAAACTGAGACGCTTCTTAAGATAGTTCGAAGACTTGAAGAAAAAGGCATTGTGATAGGAGGGATGGTTACCGAGCCCATAATTGAGAATAACCAGAGGATGGGTTTTAGCATAATTGACTGGAGAACAAAAAAGCAGGGCATGCTCGCGCACAGAGATCTTGACTCAGAGACAGAGGTTGGCGGGTATAAGGTTAACGTAAAGGATCTCGAAGAGGTGGGGGTTCCTGCAATACGGGATGCTATAGAGAGCTGTGATCTGGTTGTGGTGGATGAAGTCGGAAAGATGGAGATGTGCAGCGAGAAGTTTATTGAAGCTGTGAAGAAGCTTCTGGACAGTGATAGGTGCATTCTCATGACCCTCCATAAGAAATCGAGGCACCCCTTGCTTCAAGACATAAGGAGGAGGGATGATGTGCGTATAATAGAGGTTACAAAGATGGGCAAGACTGTTTTGTACTCCCAGATTGCTCCTGTATTTGAGGAATATTTTGAGAAACATAAAAGGTGAAGATGATACTGGAAGAGGGAGAAGCGCTCATATCGCTGCCCAGGATACCTGTAACCTCAAAGGGTCCGGCAAAGCGAAGTAAGATCTTCTATAATCCGGCGATGAGGAACAACAGGAGCATCTGTACTCTTGTGTGCAGGGCACTGGGTATAAAGAGCTTTCTGGACGGTTTTGCAGCAACTGGTGTTAGAGGCATAAGAGTGATCAAAGAAGCTGGATCAGAGGTTATTTTCAACGATTGCGAGAGAGAGGCTTTTTTTGCTATAAAAAAGAACCTGGAGCTCAACAGCATTGAGGCTGATGTGCTGAACGAGGATTTTTGTGCTCTAAAAAACAGCGCAGAGCTATGCGACATTGATCCTTTCGGTACGCCTGAGCCCTTTTTGAGCAAGGGCTTGGAGCTTTCCGAACGTTTTCTGGCTGTGACGGCGACTGATACTGCTGTCCTTTTTGGTTCAAATGCAAAGAAGTGCTATGAACGTTATGGCACAAAGGTAAAAAAGGTTAGCTGGAGCAAAGAATTGGGCGCCAGGGTGCTCTGCTACACTGTAGCAGAAAAGGCAAAAGCGCTTGGAAAAAGGGTAAAGCCACTCTTTGTTTACGCAGAGGATCACTATCTTAGGGGCTATTTTGAGATATGCGATTGTGAAGAAGAGATAACACAGATAGATGGTATGGGTCCCATATGGTCCGGTAAGCTCAATGATAAAGAGATCCTAAAGAAAGCACTGGAGATAAGCAAAAAAAAGGAGTATGCAGGTAAAAACTTCGTAGAAAAGCTTTTTTTGAAGGCTCTAGATGAAGTAGACACCATAGGTTACTATGATGTTGACTGTCTATCATCGAAGTTTCGCAGTGAAGAACCGAAACTGCAGGTGCTTGTAGAAAGACTGCAAGAGCAGGGCTTTCAAGCTTCGCGCACCATTTTTTCACCAAAGGGCATAAAGACGGACGCGCCATTGAATGAGCTTGAACGAGCGTTTGAAGGTTGAAAAGAGTCTTGCAACAAGATATAGATCCTCAAAATTAATCTGTTATTCTACCAAAAAGTTTTAAAAGAGCCATAACAATGCTTTTTAATGGGAATCTGGGATGATTACGACAGTAGCAAAAAAAAGAGAAACTCTCTGGCTATAGTGCTGATAGCTCTCATTCTCTTCTTTTCCATGATAATGTACAGAGCTTACGATCTTAAGAAAAGGGAGCTGGATCTTAAGGTGAGGCTGAATGAAGTCAGGGTTGACAGCATGGATACCAGAAGCGCTCCTATGGATTCAGGCGTTTTATTTCACGTATTCTCCTTCAGCGATCCGCTTCCTGACTTTCATACTCTATGGGATCCTTTAAACCAGCCTCTTTGAAGCCTTTGAGCCTCAGCATGCAGGAATCACATACTCCACATGCTTTCTCTCTGCCTTCATAACAGCTCCATGTGAGCTCAAAAGGAGCCCCGAGTTTAGCTCCTTCCTTTATTATCTCAGCCTTGTTCATGTCTATAAGTGGGGCAACAACCCTTACGCCATTGTTTTTCATCCCAACCTTTATCAGATTGTTCCACGCTTCTATATACTCTTTTGTACAATCAGGGTAACCAGAAAAGTCTATAGCGTTTGCTCCTATAAATATAGCATCAGCATTTATAACCTCGCTCCAGGATAGGGCATAAGCTATGAATATGGTATTCCTCGCAGGCACATAGGTCACAGGTATTTCTTTTCCTATCTCTCTGTTATGCGGAACAGACAAAGAGCCGGTTAATGCATCCGAGCGCTCAGGGAGCTCTATCTTTATTATCCTGTGATCTATACCAAGCTTTTTTGCTATATTCTTAGAGCTCTCCAGCTCTTTTTTGTGTCTCTGCCCATAGTCAAAGCTCAAGGCATGCAGCTCATATCCCCTACTCTTAGCTATGCAAGCCGTCACACAGCTATCCAGACCACCAGATAAAAGCACTATGGCTCGTACCATGCTCTACTCCCCAAGCCCTCCTCTATCCCTACCGCTACTTTAAAATCTTTGAGATCAAGCTCTTTATGAACGTGCATTGCTATTAGCTCTGCGGTGCAGGCTTCTGCATCAAGTATGAAGCAATCCTCCTTTGCAAATCTATAACTTCTGTCATCAATCTCTGCTACCACACTGTTTCCCTCTACCCTGAATCTGCTGTCCTTTCCCGGCACCAGAGTCTTGTGGTCCATCTTTGAGGCTATCTCCCTCAACCTCTTTTTAACGGCCGTAAAATCTACAAGCATGCTCTTTTCTGTTTCACCGGTTATCTTGGCATATATAAAGTAGCTGTGTCCATGCAAATGCCTGCATCTCTCGCTCTCCGGTATCATATGGGCTGCCTCAAAGTTTATGTGCGCCTCTTTTCCGTCAATATATATGCTGAACATCTGATCTATTGCATATTGCTTTAAGCATATCTTAACTTTGTGTTCCAATGCTTGATGTTACTATATCATATATCCTCTTATAGCCCGCCAGAACATCCCCTTTGTCAAATCTGTAGAGATCCTTATCGAGGCTCTCATTTTTTTCGTTCCAGAATCTGCAGGTATCGCAGGATATCTCATCCGCAACCAAAAGCTCATTTTTATATCTCCCAAATTCAAGCTTAAAGTCCACAACCTTTATCTTATGCTCCGCAAAGAAACTCTTTAAGACCTCATTGACCCTCAAGGCTATATTTCGTATATCGTTCATCTCTTCCCTGTTTGAGACACCAAGAGCTTCTGCTACATCCTCGTTCAGCAGAGGATCATGGTATGCATCATTTTTCAGGTCAAAGAGAATGACAGGCTTTTCAAACTCTTTTCCCTCCTTTATCGGATAGCTCTTTGTTATCGATCCAGCGGCTATGTTCCTCACTATAACCTCTAAGGGTACGATCTCAACATGTTTTGCCCTCATCCTTATATCATCGTCCATTCCTATGTAGTGCGTTTTTATGTTGTTCTTCTCCAGAAGCTCGAACAGCTTTGCTGATGTCTGTGCATTATAAAAGCCCTTTCCCTTTATCTGATTGTGCTTTACAGCATCGAATGCTGTTATGTCATCCCTGAACTCTATCACGACTTCGTTTCCATCTTCGTACACAGTTTTTGCCTTACCCTTATATATCTCTTTCATAAGGATAATCTTCTTTCTCCCTTAAAAATTCTGGCAAAAGTATAAATTGCAATATGAAGTTTTTCAACCATGTTCGGGAAGATGAATCCAAGACAGATGAGACAGCTAATGAAGCAGATGGGCATAAAGATGGAGGAGCTTGATGCAGATGAGGTGATCATAAAGGCTAAAGGTAAGATAATAAGGATAGAAGAGCCAGAGGTATCGGTAATAATAGCCCAGGGGCAGAAGAGCTATCAGATAAGCGGAAAAGAGAGCATTGAGACAGAGGCAGAACAAGAGCCGGAGATAAAGGAAGAGGATATAGAGCTGGTTGCACAGCAGGCAAACGTGAGCGAAGAGAGAGCGAAGGAAGCATTAGAAAGAACAAAAGGGGATCTTGCTGAGGCAATACTTCAGCTCCAGCAATCATCCTAGGAGCTTTTTCAAGAGCATTATGTCTTTGAGGCTTGCCTTGACCTTTACCTTTTTCAGCGCATAGGCCCTCAGGGGGCTGAGCTCTCCGTTGGCTA
>WOYO01000038.1:7370-17906 GCA_011620765.1 Thermoplasmata archaeon
ACCTTTACCTTTTTCAGCGCATAGGCCCTCAGGGGGCTGAGCTCTCCGTTGGCTAAAGCTCTAAAAGTCTCATTGCTCATCTCTATCGTTATATCAGGCTTTTCACTCTCTACTCTTTTTACATATGAGTTTTCGACCTTGAAACAGAGCTCATCTTCTCCTATCTTTAAAAGAACAACCCTATCAAAGCCATTTAGATCAGCATTGTTTTTTAGATATTCTATCGCTCTTTCGATAATGTCATAGTTTTCCATTCAGATACCTCCTCGCTGGAAGCCAGCTCTTTCTTATGTGTGGAGGGTAGCTATTCGAGCTCTCAAACCAACTCTGCAAAAAGGCTTTCGTTTTTTCGTCACTGGGGTATCCGCTCCCAACTAATAACCCTGTTAGCTCTTTGAGCTCTTCAGCGATCTTATCCATCTCCTGGTCCCTCTCCACCTTTGCTATTATTGATGCTGCTGAGACTATCTTATATCTATCATCAGCTTTTGACTCTGCAATTATTTTTAATTCAGGGTATGTCTCTTTTATCTTGCGCTCGAAGTCAGAGCCCAAGGAGTCTATATAAATTTCATCGCAACCCAATCTTTCGATGATTGAGCAGAAAGCCTCCAGTTCTATAGCGTTAAGGTTTTTGCCATTTGCGCGCATGGCGTCTATCTCCTCTGGCATTATCTTAATGATCTCTATCCTTTCTGCTACCCTGCTTATCTCTTTATAGAGCTCTTCTCTTTTCTTCCTTGTGCACTTTTTTGAGTCTCTGGCGTTCAAGAGCTTTTCTTCATCTGCTGCAACTCCAGCAAACACCATGGGACCGAAAACAGGCCCTCTTCCAGCTTCATCTGATCCGCCTATCATATTATCCTGAAGCAAAAGGTTAGAAGTCTCCAGCACTCATAAACGGGCTCAAATAGCCATTCTGGGGAATTATAATAGAACCAGTAGAAGCAGTGTTTTATTAAAGGGAGATGATTGGCGCACCACCATGTAAGATCTCCGAGGGCACTCATCAGAAACATAATGATAATGTGAGTCTGTATTATTTAAGAATTTCTTGTTGATATGCTAAAGATTAGCCTACGGTAAAGGAGACCATCCTTGTTGACCCTCTTCTTTTTATCTCTATTTTATTTGTTTTATCATGTAGAAGGGTCCGTATTAGACACCAACAAGCCCTTTTAAGCTCAGTAAAAACCGGAATCAGAAAAAACATTTATCCGGTTAGCTCTATCTGTTTTGATGAAGCAGATAGTTCTGCAGTTTATACCCTTCGGGCATACCGAAAAAGCAGATGTGGTGTTCCTGCATGGAGTTGTTATAACTGTAAACGATAGGTTCAGGATTGAAGAGGCTGTAGCGATAAAAGGGAACCGTATCATGAAGGTTGGCTCAGATAGAGAGATAAGGAGACTTGTTGGACCAGGGACAAAGGTGATAAACCTTAAGGGCAGAGCGCTGATGCCAGGATTTGAAGACGCACACATACATTTTCTTTCGCTTGCATCTTTTGAGAATCAGATAGATCTCTCTGAGGCTAATAGCATAGATGATCTCATTACAATGGTGAGGGAGAGGGATGCAGTTACACCAGAGGGCTCGTGGATCCTTGGCAGAGGGTGGGATCAGGAAAAGATGAAATGGAACAGAGAATACAGGTGGCCCACGAAAGAAGACCTTAATTTCACAGATAAACCAGTTCTTCTTATCAGGGTGTGCGGGCACATAGCTGTTGCCAATTCCAAAGCCCTTGAAATTGCAGGAATAAGCAAGAATACACAGGATCCTGAGGGAGGGGTGATAGATCGCTATCCAGATGGGGAGCCTACAGGGGTGCTGAGAGAAAAAGCAATAGAGCCTGTGACCTTAAAGATTCCGATAAAAGCTCTGAAGCCATCTATGCACGATCTTCATGCTATGACTAAAAAAGCCCTATCCAAGGGGATAACATGCATAGAGGAGGCAGGCGCAGATCTGGACGATCTGGAAATATATCGCAATGCTTTCAGCAAGAGCATGATGGATTTAAGGGTTAACCTGCTTTTAAATTCAGAATTCCTTGATTTTTGCATTGAAAATAATATAATCTCTCCATATAATATAGTAAAAGAAAGATTGCGAATATGCGGCATAAAGTTTTATGCTGATGGTTCTTTAGGCGGCAGAACAGCAGCGCTCAGAGAGCCCTATAGTGATGATCCCTCCACACGCGGGGTGCTTCTTATGGATGTACAACAGCTGACAGAAGCCTTTACTAAAGCTCACAATCTTTGTTTGCAGTGCTGCACCCATGCTATAGGTGATAGAGCTATAAAAACGGTCCTCGAGGCGAATGAGAGATCGCATAGGCTATTGAATCTGAACACAGGAACGTTCAGGGATAGAGTGGAACACTGCCAGATCATGGATGAAGAACTTATAAACACTATGAAGGAGCAGGATATGATAGCATCGATACAGTTCTCATTTGCCGCCTCGGATAGCCCATGGGCTGAGGAGAGAGTTGGAGAAAGGATAAAAATGGCTTATGCCTGGAGAACACTGATAGAGATGGGAGTAAAGTGTTGTGGTGGCACCGATGCTCCTGTTGAGACCTTTGTTCCATTGGAGGGTATAGAAAATATTGTTACTCGTAAAGATTATCAGGTGCTCACCATTGAACAGGCAATAAAGCTCTATACGATAGATAGCGCATATGCACAATGGCAGGATAGCTATCTGGGCTCCATAGAGGAGGGAAAGCTGGCAGACCTTATAGTTCTATCAGATAACATACTTGCAGTAGAGCCAGCAAGGATATCTGAGCTGATGGTTGACCTTACAATGATTGATGGAAAAATAGTTTATGAGCGGGAATAGCTCTTTCTGAAGTGCGCGTTAATTATTTAAAGGGATAAACCCTTAACTTTTAAAGGTGATATATTTGGCCAATGGACTTTATGCTGGCAAGAAGATCAAAAAGGAAAAAAAGACAAGCAGATGGGATGATAGAGTATATAAGAAGAGAGTACTTAAGCTCAGAGAAAAGTCAGATCCTTTGGAGGGAGCCCCTCAGGCAAGGGGTATAGTCGTAGCTAAGGTTGGCGTGGAAGCAAAACAGCCAAACTCTGCGATAAGAAAGTGTGTCAAGGTTCAGCTTATAAAGAATGGAAGGACAGTTACAGCATTCGCTCCTGGTAATGGTGCTATCAACCTGATAGAGGAGCATGACGAGGTCTTGATAGAAGGCATAGGTGGAAGAATGGGAAGAAGCTATGGGGATATCCCTGGTGTCAGGTTCAGAGTGGTTAAGGTTAATAACATATCGCTTGACGCGCTCCTGAAGGGAAAGAGAGAGAAACCTGTGAGGTGAAGTATGGAAATGGACTTTAGCGTATTTGATTATAATGTAGTTGTCCCTGATCTGGGGCTTGCAAGATACATAGATCTCAGCCCTATCATTACCCCACATTCCCAGGGAAAGCATGCAAACAGGTTTATGGGAAAATCAAAGGTTAACATTATCGAAAGGCTCATAAACAATATGATGCGGGGAGGTCCTCAGAGAGGAGGAGAATACCAGGGAAAGAAGACGAAAGCTCAGGAAGTGGTTTTTAAAGCGCTCAAAATAGTTGAGGAAAGAACAAAGGAGAATCCCATGCAGGTTCTGGTCAACGCAATATCAAATGCAGCTCCTGTTGAAGAGGTCATCAGGTTAGTTTATGCAGGTATCTCTGTGCCCAGGGCGGTGGATACAAGTCCTCAGAGAAGGGTAGATCTTGCTATAAGAAACATAGCGCTTGCTGCTATAAACAGCACGCATAAGAACAGAAAACCTGCAG
Source organism: Thermoplasmata archaeon (assembly GCA_011620765.1). Classification (GTDB taxonomy): domain Archaea; phylum Thermoplasmatota; class UBA186; order UBA287; family UBA287; genus UBA287. The sequence goes on from WOYO01000038.1 coordinate 11,189, forward strand.
AAGAGTGTCTTGCGAATGAGATAATTCTGGCTTCAAGGAACGATGTCAATAGCAAGGCCGTTTCAAGAAAAGAAGAGATTGAGCGCATAGCAAAGTCTGCTAGGTGATTTTATGGCGAAAAGAGAAGAGATGGTAAAGAAAGCATTCACCCTTATGGACAAGCCTGAAAGGATAAGGAACATAGGGACAGCAGCACACATAGATCATGGTAAAACAACGCTATCTGATGCGCTTATAGCTGGTGCGGGTATAATATCTGAGAAGATGGCGGGTAAGCAGCTATTCATGGACTTCGATGAGCAGGAGCAGGCAAGAGGCATAACGATAAACTCCGCTAACGTGTCTATGGTCTACAACTATGGAAACAAGGACTATCTTATAAACCTGATAGATACCCCCGGGCATGTTGATTTTGGTGGAGAAGTAACCAGGGCTATGAGAGCTATAGATGGCGTTATAATCGTTGATGATGCTGTTGAGGGAGTTATGCCCCAGACAGAAACTGTCATAAGACAGGCTTTAAGAGAGAATGTCAAACCCGTGCTCTTTATAAATAAGGTCGACAGGCTTATAAATGAGCTCAAGATAAGCCCTGAGGAAATGCAGAGAAGATTTGCCAAAATAATACGAGAGGTGAACGAGCTTATCAAAAAATTTGCTCCAGATGAGTTTAAAAATGAGTGGCAGCTGAGGGTTGAGGATGGTAGCGTTGCCTTCGGATCAGCTTTTCAACACTGGGCCATATCTGTGCCAAGGATGAAGGAAACAAACATAACTTTCAAAGACATATATGATTACTGCTCTGCTGGTAGGCATGATGAGCTTGCCAAAAAGTCACCTGCATATACAACAGTACTGAATATGGTTGCTGAGCATCTTCCGAATCCGAAGGAGGCTCAGAGGTACAGGATCCCAAAGATATGGCATGGAGATCTGGAGAGCGAAGCAGGAAGAGCAATGCTTCAATGCGATCCAGATGGTCCTTTAACGATGATGATAACAAAGATTATAATAGATCCGCATGCTGGGGAGATAGCTGTGGGAAGAGTGTACAGCGGTACCCTGAGAAGGGGAGAGATCCTCTACGCTGTTGATAAAAAGGCAACAGAGAAATCACAGCAGATAGGAGTTTTTATGGGGCCAGATTATGAGTCAGTAGAGTACATACCCACAGGTAACATAGGAGCAATATCGGGCTTAAAGGTAGCCGCTGCAGGCTCAACAATATCTTCGCTTGAGGGTCTGCATCCATTTGAGCGTCTTGTGCACATAAGCGATCCTGTTGTTACTTTAGCTATAGAGCCCAAGAGCACAAAAGATCTTCCAAGGCTTGTTGAGGCGATGAGGGAGATAGCAAAGGAGGATCCATCGTGTGCCGTTGAGATAAATCAGGAGACCGGAGAGTACCTGCTTAGCGGGATGGGGGAGCTTCACCTGGAGATCTTAACTTACAGGATAATTCACGATAAGAAGGTAGACATAGATACGAGTCAGCCCATAGTGGTGTATAAAGAGTCCGTGTCAAAGAAAAGTCCTGTTTTTGAGGGAAAATCTCCTAACAAGCACAACAGGGTTTATGTTGAGGTTGAGCCTTTAGAGGAGGGGGTATTTGAGGCTATAAAGGGCAACGAGATATCTGAGGGTAGGGTGAAGAACCCGAAGCAGAATGCACATTTTTTCATAGAGAAAGGAATGGACTCCGAGGATGCAAGAAACATCGTTGATGTTTATAACCAGAACGTATTGATAGATGCAACAAAGGGTATACAGTATCTCAACGAGACGATGGAGCTCCTGGTGGAGGCTTTCCATGAGGCTATGGACAGAGGACCGCTAGCAAATGAAAGAGTTATAGGAGTAAAGGTTCGTTTGATGGATGCAAAGCTGCATGAGGATGCTATCCACAGAGGACCTGCCCAGATGATCCCGTGCATGAGAAGTGCTGTATACGGTGCTATGCTCTCTGCAGAACCTGTGATAATGGAGCCGAAACAGAGGGTGTACATAAATATACCCATAGAGTACCTGGGCAACGTAACATCAGAGATGCAACAACGCAGGGCTTTTATAGAGGGGATAAATCAGGAAGGCGAGGTAACAACAGTAGTTGCAAAGGCACCTGTTGCTGAGATGTTCGGTTTTGCGGGTGCGATAAGGGGTGCAACAACGGGCAGAGCAATATGGAGCTCTGAAGTTATAGGATTTGAGCGCTTACCAAGGGAGCTTCATGATAGGGTCATAAAGAGCATAAGAGAGCGCAAGGGGCTCAAACCAGAGCCGCCTACAGCAAGAGACTTTCTAGCAGACTGAGCGCAGAGCTATCTTGTCTTTGCATATCTTTCAAGCTTCGAAGGTAAGTGAGAAAAGGTTAGTACTGGTCAGTAGTAGTACCATATACTTTCGTAATCTTCCATCTTCTCCCCGCGACTTTCCATCTCTTGCAGATACCTGTAGATGGGTATGTCGGTGTACACCCAAGGATCTGCAGGAGCAATGGCTTTTTCCCAGGGGTGAATATAGTAGACACGACTGCCATCTGGTTTTATTGCTATAATCTCTCTATCCTGCCAAGCACGTATGTGGTTCTTGCCAAGCCTGGGCACATTGAATACAGGCTCATCCGTGCGAAAGATCCCTGGTAAAAGTCTTGCTTCTTCTTTACGCTCCTGTGCTACCCTTGCTATTGGAACTAGGTAGTCTTTATGCTCCTCCTTCCCTTTTGTGTAGAACGTATAGTATGGATCGATACCTGCTTTTTTCATCACGATCCTGGTGGCAGCTGTCTGGAATCTTCTACTTGTTTCTAACGAGTATACTTGCTGGTTGTATACGTATATTTTTTGATCCCTCAGCCTTGAGACACTATCAACAAGGTCTGGGGTAATCTCATAAGCACTCTCAAGATGGGTGACAACAGCTACGTTTCTTTTGCCCGGCTCAACGTATTCACCAAGCATTTCTGCAAAACTTTTTGTGATCCTCATAGGCAGAGTAACAGGAGTTCTTGTGCCCCATCTTATGCTTAACACGTGCTCCATAGAGCTCAGTCTATCCATTATATGTTTTATAGTATCATCGCTTAAAACAAATGGATCTCCGCCTGTAACAAGTACATCTTTCATAGCTTTGTGCTCTTCAAACCAATCTAGAGCCCTATCTATCTTATCTCTTGATGGGGTTCCTTCACTAGTCATCGGTCCTGTGATATTCCAATTTCTCTGACAGTAAACGCAGATCTGGGGACATGTGTCTGAAACTTTCAGTATTGCTATTAAGGGATACCTTCTTGTTACAATCTCTATGGGAGAGGTGTCATGCTCTCCCATAAAGTCAAAATAATATTCCCTATCATCACGATGTGCTATCATGTGCTTTATGTAGTGCATTGTTGGTATGACCTGCGATCTCAATTGGTAATCCTCTTTCCTATCCGCGGATCCAAAATCGAAAAGAGACAGGTAGTAAGGAGAAACACCCCACGGAATCCGATTTTTAACGCTCAGTTCTATTGCTTTAATGTCTTCTTCTGTGAGCGGTACTAAATCCTTTAGATGGCTAAGCCCTTCCTTGCCTTTTAAAATGTGCTGGTATTGCCATTTTGTTTCATACCAATCTTCTATCGTAGCTCCGAAGTACTCCAGGATCTTCTGCCTGTTACGCTCCCTTTTTTCTATTAATCCCTCATCTATACCATCGGGAAACCTGTTAATCTTTTCTAATACGTGCTCTGCTACCGCATCAAGATAGTTAGAACGCGCAACTCCTGCGGCACGCCCCTTTATCTGTGAAAAATCTATCGCTTTTATTTTCTCTTTTTCGAGGATAGGTCCTAACCATCCAGCAGATATTCTAGAGTTGCCATTTATTGTTCTAAAAATGTGTTTGAATTCTTCGATGAAACCTGGCTCTACTTTTTGCGTGGACGCTTTTTCATCCTGTGCTAGCTTCCATAGATATTCAAAGGTGCTGAAACCAGCTATCTTTTCATTATGTGGAGAAATCAGATTTTTGAAGAGCCTGATCCCTTCTATTGCTGTAGCCCAATCTAGAGACTGTGCATCTTTTTCATCCATCCTGTATTGCCATTCCAGATCTTCCAGATATCTTATTAGATCTTTTCTTGCAACCTCCAGATCTTTTTTTGCAAGAATTTCATATACGTCCGTAGACTCTTCCCACATTTCTTCTATCATTTTAATAAAAGATGCATCTGTAGTCAATGATTCTCCTGGTTTCACAAAAATTCATGCTGTTTTGAATGTTTATAATTTGCTATTTTTCTAGCCCTGCCTGCCGGGTCTTTCTAACGATGGTCTATTTTTTAGAAAATTTTGGTCATGTGACAAGATGGGTTAAGGATTAAATTGAGCATATCTTTACAGACTTGAACAAAGAAAAAGGAAGGAGGCGCTCAACAATAGAGATAACAATAAATGTAGAACTAAAAGAAAAGTGTAGATAGACGAAAACAAAATGATTGGAAAACGTAACAAACTGTGTAAATGAGGATGAAGCTGAACAAGACTGTAACAAAAGAGATCATAGAAGAATACCAGAGCAAACAGATAGAAGAGCTACGAGGTCCAGAAAGAGGAATAGAGACAATTACGTAAGATCCGGCAGTAGAAGAGAACAGGGATCTTTTGAAAGATCTTTCTGGAGATGAAGAAGGTAAGGGATAGCAAGGAGGGAAAGGATTCGTAGAAGTCTCTGTTTTGAGCGCTGAAATTTATTAGAGCTCTTTAAAGCGCTTTATTGCGTTGGCTCCAAAAATTCTCTGAATAGAATCAAGGCTATTTCATTACCGTCTCCGTTTGTATTAAGATAGATAACAACGATCCCTGTTAGTTCCGCTTGAGCTCCAGTATATTCATTCGTTTATAGTTAATTACGCACAGATCATAATAAACTGGTGTCGGGGACGGGGTTTGAACCCGCGACCTCCGGATATCTCAGTTAGAGCTTCCCTATGAGTCCGGCGCTCTAACCAGCTGAGCCACCCCGACTAAAGGAAGAAGTACTCTGTTTACATAAAAAACTTTCTCATAGTTCTATCATCCCTATGGTTTCCTCGTTTAACTTCACAACCTCTGGGGGTAAAGGCACGTAGTGCAGAGCATCAGCGTATTTTTGTCCATCATGTATGACCCATGTGAGGAAGTCCACCAGTATTTTTCCCTTTGCGGGGTCACTCTGTTTTTCATAAACAAGGAGATAGCTGAAGGTGGAGATAGGATAAGAATCTTTGCCAGGAGCATTAACTATGGAGACGTTGCTCCAATCTTCATCGCCTTCAGGTAGTTTTACCGCAGAGGCTGCGCTCTTTATTGTTGTGGTGTTTGCATTCACAAAGTAACCATCTCTATTTTTTATGGTCGCATACTTCATTTCATTCTGGAGTGCGTAGGTAAGTTCCACATATCCTATGGAATAGGGAAGCTGAGATACCATCCCGGATACACCTTCATTGCCTTTAGCACCCATACCTGCAGGCCAGCTGAGCGCTTTTCCTTTTCCAACTTGGGAGGCCCAATCTTTGCTAACGCTTGAGAGATAATCGCTGAAAACGAATGTTGTGCCACTTCCATCACTTCTGTGTACAACAATGATGCCCTTTGATGGTAAATTCAATGTTGGATTCAGCGTTTTTATCTCCGGATCATTCCAATATTTTATTTGCCCTAAGAATATCTTTGCTATAACATCACCACTGAGCTTGAGTCCGCTTATGCCAGGAACATTGTATGCTAGCACTACCCCCCCGAGGGTTTCAGGTATATGAAGCAACCCGGGGGCAGCTTCCCTCTCCTCAGGTGTCAGTGGTGCATCACTTGCTCCAAAATCTACCGTTTGTTTTGTTATCTGATTTATTCCACCACCGCTGCCAATTGATTGATAAGATATCTGCACATCAGGACGAAGTCTGTTGTACTCATAGCTCCATTTGGCAATAAGGGGATAGGGAAAACTAGCCCCTGCGCCAAGGATCGTTACAGCGCTGTCCACAGCAGGCAAAAAAAACAACGCCGCCACAAACACTATTGCTGCTTCTTTTTTAATTCCTCTTTTCATACGCATGAATTCAAATGATGACTTATTTAATTTCCTATATATCATATATAGTTGTCTATAAAAATCCTAATGTTCACCATAGGAACGCTATGAAGAGATGAAAAAGTTGAGCACCAGGAAGCTCAAAGTTGTGGTAGCTTTGTTCTTGAGCATAGCCTTTCTTGTAACTCCAGCTTTAGCACAGAGGGAAGTGGTTATCACTCTGGAGAGATCCCAGGCAGGTAATCCCATTCCAATCGATAGCATTATCTGGTGCATGGTGTGCTGTTTGAAATGATTGAATGGAGGTTCGTGGGGCAGGTCTATACTTGTGACTAAAAATATTCCGGATTGTAGTGTAGTTAAGAAAATTATATTAACAAATATGACAGTGAGATATGCATGAGGAGGAATATCGCGGCTGTAACTCTAGTTGTGATCGTTTTGGTGGTGGCTATTGGAGGTTATATCTATATGCGCAGCGCAGAAGAGGAGGTGCTGCTGGTTTCCACAACAACAAGTCTATTTGATACGGGACTGCTTGATGCTATAGAGGATGACTTCGAGAGCAGATATGATATGGATCTGAGATTTACAGCAGTGGGCACAGGTATAGCGATCCAGCAGGCAGAGCGAGGGGATGTGGACTGCTCTCTTGTTCATGCTC
>WOYO01000038.1:18006-25481 GCA_011620765.1 Thermoplasmata archaeon
ATAGCGATCCAGCAGGCAGAGCGAGGGGATGTGGACTGCTCTCTTGTTCATGCTCCATCCCTGGAAAAGGAATTCCTTGAAAGCGGAAATGGCGTTAATAGAAAGATCATAGCATACAACTATTTTGCCATAGTGGGCCCAGAGAATGATCCTGCAGGGATAAAGGGCATGGAGCCTCTTGAGGCACTGCAAAAGATAGCAGATACTGGAGCTACATTTCTATCCAGAGATGACAACAGTGGCACGAACACAAAGGAGCTTGAGCTGTGGAAAGCGATAGGGTATACGAGAGATATGCTATTAAATCACAGCAGTTACAAGACGACTGGACAGGGCATGGGCGCAACCCTGGTTATGGCTGACGAACTTGGGGGCTATACTCTTGCAGACATGGGGACGTATCTAAAATACTTCTCAGATGAAAGAATTGAGCTTGTTGTGCTTGTTGAAGGTGGCAAAGAGCTCATGAATGTATACAGCGCTATAGCTGTAAACCCGGAGAAACACCCCAATGTGAACTTTAATGGCGCCATGAAATTTATAGATTATCTATGCTCAGATGAAACGCAGATGCTGATCGGTAACTATGGAAAGAGCGAATATGGAAGGAGCCTCTTCTATCCCGCTCGATCCCTCATTGAAGAGAAGAGCGAGAAGGAGTATGGATGGATCAGAGATCTTGCCTTCTTTGAGGGCATGGAGTGTCCTGAAGAGTACAAGCTTTAAGCATGTTTGAGAGTCTGTATAGAGCTATAGAACTCATTGTGAGCGGAGATCCAATGCTCGTTGATACGGTTCTCCGCTCACTTTTCTGCTCTGGTTTGGGCGCCATCCTTGCATGCCTATGGTCTATACCTGCATCTATGGCTATAACCTCAATGAGCTTCAGAGGCAAGAGTGTGGTAAAAACAATATTTGCGGCTTTTATAGGTATGCCAACGGTAGCCCTCGGTTTAATCCTCTATCTCTTGCTCTCAAACAAGGGGCCCCTTGGATTTTTGCAGTTGCTTTATACCCCTCTGGGTCTAGCTTTCGGTCAGGCAATACTCATAACTCCTATGCTCTGTAGCTTTTCAATAAGCGCCATAGAGAGCGTTGATATGGAGATAAGGGATCTTGCCAGAACACTTGGAGCAAACAGCATGCAGGTCTCTTTAGCTGTAGCAAGGGAGAGTTTTTCAGGAGTGCTGCTGGCGATAATATCTGCTTTCAACAGGGCTATCGGTGAGCTCGGAGTTGCGCAGATGGTTGGAGGTAACATAAGAGGATACACAAACGTTATGACGACAACTATAGCGCAGGAAACCGCAAGAGGAGATATAGATCTCAGCATAGCCCTTACGATTATACTTCTAATTATAGTCTTCTGTATCACTGCTGCAACGCAAATATTCAGGAGGTTTGCATGAAGATCATAGACTTATCTAAGAGCTATGTCAGCGTTAAAGCTTTGAAAGAGATAAATGTAGAGATAGAGGATAGAGGTATAGTAGCTCTTGTTGGTCCCAATGGAAGCGGAAAGACAACACTTATGAGAATAATTGCAGGACTCGAAAAACCCGATGAAGGGTCTATAAAGGGCAGAAAAAGTGCTACGATGGTGTTCCAGAAAGCCGTTATGTTCTCAACCAGCGTATACAAAAATATTGCATATGGATTAAAGATAAAAGGTAAGGAAGACAGAGAGATAAAGAGCGCAGTTAAGGAGGGGCTGAAAATGGTGGGTTTAGAGGGTTTTGAGAAGAGAAATGCGAAGAAGCTTTCTGGTGGAGAGCAGCAGAGAGTTGCAATAGCAAGGGCGCTTTTGCTCGAGCCAGAGATCCTTTTACTCGATGAGCCCACATCCAATCTGGATTATGAAAATGCCAGGATAGTTGAGGAGATCATAAAAACTCAAACCAGCAGGCTTGTTATGCTATCTACCCATAATCTGTTTCAGGTTAGAAGGTTGGCATCAGCGGTAATCTTTTTGAAGAATGGAAAATTGATAGAAGCAGGACCAGCAGATGAGATATTTGAGAGAGCAAAAATGGAAGAGACAAGGTTATTTCTCAGTGGAAAGGATTACTTTTAGCTCCTCTATGCTAACGCTCTTCTGCTCTCCGCTATCAAGGTCCTTAATAGATACCTCCTTCTCTCCTTCTCTCTCACCCTTTAGAACAGCATATTTATAAGCCTTAGAATCTGCATATTCCAGAGCTTTCTCAGCTCTTCTATTATTGTTTTCTATTCCGCATCTGATACCCATACTTCTCAGATCCCGAAGCGTTCTCAATAAGGGTATGTAGCTTTCCTCAGACAGGGGTATAAAGAATGCTCCCTTCCTCTCATCGTTGCTCTCTCTTTTTGCAGCCTCTGCAACTCTATCGAACCCTATAGCAAAACCGCTGGAGCCAACTTCTTTGCCCCCGAAAAGCTCTATGAGATTGTATTCCCCGCCACCGGCAACCTGCTTTTCTGCACCCAGTTCAGGGCAGTCTATCTCAAATACTATGCCATAATAGTAATCAAGACCTCTTGCTATGCCCAGATCTAGCTCCGCTTTTATTCCATATGATTCAAGGTATCCAAATATCTGGTTTAACAGATCTCTCTCTATTTCATATCCTTCTATATCGTTTGTGCTCTTGCATCTGAGAAGAGAAAGCAGATTGTCATCACCCAGCGAATTTATTGTTTTTTCATCCCCTTTATCTATCGCCCTCATCAATGCACCCTCATCAGAGCTGCACGCTCTCACAGCAGGTCGAAGTATGTTCAGATTACCCACTCTAACCTTTGTTTTTATCCCTGCTCTGTTTATAGCATCGCATGCAAGAGCTATGAGCTCCGCATTCGCTTTAGCTCTATCATTTATCCCTATGAGCTCTGCACCAAACTGCCAGAACTCTCTATATCTAGCTTTCTGCGGGTTTTCATATCTAAAGCAGTTTTCAAAATAATAAAACTTTAAAGGCTTTTCAACTCTCTGAAGATCATTAACATAAAACCTTATCGTTGGTGCTGTTCTCTCAGGCACGAGGCATATATCTCTGCTGCCTTTATCCTTGAAATTGTACGTTTCGCCTATAACAGCCTCTCCGGATTTAAGAAGAAAGAGCTCTAATGGCTCTATCGTTGGTGTCTGTATCTCCTCATAACCGTAATGCTCAAAGACCTCTCTCATTCTTCTCTCCAAGCTCCTTCTCCTTTTCATACCCTCTGGCGTAAAATCCCTTGTCCCTTTGAGCCTATTTATCTTCATAGCAATTGCAAAGAGCATAGAGGAGTTATATATTTTTTTTATTGGGAGCTATTGGAATTTTCTATCAAAATAGATGCTCTTTCCTTTTGCAGAAAGCGGAATGCCCATCACTGTCGTGCTTTTCTCCATAATCTTTAGTCTGAGGGCTGCAGTCCCTACCCTGTACATTATTCTGTTATCGACATTTAAGAGCGCTGCTGTCTTAACAGCTGATCCTAAAGCTATGCCAAGATCAAGAGCTTTGAACATGCAGTTCGGTCCAGCAAAGTCTTTACCCTTCTCCTTTTCCGCCTCATCGAATGCAGAGCAATCTTTATAGCCACAGCCACCACAATCCTGTCCAGAGTTCTTTGCTCCATTCACACCTATCAAAACAACAGCATCGGAATCCCTCACATTGTTAGCATCTCTTATGAATCCTCTTATTCCCCTCTCCTGGGCTATTTTTTCCATCTCCGTAGCTATTCTATCCTTTTCTTCCCCAGTTATGATTGCGCTCTCTATATCATCTATGCCTGCGGTCTTTGGTGCTGTTCTGGCAGATACCAGCATCAGTTTTGCGGTTTCCAGCACTCCCTCTTGTTCTCCCTTTATTACGACCATAAAAATAAATGGTTTCTTACTATTTTTGCTTTTCAATGTCTCGTTTCTTTCTTAGTTTTTGTTTATGCATGTTTCACACCATGAGAGATAGCAAAATTTTTTAATGAGCTTTTTTATATGCATTATGGATGCATGGCTCAGAGGGCTTTTAGAGAACCTCATGGATGATCTTTTTGATAGCAAAAGAGCAGCAGAAATAAAAAGACAGGCTGACCATTTTATGGTTGAGGGAGCAGATAAGCAGAATCTTTATATAGGGTATATAAATGGTTTTGTTTCTGGTTATGCGGAAAGCGCGATGACGCTAATGTGCATAAAGGATTCAACAAAAGAGGAGCAGGACGAGATAAGAAGAATAATGATGCGAAGAAGCGAAGAGATGCTGAAAAGATTTGGTATTCTCTGATCCTCAAAACGTGCTTCAAACATATATACATATGCGTATATGTTCGGGAAAATTAAATAAACAAGATAAGTATATCTATATTCGGTGAGAAAAATGGAGGAAGAAAAGACAAGGATGCCCCTTCTAGGGGAAAAGGCGCCGGATTTTGAGGCCAAGACAACCCATGGTACGTTAAGGTTGGGAGATTTTAAAGGGAGCTGGCTTGTGCTCTTCTCGCACCCGGGCGACTTCACACCCGTATGCACAACAGAGTTCATGGCTTTTGCGGAGAAATTTGATGAGTTCCAGAAGAGGAACACCCATCTCTTGGGGTTGAGCGTTGATAGTCAGTCATCACATTTAGCTTGGGTGAAGAACATAGAAGAAAAGTCAGGCATAAAGATACCATTTCCTGTAATAGCGGATGGTAGCAGAGAGGTGGCAATGAAATACGGAATGCTGCACCCGGGTCAGAGCAAGACTGAGACTGTAAGGGCGGTGTTCATAATAGATCCTGAGAGCGTAATCAGGCTGATACTATACTATCCTCCAGCAATAGGAAGGAATATAGATGAAATCCTCAGATGCATAGATGCGCTGCAGACTGCAGACAAGCATCATGTCGCTACACCTGCCAACTGGAGAAAGGGAGATAAGGTTGTTGTGCCAGCACCCATAGATCAGGAAAGTCTTGAGGAGAGGCTTAAGGAAGGTTATGAGTGCATGGACTGGTATCTCTGCAAGAAAGAAGTGGAGGATTAAATGCCCTGCGTTCTGCCAGATGGATCTGTTGCTCCTGTTGCTAAGAAAATTCTATCTACAGCTTTGCAGGAAAAGAGTGAAGAGGAGATCTCAAAGCTCACAGGTATACCTATATACAGGGTAAGAAGCAGCATAAGAGAGCTTCTTGATGCAGGACTTATAGAAGAGAAAGGAGGAAAATATTTAACAACAGAGAAGGGAAAGGAGAAGATCTGAAGCAAGGGTATAAAAGAGGCTTTGCCTCTAACCTCTTTTTAAATGAGCTGGATCAAAAAAAGAATTGCTGTTAGGCAAATGCTCTGATCAGAACCTTTAGATAATGAAAGCAAAAAGGATTTATAGACACTATCTCATAGAGCAGAGGATATAGCTATATGAAGACAGAGGAGGGCAAAGGGAAAGAGCGCTTCATCGTATGTGCCCCAGGCAAAGAGTACTTCAGCTTTTCAGATCCTGAAAAACACAATATTGGAGAGAAACCCTCAGAGCTCATAGCAAAGAAGCAGCATGAGAAGCTGAGAAGCACCCTGATAGCAGATGGTTGTGAGATCATAGAGCTGGAAGAGCTTGAAGGACATCCAAATTCTGTATTTGTGAAGGATCCTGCTCTTGTGATCAGTGAGGGGTACATAAAGATGCGGATGGGGCTTGAGAGCAGAAGAGGAGAAGAGAGATGGATCGCAGACAAGATGGAAGCTCTAGGGATAGAGTGCATAGGGAGCATAGAACACGGCACAGCTGAAGGTGGGGATATAATATATGCAGATAATACAGTTTTTGTAGGTTTATCCTCAAGAACGAACAGAGAGGGTGCAGCAGAGATAGCACGCATGCTGAAGCCTTTTGGTTATGACATAAGAACGGTGAAGGTGCCTGAGCGTTATCTGCACCTCGGTGGAGCTTTGAGCTACCTTGGTGGAGGGTTACTGCTCTGCACCGCTGATGTTTACGACATAGGAAAAGGTTTTGATGCGCTAGTTGTTGATAGCGCTGATTTTATCAGCGGCAACGTGATAAAAGCAAAGAGCGCCGTGATCGCTGAGAGAGAAAACAGATCAGCTATCAAAAAATTACAGGAGGCTGGTTTAAAAGTTATTGCTCTTGATCTATCTGAGTTCATAAAAGGAAGGGGAGGGCCCAGCTGTCTGGTTCTTCCAGTATTAGATTATTGAAGAGTGCCAGCTGATAAAAAAGAATGTTGAGTGGTTTACACCGGTGCTTTACCTGCATCTATCCTCATGATCTGAGCGTTATACTGGCTTTTCAGGAAAAGTATTAAATTGAGCACTCTTCTCACATTGTATGGATGCGAAAATGAGAGGAGATGAAAAGAGGATAGATTTGAGGAGCGATACAGTAACATTACCAACTGAAGAGATGATAAAGGCCATAGAAAAAGCAGAGCTGGGCGATGATGTTTATGGTGAAGATCCTACTGTCAACAGGCTTCAGGAGCTTGCTGCAAAAAAGATGGGAAAAGAGGCAGCTCTTCTGGTTACAAGCGGCACACAGGCCAACCTTTTATCTCTGCTGGCGCTGACTCAGAGAGGGCAGGAAATCATAGTTGAAAGAGATTGTCATATGTACTACTATGAAGTAGGGGGCATGAGCGCAATAGCAGGGCTTATACCAAGACCTATAGAGGGCACAATGGGCTACATAGCGCCTGAGAAGATAGAGAGGGAGCTGAGAGAAAAGGATATACATTACCCACCCACAGGCCTGATATGTCTTGAGAATACTCACAACAGGGCGGGTGGCACTGTCATAACTCCAGAACAGATGGAAAGGGTATATGATATGGCAAAGGGTCATAATCTGCCCCTTTATGTTGATGGAGCAAGGATATTCAATGCGGCGGTTGCCCTGCATACGGATGTAAAAAACTTTAAGTGTGATGCGATGATGTTCTGTCTTTCAAAAGGACTCAGCGCACCTGTAGGCTCTTTAATATGCGGAAGCTATGATTTTGTAGAAAGGGCTAAAAAATTCCGTAAAATGTTGGGTGGGGGCATGAGACAGGCAGGGATAATAGCCGCCTGCGGCATAGTAGCAATAGAGACTATGGTAGATAGGCTGGCCGAAGATCATAGGAACGCAAAGCTTTTAGCGGAGGAGCTCAGCGAAATAGACGGTATAAGCGTTGACATGGAAAGGGTACAGACGAATATGGTCTATTTTGATACCCGTGGGTTGGGGGTGAGAGACTTTATAAGCGAGATGTCAAAGAAAAATGTTCTTTTTTCGAAGAGAGAAGGAAGTGTTGTTAGGGCGGTGACGCACAGGGGAATAGAAAAGGAGGATGTGCTTGAAGCCGTGGAAAGGATAAGAGCTCTAAAAACAAAATAAAAGCATTTGTTTAGCTCACCTACAACCCCATTCCAATAGGGATCCTACCCTCACTCTTTTCCTGCAACCTCTACGTTGCAAGCATGGATGAAACAGGCCAGGTAAAGATAACGCTCTGGAACGATGAAATAG
>WOYO01000101.1 GCA_011620765.1 Thermoplasmata archaeon
TGAGGACTGTGGAAAGGGAGAGCTTCGCTTCAAGGATAGGATTCCTTCTCGTTTCTGCCGGCTGTGCTGTAGGCGCAGGAAATATCTGGCGCTTTCCTTACATTACCGGTAAAAATGGTGGGGCAGCATTCGTCCTTGTTTATCTTCTATTCCTTGTTATAATGGGCTTACCGGTTATGGTTGCAGAATTTTCCATAGGCAGAGCAAGCAGAAAGAACCTTGCTGGCGGTATGAGATCTTTAGAGCCAGAGGGAACAAAGTGGCACATCTATGGTTACATAGGCATTTTTGGCAACCTTCTGCTCATGATGTTCTACACCACTATCTCAGGCTGGTTTCTGGGTTATCTCTATCACATGGCTGCTGGCCATTTTATGGGATTAACAGCTTCAGAAATTGGCAGTACCTTTGCTTCTTTCACAACAAGCATTCCGGAGGTGATGGGATGGACTACTATGGTTATAGCTCTGGGCTTCCTTGTTTGTGCCTTTGGTTTGCGTAATGGTGTTGAGAGAGTTACAAAGTTTATGATGGTTGCTCTCTTTCTGTTGATGGTCTTGCTCATAGGCAGAGCTGTTACCCTGGAGGGTGCTGCTGAAGGTCTTAAGTTTTACCTTCAACCTGATTTTTCGAAGCTTGGATGGATGGGAGTCTATGATGCCATGGGGCAAGCATTCTTTACCTTAAGTCTTGGTATAGGATCCATGACAATATTCGGAAGCTATGTGAATAAGGATAGAACACTTATGGGAGAGTCAATAAACATAATGGCTCTCGATACCTTAGTAGCATTTATGGCGGGGCTTATAATATTCCCGACATGTGCATCTTTTGGTGTAAATGTTGCTGAGGGCCCTGGCTTAGTTTTCGTTGCTCTTCCGAACGTATTCAATTCTATGCCATTCGGGCAGTTCTGGGGCTCCCTTTTCTTCCTGTTTATGGTCTTTGCAGCTATGACCACGGTTGTTGCTGTCTTTGAGAACCTTGTTGGATTTTCAATGGATGAGCTAAAATGGAGCAGGAAAAAAGCCTCGATTGCAGGCTTTTTTATAGTTTTTTTTACCTCTTTACCCTGCATCCTTGGTTTTGGTCCTCTGAACTTTATCCAGCCCTTTGGAGCGGGAAGCACAATACTGGATTTAGAGGACTTCATATTGAGCAACAACCTTTTGCCCATAGGCTCTCTTATCATTGTCCTTTTCTGCGCTCTGCGTTCGGGCTGGGGATGGACTCATTTCGTAAGAGAAGCAAACACAGGCAGGGGGCCAAGGTTTCCTGAGAGAGCAGAGAGCTACATGCGTTATGTTCTACCCTTAATAATTATCGTAATATTTGCACTGGGCTATATAACAAAATTTGGTTAATTATATATATAAGTAGTTTCATTCATTCCATGGCTATGGAAAGAGAGAGGTGGGATTCAAGGAGTGCTTTTATCTTTGCTGCAATAGGCTCAGCCATAGGTCTGGGTAATCTGTGGCGTTTTCCATATCTTGCTTATCGTTATGGAGGGGGAGCTTTTCTCATACCCTACATAATAAGCGTTTTTGTTCTTGGAATACCATGGTTATTCCTTGAGATGAGCGCAGGCCATATGAGCAGAACAGGAGCTCCAGGATCCTTTAAGATGGTTAGCAAAAAGCTCGAGTGGGCCGGGTGGTTTCAGGTTTTTGTCTCATTTATCTTAAACACATACTACGTTATAATTGTTGGTTGGGCTCTCTGTTACATGATCTTTTCTATTTATCTTCCATGGGGTGTGGGGGAAGAGTCTGTTTACGGAGTTGAGAGCTTTTTCTTCAACGACTTTCTTGGTGTAACTGAGGGACCCGGGGTAGCTGGGGGTTTTTCAATACCCATTGTTGTAGCTACAATACTGGCATGGGTTCTCATATACTTTATAATATCCAGGGGCGTTAAGAGAATAGGAAAAGTTTCAACCTACTTCGTGATACTCGCATGGATCTCTCTAATAATATTTACGATAAGGGGTCTTACGCTACCCGGGGCAGTAGATATAGGTTTAAACAGTTACCTCACCCCAGATTTTTCCGCCATAGCCGATGCAGAGGTATGGTTCGGGGCATTCAGTCAGGTCGCTTTTTCCCTGTCATTGGGAATGGGTATTATGTATGCATATGCAAGCTATTTGCCTGATAAATCTGATATAAATAATAATCTCATGATAACTGCATTAGCGGATATGGGAACAGCTTTCTTTGCAGGATTTGCTATCTTCAGCAGCGCTGGTTTTCTTGCATACTCTATGGGCATAGACATCTCTGAGATAACAATGTCCGGGATAGCCCTCACATTCGTAACAATACCAACATCTATATCGATGATGCCAACAGTGCCCCAGATCTTCGGAGTTATTTTCTTCGTTAGCCTGTTTATGCTAGGGGTAACCTCAGCATATTCAATAACAGAAGCTTTTGTTACAAGCATTGTTGACAAGTTTAAAGTATCAAGAAGGAAAGCCACAGCGCTTGTCTGCGCTATATCCACAGCCATCGGCGTATTTGTTTTTGCCAGGGGCTTTGGCATTCACTGGCTGGACATGGTAGATAGGGGAGTAAGCTATTATGGCGTGTTAATAGGAGGCTTGATCTCATGCATAATTTTTGGTTGGATCTATGGCTCGGACAGGTTAAGGGAGCACACAAACAGGATCTCCGAAATAACCTTTGGCAGGTGGGTTGATGTTGCTGCTAAATTCATAGCTCCTGCAGCGATAATCTTTGTCATCACCTGGGGGCTCTTCGTTACGGGAGATGTCTTCGGTTATGGAGGCTATGATCTCTGGGCTTCTACTCTGGGTATGTGGGGTTCCCTGCTTGTGGCTTTTGTCCTTTCTATAATATTTGCTTCTAGAGGTGAGGTGTGATGTTGAACCCAGGGGCTATAGGGATGCTGATTGCTGGCTGTATTGTAATATATGGTACTCTATTCTATTTCGTATACCGGGCTTTCAAAGGGGGAAAGTAAGATAAAAAGAGAAAGAAATTATACCCGATGGATCAGGATCAAAAGCTCAGAAAGCAGCATTACGTTTTGCTCGGGGAGCACAGCGCTACAAAGCTGTGCCACTGGGTCGGAAAGAAGCTTTTAGAGAACAATCCATGCTACAAAGAAAAATTCTATGGAATATCCAGTCACAGATGCATACAGCTAGCTCCATGTGTTTCAAATTGCACTCAGAGCTGTCTCTTCTGCTGGAGGTATAGGGGCGGTACTAAAAGCAACACCATAGGCATAGATGAGCCTGAAGTTATGATAGACAGGGCCATAGAGGCGCAAAGGAAGCTTGTATCAGGTTTCAAAGGTGAGGATAGGTGCGATAAAAACCTCTGGGCTGAAGCAAGGGAGCCAAAGCATGTGGCTATCTCTCTCTCAGGAGAGCCAACGCTCTATGAGCACCTTTCAGAGCTTCTGGCCGCATGTAAGAAAAGAGGCTTAACCACCTTTTTGGTAACAAATGGCACCTTACCAGATGTCCTTGAGAGCCTCGATCCTTTGCCTGACCAGCTCTATGTTACTGTAGCTGCACCAGATGAAGAGACCTACAAAAAACTATGTGTGCCATTAATGGGTGAGAACTGGGGAAATCTGAGAGAAACCCTGGAGCTTCTGCCCTCTTTAGATACAAGGAAGGTTATAAGGCACACACTCGTAAAGGGCTATAACATGCATGACGATTATTCAAAGCTAGATCTTTTGGCTGAACCGGATTTCATAGAGTGCAAAGCCTACATGCTAGTCGGGTACTCAAGAAATTTCATGACTTTAGCAAATATGCCGTCTCATGATGAAATACTCGCTTTTTCACAGCATCTATCTGGATCCTCAGGTTACAAAATTGTTAACAGCAAAGAGGATAGCAGGGTTGTGCTTCTCTCTTCAGGCAGGAAAAAAGAAAAATTGGGTTGAGAGAAGCTGTCAGGAGGGGATGGGACAAAAAAGATAGCCTCTCTCAACTAAAATAATATTGTTATCTTTACCTTATATCCTTTTTGCCTGTTGTTTCTATGTGTGTTATGGCCCTGTTTGTCCTATCATGATAGATAGGGTATTGGTAGAGATCCTAGGAATTAATATAATTGTGCATTCTGTTTGCACGCAGGTTTATAAACTACGGCAAAAGTTTTATATAAAATAACTTCTATCAACGATAGGTGATCAAATATGCAACCAAAGATAAATAAAGATGTATGTGATGGTGAAGGGACCTGCGTGGATGTCTGCCCCACGGATCCAAATGTTTTTGAAATGCAGGATGATGGAAAAGCCGCCGTGGTCCATCCTGAGGCCTGCATTGAGTGTGGGGTATGCGAAGCAGAGTGTCCTACTGGTGCGATAACTCTGGAGTAATCCTCTCTATCTCTCCCTTTACCTCTTTTTCGGCAAAGATCTCTCCTTCAAACTTGTAGAAGGAGACCCCTCCTTTTTTCCACTCATTCCTGGGTAGCCCTGCTTTCCAGCATGTCTGTGATAGAAACTCTTCCGAATCCCAGCCCCACTCAACAGGGACCTGTGGTAGTAGCAATCCTCTGTAATACCCCTTTTCTGCTATCAACCCATCTCTTCCAACCTTTATCAGCCCGGGCAGCTCTTCAGGCTTATTGTACTCTATTTTCCGGGGTTTTGTAAGGATGGTGATCTCGAAGATGATGTGGTCCAGCTCGTTAGAGCTTAAAGGCGGAAATCTCGGGTCTTCTGTAGCAGCGGCTATCGCCGACAATACAAGGGCTTTGTTCAGCGGATAGACAGGCTCAGGATACCCTATGCATCCTCTAAGCTCTTTTTCCGGGAATGTGCTTATCGTAACAAATACCCCTCTTTCTTCAACTAGATCTTGAAGCTCCTGCTCTGCTCTTTTCAGGATAGAGATCCTGCTCTCCCCATTCAAATAGCTTTCAACAGCCGCTCTTGCGCACTTCACGATCTTCTCTCCATCTCTCAGATCCATGGAAAAAATAGGAATAC
>WOYO01000077.1 GCA_011620765.1 Thermoplasmata archaeon
GGTTACATTCTTTCCTCTCCATAACATTCATCTTACAATAATGATTCTGGAAAATTTGCTATCCGCTCAATACAGCAGGAAAAGAGGAATCTATAAATATTAAAAATATTATTGGGGGTATGGAGTGGGCTCTGTCAATCTCAAGGAAGAGAGCTGAGGAGATCAGGGATCCTCTCTTTATACTTCCTTTGGGGTCTACGGAGCAGCATGGGAATCACTTACCTCTTGGCACCGATACATACATAGCTGAAGCTATCGCAGAGAGAGTAGCGGAAGGAATAGAGCATTCGGTGATTCTACCAACACTTAGTATAACCTATTCCTGGTCTTGGAAAGGAATACCATTCTCATTATACATAAAGGAGAGCAGTCTTAAAGAGCTGTTGAAAGAGATCGCACGATCATCCACTCAGTATAACCCTAAAGCTTTTGTTGTTATAAATGCACACCTTGCAAATGATTCTGCAATAAAGTATGCTGCCAGAGATCTCTCTGAAGAGCTGCCCGACCTGAGGTTTTTCTACTTTTCATATCCCCCGCTTGAAATGCTTGAAAGGGACTCAGAGCCCTCTTTCACGATACATGCAGAGGAGATAGAGACCTCCCTCATGCTCTATATAAAGCCAGATCTCGTCGACATGTCGCAGGCGGTCAAAGAATATCCTTCCAAACCCAAGGGTTATGGAAAGAAGGCTATGGTCCTTGGAGGGCTCAGCAGGAGTGGCAGTTTTGGTGATCCAACGGTTGCAAGCGCGGATAAGGGCAGGACTTACTTAGAAACTATGGCTAATTGGATAATTGAGACCTTAAAAGAGGAGGGTGTGATATGAAAATAGTAACAGCGTGTGGTCTTGGAACAGGAACGGCTCTATTTCTAAAGATGGCTGTAGAGAGCATACTCAAAAAAGAAGGGATAGATGCGAATGTTGAGACAGCTGATGCAACTCTTGCGCCAACAATGGACGCAGATATAATCATAACTGCTAAAGACTTGGCGGAGCGCTTTGAGGGCAAAAGCAGAGCCAGAGAGATAGTTGCCATAGAAAATTATGGAAACAAGGAGGAGATCAGAAAAAAACTTCTTGATGCAATCAGGAGGATAAATAATGCTTGAATCTTTTCTTGATTTTATAAGTCAGTTTTTTCAACAGCCCGCCCTATTCCTAGGTCTTATAGCGTTTATAGGACTTCTTCTGATGAGAGCTGACATTGAAAAGATAATCTCTGGAACTCTGAAAACTGCAATAGGACTGTTGATTCTTCTAGGAGGCACTACGTTGATGAGCAATGCTTTAGCACCGTTGGGGCAGCTTGCCACACAAGCACTTGGCATTCCAGAATTTCATGTAGAGCTCGGTACCCAAAGCGTAATAACCCAGTTTGGGGTCGAGATAGGTCTTGTTATGCTTTTCGGTTTTTTGATAAATCTATTATTAGCAAGATTTACGCCGATGAAATACATATACCTCACTGGGCATCTCATATTCTGGAACGCTGTTATATTCTTAACATCCTTCAGATTTCTTCTTGGTTTGGAGGGCGCTGCCCTTGTGATTGCAACAAGCCTCTTTGTAGGCCTTTATCAGACCGTTCAACCATGGTTGACACATAGGTATGATCTTTACGTTAATGAGAACAGTGACTTCGTTCTTGGGCATAACTCGTCAATACCCGTCATTTTAACGTCTTTTGCAGCAAAGAGAATGAGAAAAAGAAGGAGCATGGAAGAGCTATCTTTCCCCAAAGCGCTCGGATGGCTCAGAGAGCCCATGCTCCTGATAGCAGTAACCTTCGTTGTGATCTATGCGATAGTAGGCTTTTTAAACATCTCGGAGGTCTCAGCCATGTCTGAGGGCATAAATCCAGGGATATTCATCCTGCTACAGGCATTGAATTTTGCCGCTGGTTTTGCTGTGCTCATGATGGGTGTAAGAATGGTAATCGGGGAGCTGATACCAGCATTCAAGGGAATAAGCGATAAGGTTGTACCGGGCGCATTGCCTGCTTTGGACTGCCCCCTGTTCTTTCCCTTTGGCCAAGTTTCAATGGCTTATGGTGGTTTGATAGGGATGCTCTCTATGGTCCTAGTTTCGATGTGCTTTGCGGGTTTCCGCTATCCTTACTTCATATTTGCTCCAACAATGTCCGCGTGGTTCCATGGAGCTGTGGCTGGAGTTTATGGAAATAAATACGCCGGCATACCCGGAGTCATATTTGGTGGCGCCATAGTTGGGGTTCTTATGGGTGTAGGGCAGGCCCTCATGTGGCCTCTGCTCGGGTTTGCTATAGGTGATTTTTTCACATGGGCAGGAGATACAGACTATGTCATTCTGCCTCTTATTATAGCCCTTATAGGAAAAGTAATAGACTAAAGATGCTTTATTCTATGCCTATACTCAGCGATGTATTGCTGATTATGCTCTTTTCCATTTTCTATATGCGAGCTCATCCACACCTCTGGTTTATTTAGCTTGATAGCGATTTCCATACTCAGCCAGTGCAATATGAAGCCATTTACAATACCGGATATAGCCCCCATTTTCGTTCCTATTCCAGGATCAATTGTTGCATCACCCTCTGGCACTCTGTTATCTATGTGATACTCAGCTATCCTTGCAAGCTCTCCTTTGTAACAGGAGGATGTCAGCGCTATAGTTGTTACTCCTCTCTTTCTCGCCTCTTTGCAAAGGTCGAGCACAACCTGGCTTGAACCAGAATTCGAGATTATGAGCAGACAATCTTTTTCGCATATGGGATAGTTATCTAAGATAAGCTCTCCATAGCCTCTTAAGTCCTCACACTCCGTGCTCTTCACTGCTCCTTCTCTGAGGGATAGAGCAACGTCAAGCATTGGGGCGATCCTTACCAAGCCGCCAGCCCTGTAAAACACCTCTTCGGCCAGGAGCTGCGAGTGGCCGCAGCCAAAAGTGTAAAGCAAGCCATCGTTATCGAGTTTTTCTGCAATAACCGAAGCGATTCTCTTCAACTCTTCCTCTTCTTCGGTTACTGCAGTGTTGAGTAAAGCGTCTATTCTTTTAAAATAGTTCTCAGAGATCATAAGGATTATAAATATGTGACTATAAATAGTGTTTGATAGATCTCAACTATGCTTATTGAGTATTTGCAGAAGGATCTCTTTTATCTCTTCTTTACTTGAAACCTCTTTTAGCCTCACAGCAATATTCTCACCATCCAGAATTTGACTGATTTCCTTCAGAATCCCTAGATGAGCCTGCCTATCTGGTGTAGCGAAGGCTAAAACGACATAGACGGGATCATTGTGTGAACCAAAGTTAACCCCATTTTTTATCACCAAAAGTGCTACTCCTAGCTCCCTAGCTCCGTCCTCAGGCGCAGCGTGAGGTATAGCCACACCAGGAGCTATGACAATATAGGGACCCAGTTCTTCACATGTTTTGATCATCTTCTGTATGTATCTCTCTTCGATGCACCCCCTATCAGATAGCATTTTTCCGCATTTGCGCACGACTTCTCTCCAGTTTCCTACTGTGTCAATGATCTCTAAGCTTCCATCAATCGCTTCAATCAGGTTCATTTTAGTGAAAAAGCTCCTCTAGGATTTTCATTTACAATTTTTAGCACCGTTTCCTTCTGTATGCCATCAGTGGCCAGAAAAGAACTCAGAAAAGGAACGAACTTTTCAAACAGATACCCAAGGCCAGGGCCATAACCGTAAGCTTCGAAGTTCGACCTTCTTGCAAAATCTGTGCCCAGAAGTATTTTATTCTCAAAACCTGATGTGATGAGATCCTCTATGAATTTTGCTCTTGAGCTTTCAGTTCCATAGTTTATCTTTCCGATTTGGTCAATTGTTATAAAGGCACCTCTTTCAGTTACGCTTTTCCAGTAAAAGGAGTCCATGTTTCTGTCTGCATGAAAGAAGATTATAGCTCCCGGATCTATCCCATTTTTTTCTGCGAGATCAAGGAATTCTGAGGCCATTGTACCAACTGTTGTATGCACTGCAATTGGTGCTCTTGTTTTTTTATGAGCTTCAAAAGCAGCCATTATGCATTTTTTCTCTACCGGCATAATGTGCATATAGTCCATGCCTACTTTTATCACTCCTGCACGAAGAGAGGTATTCTCAATTCCTTTTTCAACCTCTTCAGACCAGAGCTCTGAGAGCTCATTGACGTTTTTCTCATAATAGGAACTATCCAGATATATGCCTCTGTTAAATCCTGTAACAAGTATAAGGTTTACATTGCTCCTTTTCACTATCTTTTCAATAGCTTCTGGATTCCTCCCATAGTCTCTGCATGTTGCATCAAGAGCGCTCTCTCCACCAGAGCGCGTATATGCATCAAGCTCAGCAATAGCCCTATCTTCATCAGTAAGCGCATAGTCTATATCGTTGTTAAAGGTTGGTGTTTTGTAAAGCCACGACGGGGGCATTGCTATTAGATGCATGTGTGCGTTAAACATTTTTATATCCGAAGCATTCATCTTTTTTCTTGCAGTAATTATTTCCATAAACCTTATGTGCTGTATTTTATAAATGGCTTTTTATCAAAAATGGGCATTGATTCGTAAAAAACCATTTTCTCTGGCATTTGAGGATAGAAATAGATACCGATAACGACAGAAAATAGGATCGCTCCTAGAACCGCTATTTGTACTTTTTCTCATACTCATAACTATTCCTCGATGTTTAATAAGTCCTATCCTGACGGGCTCTATGCAATGTATTAGATTGTATTCTCTATCTCCGCAATCCTCTTCCACTTCCATAAAATCTTTCAGCAACGAACCGACGAGAGCTCTGCTCCCTCTGTTCTGTTACACAACCTGCTGCTACTGAGGAATTCATGGGCGTCGATTATTATATCTCTGGTTTACGGCACAGCCCTATTTCATCACTGCTACCATTCCCTGCAGGAGAGCGAACGATCTATCTGGAAGCGGGCCTCACTTTCGTTCAAGGGCCCCAGCAAGAACCGCACCCGTAGAGAGTATTGCTGC
>WOYO01000015.1:0-15769 GCA_011620765.1 Thermoplasmata archaeon
GAAACGAGAAGGAATCCTATCCTTGAAGCGAAGCTCTCCCTTTCCACAGTCCTCATAGAGCAAAGACATTTGTCATATATATACTTTACTAAAAACTGGAAGTAGCACTCATTTGATCCTCTCCCTGGTCCTACAAGTGATATGCCAATAGTCATACTACCTACGTAAAGGTCTTGAAAACTTCGCTCACGTTATCAACCACAAAGCGCTCTGCTTCATCAGCTCACATCGCTCCCTGCTCTTCCATCTAAGAGCGCTCTTCTCTCAACCATTCCAAAGCATCATGCTCTGTAGCACCAATAGCTACCTGCACCCCTATAACCAGAGGCAATCCTGCTACAGCTATATTTCTCTTTAGGATAGAACCCTCTATTCCATACCCGTTCATTGCCTTTGCACCAGCATCTATAGCTTTAGATACAAGCTTTGTTGCAAGCTCAACACTGTTGCTGCGTATACTCCGTTACTCTCCTTTCTAGTTTTGACACAAAACTCCTTCAAGACGGGCAGAGCATCATCCTGAAAAGCCACCACAGGGGAGCCCATTCCTCCATCCCATATTCCGCCGCACACGGAGAGTTTACACTCAAATATTACAACAGCTTTCTTTCCTTTGCGAGATAGTAGGCCGCAACCATGCCAGGAGGACCCTCCCAGCTATGGCTATACCCCCACTGTGGGGAAAATCTTCAAAAACGCCTTACTATAGCTTCTGTTATCTCTCTTCCATTTTATTATCCTTCCGCAGATATTCTTCTTTTGACCACTTTTTTCACAACAAGGATAGCCAGCAGCGCAGCAAATAGGTTCATAACAGCTACGATATGAAGCATTGGAACCCAGCTCTCAAATGTGGACGCTATCGCTGCGGCACCAAAGCCGGCCAGCCATGATGCTATACCTTTAGAAGTATAAAGCATGCCATAGTTTACGGTGGCGTACTTTGCTCCGAATATATCGCCCACCGATGCAGAATACAGGGAGTAAACCTGCCCCCAGCACAGAATGGCTATGGCCATTATCGCTATGAAAAGCACAGGATCTCTGGATACGCTGGTTGAAGCCACAAAGAGCACCACAGCTTCCAGACCGAAGGAGATAGCCATCGTGTTCTCCCTGCCGAGCCTATCGCTTATGCCACCCCATCCAATCCTAGCTGCCGCGTTTGATACCGCTGTGACCGTGGAAGCCAGAGCAACGATCTCGACACCGAACAGAGAATACCCGGACACACCGAAATCATTAGCGAGAGCTCTCATGTTGCCGGTTATCATCAGGCCTCCTGTCACTGTCAGAGCAAACATGAAGTAGAGAAGCCAGAATTCCGGCCTTCTCAATGTCTCGTGCCATGTGAAATTCTTTTTTGATACAGAAACTCTCTTTGCAACCTTCTTTTCATCCCAGCCCTGTGGTTTCCAGCCTGCCGGCGGGGCTTTCATCGTCAGAGCCATTGCGAGCGCTATCACGCCCTGGGCTATACCGAATACCAGAAAGGTTTCTCTCCACCCGAGAGATCCCAGGCTTATGGACACAGGGATTATGGTGAGGGCCGCTCCCCCGCCAAAGCCCGCCGCCGTGAGGCCCGTGGCAAGTCCTCTTCTATCAGGGAACCATTTCACGGCATTTCCCTGACATCCGATGTATAGCATACCCGCCCCTATTCCGCAGAACCCCCCATAAAAGACATAGAGATAAGCAACAGATGGGGCAAAACAGCACAGCACCCAGCCAAGGCCTATGAGCAGCGCCCCTATTGAGAGAAGCTTTCTCAGCCCGAACCTGTCTATGAGATAGCCCGATATTGGATTGGGCCATGTCTGGAACGTCAGAAAGAGGGTGTATATAATCGCTATGCTGCTGTATGCCACAAGAAATTCTTCCTGCAGGCTGTCTGTAAAGAGAGTAAAAGCGTACTGATAGTTTGATATCACCACCATAATGATGAAGCCAGCGAACAATTGGTATCCTCTATTGCCTGCCATCATAACACTTTAACCTGCTGCAATATTGTTCTGTATTCTTATCTATCTTCTCCAACTTCATCTGCCCATAAATAAATCTCTATGGAAACGTACGATTTCATATACAGCTCATATAGCTAATGGAAACAAATAAATAAGAGAGATACCATCTCTATCTGGTGAAAGTATGGCTTTCAGAAGGTTGTTTGGAGGAGAAGAGAGAACAGAGGAGAACTTTCTAGATCTTACTGATTATTCGGCGGAGATCACATCAGCCCCTACAGAGGGGGGGATGTATGTTAAGATAGCTGAGATAACTGATTACAACCAGCTAAGGGATGTAACGAACTTTGTCTACGATGGAAATGTGCTCATACTGAAGGTTGGGGCCATATCTGATGATGAAGAGACTATGAAGAGAGTGACCAGGGATCTAAAACAGCTGAGTTATGATATAAATGGGGATGTGGCTGGTTTAGGAGGGGATACGATCATAGTAACGCCATCCGGGGTAAAGGTTGACCGCAGAAAATATGAGCCTAGGTCCGGATAAAAACCCCAATGTAACGACACATACTCCTGTTCACATAGATTTTATGCAGACTACGTAATTCAAAATGTCCTGCATAGCGCATCAGAAAGCTCTGGTTATTGGTGCACACCACAGCTTTTCCTCCTGGACGCAAGATAGCATGAAACCTCTCAAAACTCCTCTCGTATAGAGAGCACAACTGCTCCTTAGCGGTGTATGAAGATCTTCCATAGGGCATATCTGTGACTATTGCCTCCACATTTTTAAATTCAGACTCACCTATGTCTGAGCAACTCAACATATAATCATAATCCTTCTCTTTAGCGCCAAAACCAAAAAAACGCAGGTTTTCCTTACATCCTTCTATCATCCTTTCCTGTACATCAGAGCCGTAAACCTTAAGACCCATAAGAGCACCCTCTATCAGTATGCCCCCGGTGCCGCAAAAAGGATCAAGGATCTCTTTTTCAGCACCAGAAAGATTTACCATAGCCCTTGCTAGCCTGGGGTGAAGAGAGGTTGGAGAAAAAAACGGTCTTTTCGTAGCCCTTCTTTCATCAAATCTCTCTCTGATCGTAAATAAATTCCTGCAAACTAAAGCTTCATTACCCTCCAAAAATATTCTTATCTCATTCCTTGCGCTCTTGAGATTTACCCTTCCATCCATCACTGCCCCTATTGCCCGCTCCATGCTCTCTTTCTCTTTTCCTGCGTTAAAAACCCGGACGCAAAAATCATCATAGTGCATTCCATGCATCTTTTCTTGAAGCTCATCAGGGGAGCAGCTGAAAAGAAGATCATTAACACTTCTAGAATAAGCAAGGCGCTTCAGTTTTAGCGCTTCGCCCTCACATGGGACCGCATCCCTGTAGACCTTTTTTATTTTACAGAAGCTGGCGATCTCTGCAACAGGTATTGTACTTTTCTCTTTGGATATCTCAACACAGAGCACGCAATAAATCGCCTTTGAAGTTTAAATATTTAAAAGTTATATACCCTTTATGTTCAAAGGCATTGTATTTGACCTGGATGGAACACTCATAAAATGGACAAACTCATGGGATGCTATAAGAGAGCGTTTAAACCTTTCTTCTGAATATAAAGAGCTAATAAGGGAGGTAGGGTATAAAGAGGCAAAGCTAAGAGAGCTGGAGCACTGGAAAGAGATAGGAATAAAAAAGGACGACATTGAAAAAGCTTTAGAAAATTTTGAGCTCCAGAAAGGGGTGAAGGAGCTGGTACCTGAGCTCAGTAAGAAGCTTACTACAGCAATAATAACAGGAGCACCAGATGTAATAGCGCTAAAGGTCGGTAGACTTTTGGGGATAAAAGAGATCTATTGCAATGGAATAGTTTTCAAAGACGGTTATGTGGATGATTTTATTCTTGAGGTTGATGAAGAGAATAAAGGAGAGAAGTTAAGGGAATTCGCAATAAAAAACGGGCTGAAAGAAAAGGAGATCATAGCTGTGGGCGATGCAGGCAACGATGTTTCGATGTTCAGAGCTGCAGGCTTCTCGATAGCTTTTAACCCGAAAAGCGAGAGAACAGCAAAAGAGGCAACAATAGCTCTCAATGGAGACTTTACAACCATATATGAAGCTATAGAAAATGCTTTAGATAGAGATAACTTAAAATAAGAAGTAACCTATTATCAAAAGGGGCATATAATGATAGCTGCGGTGAAAGCTGAAAGAGCTCCTGGCTTTGTATTCAAAGAAGTTGGGGAGCCAGTGATAAAGGAGAATGAGGTGCTGATAAAATCAAAAACTGTTTCGATCTGCGGAACAGATCTTTCGATATATCTATGGAATGAGTGGGCACAGGGGAGGATAAAGAAAATACCCCTTGTGATAGGCCATGAGTTCGCCGGCGAAGTAATAGAGGTTGGTAAAAACGTAAGCAATATAGATATAGGTGATCTTGTAAGCGCAGAGACGCACATATTCTGCAATGAGTGCTATCCCTGCAGGAACAACAGGAGACACCTCTGTGAGAATATGGAGATCCTTGGTGTTGACAGAGATGGCTGCTTCACAGAATATCTCTCTCTTCCTGCACAGAATGCATGGAAAAACGACAAAAACCTGCCGAGAGATCTTCTCTCCATCCAGGAGCCTTTAGGAAATGCTGTCGACACCGTGCTTGCCGGTGGTGGTGTTGAGGGCAAGGATGTCGCTATCTTTGGTTGCGGCCCTATAGGGCTGATGATGATAGCTGTTGCAAGAGCGTGCGGTGCTTCAAAGATCTTTGCCTCTGATAGCTCAGAGTACAGGTTAAAGATAGCAAGGGCTGTTGGAGCGGACAGGACAATAAACTTTACGGAGGAGGATGAAACCGAGGTCATAGGAAAGGTGGATGTTGTATGTGAGGCTTCAGGTAGCGAGAGCGCTCTAAAAAAAGCTCTCTCTGTTCTCTACCCTGGCGGGAGGCTATCTCTCTTAGGCCTTTTCCATGGGCCGGTAAATGTTAACCTAACTGATGACGTTATATTCAAGGGCATAAAGGTATATGGGATAACAGGAAGGCATATCTATGAAACATGGTACACTGTTTCAGCGCTGCTGCCCGAACTTAACCTAAAGCCCATAATAACACACAAACTTAAGCTGGATGACCTTGAAAAAGGATTTGAACTCATGAAGAACAAAGAGTGCGGCAAGATAGTGCTGGAGGTGTGAAAATGGGAAAGATGGATTTTTTAAAGGAAGAGCTGAACAGGTTGAAAGCGGAAGGTAGGTATGTGAACATAAGGGCACTGAACACACCGCAGGGAGCATGGGTAGAGATCGGTGGAAAGAGAGTTCTAAATCTGTGCTCAAACAATTATCTGGGCCTGGCAAATGACGAGAGACTGAAGAAAGCCGCAGAAGAGGCTATAGATAGATATGGAGTTGGTGCAGGAGCTGTAAGGACAATAGCAGGAACCATGGAGCTTCATGAAGAATTTGAGAGAAGGATAGCAGAGTTCAAGAAGTGCAAAAGCGCTATACTCTTTCAATCAGGCTTCAATGCTAACCTTGGTTCAATATCTGCACTGGCTGATGAGGGAGATGCTATAGTAAGCGAAGAGCTGAACCATGCAAGCCTTATCGATGGCTGCAGATTAAGCAAAGCGAAGCGATACGTGTACAAGCATTTAGACATGCAATCCCTTGAGAGCACTATAAAGGAAGCTCTGGAGGAAAAGCCGAGAAGGATAATGATAGCAACTGATGGTGTATTCTCTATGGATGGGGACATAGCTCCGATGGATGAGATAGGGGAGATAGCTGAGAAGTATGGATGCATCGTTTATGTGGATGATGCACATGGAGAGGGCGTTCTTGGAGATCATGGAAGAGGGATAGTTGACCACTTCAATGCCTATGGAAAAGTGGATGTAGAGATGGGGACCCTATCAAAAGCCTTTGGTGTTATGGGGGGTTATGTAGCAGGGGATGAAGATCTTGCTGAGTACCTCAAGCAGAGGGCAAGGCCTTTTCTCTTCAGCAGCGCCTTAAACCCGGGGGACGTAGCTGCAGCCTTAGAGTCTGTAAAGATCCTTGAGGAGAGCGATTCTTTAGTAAAAAAGCTCTGGAGCAACACAGAGTATCTGAAGCAAAAGCTTAAAGACTTAGGATTTAACCTGGGGACATCAAAGACGCCGATAACGCCAGTGATGGTTGGCGAAGAGGTAAAAGCAACCGAGCTGAGCAAAACTCTTTTCGAGGAAGAAAACATATTCGCGCAGGCGATAGTCTATCCAACCGTGCCCAGAGGAAAGGCGCGCATAAGGCTTCAACCCAGCGCCATTCATTCAAAAGAGGATTTAGATTATGCGATAGATTCAATAGAGAGGGTGGGCAATAAGCTAAAGCTCATATGAAAGTTCTCCTTGACTACAGAGAGGCTGCATGCTACGATGTGCTGGAAGAGCTGTCTGAAGAGCTCGATTTTTCTCTGGAGGTAACAAATCTGAAAGCCGGGGACATAGTGGTAACAGGAGAAAGAGCTCTTTTGATAGAGCGTAAAAGCCCGAACGATCTTGTGTCATCCATAAGGAATAACAGGATCTTCGAACAGCTCGTAAAGATGCTCAGCGCAGAGAGCATAGAGGGGAAAGAGGTTGCCAGGATAGCTCTTCTTATCCATGGAGAGCTCTTTGGTTATCTTGCTCTGGAGAAGGATTACTATGCTCAGATATATGGCGCGCTGATGGAGATCTCTTTCGTTTACGGCGTGCCAGTATTCTTTGCTACAAACGATAGCGAAATGAAGAGCTTTCTGCGAACAGCCATAAAGAGAGAGAGCGAGGGGAAAAATGATTCTGAGATAAGAGCAAGGTGGTACAGAGAACGCAAAATACCTCACAAAGATGAAAGAGTCTACCTCCTCTCTTCAATCCCTTTTATAGGAGAAAAGCTCGCACAAAGGCTTTTAGAGCGCTTTGGCACTATAGCGAATATAGCAAATGCAAGCATAAGCGAGCTGAAAAAAGTTGAATTGATAGGGGACAAAAAAGCAAAGCTCATCTACGGAATATTTCATCGGGAGGTTTGACGACATCCCGACTTCCCGCGGGCTCGCGCACCGCAGTACAACCAAGGACGCTACAGGCTTAGCTTCCGGGTTCGGAAAGAGACCGGGCGTTTCCCTGTAGCTATGGCCGTCAAACCCTGTAATGTTAATTGTTATTTCGCTTTATATAATTTGTCATAGCGGGGAGTGGATTTGAACCACTGATCTCCGGGTTATGAGCCCGGCGGGATTTCCAGACTACCCTACCCCGCTATAAGAGAGATAGCTTTTCTTCTAAATATTTTTATCCATCGTTATATCCATGGAAGCCCAGATATCACCGTCATCCAGGGGGATCTCAACAGCTCTGTGCACAACTATCCTCCCATCCTTTGTTCTCAGTGGTATCTCAAAAGCCTCCGGCCTGCCTCCTCTCTCTATTGTATCCCATACTTCATGCATAACTTCGCTCCATGTCCTGGTGCATAAGCCTGTTCTCTCATCACACACATAGGGGGCTTCATAATCCTTTACCCCTATAAGATCCTCTCTCGTCCAGCCAAGCAACCTGGTGAACTCATCATTAATATAAATACACCTCTTTTCTCTATCGCTCCTCCACACAGCTGCTGGCAAACTATCAAGAACCTTTTTCAGCTCTTCCTCACGCCTTTTAAGCCCACCGACATCGGTTGCTGTGCCTATAACAACCGTCCTGCCCTCTGAATCTCTAAGAGATGAAAAGTTTATAACCGCGGGCATAATAACCCCATCTCCCATGAGAGCTTCCACCTCGCATGAGGAATAGCCCTCCTTTATGCTTTTTTCAAAAGCTCCTGTAATTGCTTTGTGATATTCCTCTGGATAAATGTCGCAGAGAGAGCTATTGATCATATCGCATGCATGGTATTTGTAGAACTTTTCAAATGTTTCATTCACCATCATGCGCTTTCCATTCTCATCAAACAGTGATGCAGGCACAGGTACTTTCTTTAGCAGATCTTCAACAAATTTCTGTGCCTTTTTTAGAGGGCTTATATCGACAGCAAGAGCTAAAACCTCTGTCTTCCCATCACGAATGGCAGAGAACCTGAGAAGAACTGGTATCCTGCTTCCATCTTTTCTCTTCACAACAGTTTCGCATTCTGAAAAGCCCTCTTTCTTGCATAGCTCAAAAGCATACCTTACCTTCTCCGCTTCACATTTAGGGTAGAGGAAATCAAGCTCTGTACCTAATATCTCATCTCTGCTGAAGCCCTGCAGTTCTTCAAAAAATTTGTTCACATCTTTTCTTACGCCCTCTTCATCAAAGAGCGTTACAGATGCTGGCACATTTCTAAGAAGTTTCTCCGCATAGTTTTTAGCGCTCTTTATCTCATCTATATCCCTTTGAGCCAGAGTGCGTATATAATCTCTAGCCCTCTTAACATCGCTTATGTCCCTTATAACCATCATATGCCCATCTTTCAGTTTGCTCACAGATATCTGCACAGGGATCTCTGTCCCATTCTTCTTTTGCACAGCGCTCTCCATGGTAAATCTTTCTTCCCCAAGTCTGTCGCACATCCTCTCCGCATCCTGCCGGTTAATAAAGGAGAGCTCGTTAACATTCTTCCCCTTTATCTCCTCATAAGGATAACCTAACATAAGAGCACTGCTGTTCATCACAGTCAGGTTACAGTTATCATCAAAGATGAAAACCGAAAAGGGCATGGCATCGATTATCTCTTTAACAGCAGACATCAATAATTATCTTTTTATCTTTATTTAAAACTTTTTGAAGGAAAAGTATATTTTAAAGGAAAACACTTAAAACATATGAAAGAACAGGCTGAGGTAAGGGAATTAAAGGAAAACAGGTATGTACTCATAGATGACGAGCCTTGCAGGATAGTCTCCATAACAACATCAAAGCCAGGGAAGCACGGAGAGGCGAAGGCCAGAATAGAGGCTATAGGCGTTTTTGATGGGCAGAAGAGGAGCGTTGTTTTCCCCGTAAAGCACAAAGTCGATGTGCCGCTGGTTGAGAAAAAGAGCGCCCAGATAATATCAATACAGGGGAACAATGTTCAACTCATGGATACGCAAAATTTTGAGGTATTTGAGCTTCCTATACCTGAAGAAGCCAGAGATAAGATAGAGCAGGGGAAAGAGATCATATACCTTGAATCAATGGATAAGAGAAAGCTGATGGTATGAAGCTTGCTTTTGCCGATAACTCTGAAGATGCAGAGATCTTTTTTCTTGGAGTGCCATACGACGCAACAACAAGCTTTAGACCTGGTGCAAGGTTTGGACCTGAAGCGATAAGGAGTGCTTCATACAATTTCGAAACATATGATTGCTTTTTGAAAAAAGAGCTACCACACGTTTTAGATCTTGGCAACGTAACACTGACAACAAGTTATAAAGAGCTATCTGCAGAGCTCTCCTCCATTCTACGCTCAAAAAAAGGTTTTCCTGTTATTGCGGGGGGGGAGCATTCAATAACACCCCTAATTGTCAGAGAGCTGAAGAAGAAATATGAAGATCTCAATGTCATAACGATAGATGCCCATATGGACTTCAGGGATAAATATATGGATAGTAAGAACAGCCATGCATGCGCCTCACGTAGAGTTTCAGAGATCGTTGGAATAGACAACATGATGCTCATAGGCATAAGATCCTTTTCCAAGGAGGAGGAAGAGAACGTTGAGTACTACACCTCATTTGAGGTTCATAAGAGGCTCAAAGAGATCTGCGATAGAGTAAAGGAGATGAAGAATGCTTATCTATCGATAGATATGGACGGCTTTGATCCCGCCTATGCCCCGGGAGTAGGAAACCCTGAGCCATATGGATTGAGACCTGAAGAGGTCAGGGAGATCATAGATAACGCTGCTCTGGTTGGTTGCGATGTGGTTGAGCTCTGCCCTCCATATGATAATGGAAACACCGCATGTTTGGCAGCAAAGATGATCGAAGAAGTGATTGTAAGGGCATAAAAAAGTGTTAAATCCTCATTCTGCGATAAAGATGTATGAAAAGGTTAATATTGGCACTGGATCTTGAAGAAAGAGGCGCCGCATTAGATATTGCTGAACTTCTAAAAGAGGAAATAGCAGCGATAAAGGTAAACTACCCCTTAGTGCTCAGCACGGGTATGGAGATAGTCAAAGAGCTCTCAAAGATAAGACCGGTAATATGCGACTTCAAAGTGGCTGACATTCCGTACACAAACGGAAAGATAGCAAGGATAGCCTATGAAAATGGTGCTAAAGCAATAATATGCCACGGCTTTATGGGAAAAGAATCGATAGAGGCCTGCAGTTCTGTTCTTGCTACGATAGTTGTTGCGGAGATGAGCAATGAAGGCTCAGGGGATTTCTTTGAAAAATACTCGCAGCGCATAGTTGAGCTCGCCATAGATGCAAAAGCTATAGCTCTTATAGCCCCGGCAACAAAGGCTGAGCGCATAGCATACATAAAAAGCATGGCACCAGAAGTAAAGATCCTTAGCCCCGGGGTAGGGGCACAGGGAGGTAGAGCGAGTGATGCAATAAAGAATGGAGCTGACTTTGTGATAGTGGGGAGAGCGATATATAATAGCAATGATCCCGTAACAATTGCGAAGAAAATAAACGGAGAAATAGAGTCTACACTGACATCTGCATAGGTATGGTTAAGATATAGATTCTTAAGATATAAATTCCCTACACCCATATGATATTGTGCATAGATTGGGGGGCAACACTGGTCAAGATCGCAAAAGATGGAAAGAATTATGCTATAAGACAGGAGGATTTTAAAATAGGAGAGTGGCTGGAAGGCGTAGATGAGGTTAGAGCTACCGGCATAAGAAGCTTTTCACTTCCTGAAAGCGTAGGGAGCATAAGGGTAAAAAAGTTTGATGAGTTTGATATCATAGCAGAGGCCGCTAATGGACTTGCGGTGAACGTTGGTACAGGAACATCGATGGTTGACACAAAAAAAAGAGAGCACATAGGGGGCACAGGTGTAGGCGGGGGGACGATAATGGGGCTCTGCTCTTTATTCGCTGAAGGAAGCTTCGAAAACTATGAAGCAATGGCAAAAAAAGGGAGAAGAGAGAGGGTAGATCTAGTGGTTGGTGAGCTGTGCACCGGAATTGGTATCCTGTCTGAAAATGTAACCGTATCAAACCTGGCAAAGCTCCGTAAAGAGGAAAGCGCTGAGGACTGCATTGCAGGAGTATTTAATATGGTCGGAGAGGTAGTAGGAACTGTAGCCTGTATGACTCTGAGGGCTACAGAGTTAGGGCACATAACTTTCCTGGGCTCTGCTGTTCGCTCGGATTTCCTGAAGAGAGTGCTGATTGATGTATGCGAGCTATACGGCTGCAACTATGTGTTCTCTGAAGACCCACAGTTTGCCATTGTAAACACGCTTCTGACGAAAAAAGGTTAAAAGGAGAGAGCATTTAGTTATGTGCCCGCATCAACGTATGAAAGAGAGCTGAAAGGGATTCTTGAAGCAGACGTAGATACCCTGAAAAAAGTGATAAAGAAATGCGATGCAGAGAGCTCAAGGAAGTACCTGGCGATAGAGAAAAAACCCTTTCTGGTTGTCAGAGCCGCAGGCTCTCTGGGATTCGATCTGTTAGCTGTAAGAAGTGATATCTCACTGCCCATCGAAGTCAAGTCTTCATCCTCAGGCATAGTGCCCTTTACAAGCAACAGTGCAAGGGAGGTAAAACAGGCAGAGCTGTTCAAGCTCAGATGTGATAGGGCTGGGCTCTTTCCACTATATGCTCTGAGGCTAAAAAACGCAAAGAATGACGTATGGAGGGTTTTTACCCTTGATATCGAAGTGAGCAGCGATGTTGAGTGGATATATAACGAGATTCCTGTTATAGATCAGACAAAAAGCCACAACTACATATTGAAATGGGAAAAAGGTAAACCGCTCAGCGATTTTATAGAGCTAATCTGCCAAAAAAGATAAAGATGCAATGAATTGTTTTTTATGGATAAGGAAAAAATAACGGAGATCCTCCAGGGATATGATAAAAAGGATATAACGATAGGGACCTTAGGAGGGCATAGTGCTCTGGATATATGCTCTGGCGCAAAAAAGCACAATTTCAGGACAATAGCAGTGTGCCAGAGGGGCAGAGAAAAGACATACGCACAACATTATAAAACCCGCAACAAAAAAGGATGCATTGATGAATCTCTTGTCCTGGAGAGATTTTCAGACATTTTAAAGGAAGAGAACACAAAAATCCTTCAAAAGAAGAACACCATATTCATAGAGAGCAGGTATGCATGGGTCTATTTTGAGCGCAATGCGATGGAGAGCCTTGCCTTACCCATATTCGGAAACAGATGGTTATTGAAGGCTGAAGAGAGAGATGAGAGACCAAACCAGTACGATTTTCTTAAGAGAGCAAACATAAGGATACCGGAGCACTTTAAACCTGAGGATATAGATAGATTGTGCATAGTTAAAGCACCAGAGGCTGAGAGAGGCTATGAGAGAGCTTTCTTCTTTGTGAAGAGTTATGAAGACTACGTTGAAAAAGTGGCCATGATGGTAAAAAACGGAAAAGTTAAGGAAGAAGAGCTCAGAAAAGCAGTTATAGAGGAGTATGTGCTCGGTGCGCAGATAAACTTCAACTTTTTCTATTCTGTTGTAAACGATGAAATAGAGCTCATGGGCACGGATACGAGAAGACAAACAAATATTGATGGGATCATAAGGATACCTGCGGATGAACAGATTGAGCTACTCAAGCATGAAAGGGCAAGCTATATAGAGACCGGGCACATAGCCTGCACTGTAAAAGAATCTCTATTAGAGAAAGGATTTGATGCCGCCGAAAAATTTGTAACCACCCTGAAAAAGGAGGCTTCTCCAGGCATAATAGGTCCATTTGCCCTTCAGGGTGCTATAACCCCAGAGAATGAGCTTGTTGTTTTTGATGTAAGCTTGAGAATGCCCGGAAGCCCCGGGATAAAAGCAACACCATACACAGAATACCTTTATGGCAAGCCTGTAAGTATGGGGGAGAGGATAGCCATGGAGATAAGAGATGCTATAGAGCAAAACATGCTTGAGGATGTGATATCTTGATCATAGGCACTATTGCAAGCCATTCAGCCCTCCAGATTCTTAGAGGCGCTAAAGATGAGGGATTTGAAACACTGCTGATATCTGATGAAAAAAGAAAGAGCTTCTATGAACGCTTCAACCTGGCTGATGAGATCATAACAGTCAAAAGCTTCTCGCAGGTTATGAGCGAAGGCCTTCAGGAAAAACTCATAGAGAAAAATGTCATTCTTGTGCCTCACGGCTCTTTTGTGGAGTATGTGGGGGCTAAAGCGATGCTCGAACTAAAGGTTCCTGTCTTCGGCAATAAGAGGGTTTTAGAGTGGGAGTCAGAGAGGGAAAAGAGCTTTGAATGGTTCAAGAGAGCGGGAATAAAAATGCCGCAGGAGTTCAAAAAGCCTGAAGATATAGACAGGTTGTGCATAGTAAAGCTCGGTGGAGCAAAAGGGGGCAGAGGGTATAAACTAGTCAGGAACGCTGAAGAGTTCTACAGAGAGTTTGGAGAGCTAAAAGAAGGGATGGTGCTGCAGGAATATATCGTAGGCACAAGGTTTTATCCGAGCTTTTTCTACTCTCCTCTGAGCAAGGAAAACGATCTCTTCAGCATAGACATAAGATATGAGGCAAATGCTGATGCTTTATCAAGGCTCCCCCCAACCATAAGAGTAGATCCAACGTATGTTGTTACTGGCAATTTGCCTGTGGTTATGAGAGAATCCCTCTTACCAGAGGTATTCGAGTTTGCTGATTCTTTAGTATATGAATCTAAAAAGCTCTTTCCACCGGGGCTCTATGGCCCATATTGTTTAGAGCTCTGCTGCACCGATGAGCTCGAGCTTTATCTCTTCGAGATCTCAGCCAGAATAGTTGCAGGCACAAATGTTTGGATACCATACGCACCATACGCCTACCTGAAGTATGGAGAAGCAATGACTATGGGGGGGAGGATAGCCATGGAGATCAAAGAGGCGGAGAGGGAAGGAAGAATGAAGGAGATAGTATCGTGAGGGTACTCATAAGCTGGAGCGAGAAAAGCGAGAACTATGAGAGAGCTCTCAGAGGAACTGAAACGGCAGTATACGATAAAAATACAGACTGGCAGAAGATATCCGGAGTCCTTTTCACTGGTGGTGCGGATATAGCGCCCTCAAGATATGGAGAAAAAATGTATGATAAGGATCTCGAGATAGATGAAAACAGAGACGCCACTGAGTTTGAGATCGCGGAAAAAGCCTTCTCACTCCACTTGCCCATACTCGGCATATGCCGTGGATGCCAGCTGATAAACGTCTTCCTTGGTGGAAGCCTGTTCCAGCACATAGAGGGGCACAGCAAGGTGAACGGAAAAGATTCGCTTCATAAGGTAGAGATCCTTGAGAAAACACGACTTTTTGGTATAGTAAACGAGAAAAACCTTGAGGTAAACAGCGCACATCATCAGGCAATAAAGAGCACAGGAAAGGGATTGAGAGTCTCTGCAAGAGCAATGGATGGGACAATAGAGGGTATAGAGAGCTCAGAGTATCCCTTTCTTGGCGTGCAGTGGCACCCGGAGAGACTTGATAACGAAAAAAGCACGAAGATATTCTCGGCCTTTGTTATAGCGTGTTCTAAGATGGACATAGACCACTGATAACTTTCCTGATAGTCTGTCTGGTCGTATTACTGAGGTGAAGATCTCAAAGAGATGGGTCTGGATTAAACAAGAAGGCCTGAGAGCTCTCTCCCTGATGTATTCCTGAGAAGGGTGCACTGTACAATGCAAACCTCTTCAGCCAACGATCGCAGGGAGCAAACTTAATATATGACTAGGTTATGCTACCGGGCAGTTTTAGATCCCCTGTTCTGTCAATGAATAGCACCTTATACGTTCTGCTTATTGCATAATTTACTGTTACATCCGAAAAAAGAGCATAATTCGCTATTCTGATCGTGTACACGCCTGAAGCTGGCACCTTATACTCTCCAACAATAACTTCATCGTTCCCCTCACTGAAGACCTTCTGCCCGAAGGGGCTCATGATTTCTACGTAGAAATAGCTCTCGTCTGCGCTTCTTGCACTGATCTTTAGCAGATCACCCTGTGAACAATCCACTTCAATCTCAGAATATTCCTTGGGTTTCAGCACTATTGTATGATTAAGGCTCTGAGCGGCAACGCACACGACAAAGCAGGCGATTAACAACATACCCAACTTTTTCATATTATATATTATGAAAAAACTACTATTTTTATTTTGTGTTTCTGTAGTTTCAACACTGCATAAGCTTTCATGCTTCGGATCAACTAAAAACCGCAGAAGATAGACCAATATATTTAAATTCAAAGAGCAATGCGACAATATGAGAGGCTTTATATCCATAGATCTTGAGGGCTTACCCTTCATAGTGAGCAAGGAACATCTTGAGGTTGGTGGCAAACTCTTTGATGAAGCAAGGAACATAGCAACTGAGCTCACATTGTGTGTATGTGAGGCCCTTAAACAGAATGGCGTTGACTCTGTGCTAGTAGCAGATAGCCATGAAAGCATGGTGAACATAATACCACAGGAAATGCCCGATTATGTTGAGCTTCTGAGGGGCTATCCCCGGGCAACGAGCATGGTAAACGGAGCTGAAGACTGCGATTTCGGTATCTTTCTAGGATATCATGCAAAGGGAGGGACAGAAAAAGCAACCTTTGACCACGCATTCAGTGGCTCTA
>WOYO01000015.1:15869-17829 GCA_011620765.1 Thermoplasmata archaeon
CATGCAAAGGGAGGGACAGAAAAAGCAACCTTTGACCACGCATTCAGTGGCTCTATGATAGATTGGATCAAGGTAAATGGGATAGAGGCAAGCGAATACTTTATCAATGGGCTAGCACTGGGGCACTATAATGTGCCTGTTATCCTTGTTGCTGGGGATGAAGCGCTTATGGAAGAAGTATCTCCAGAAATAGATAGATTGGCTCTAAAAAGTGCTGTCTCGAGGTATGCTGCAAGGAGCAAAAGCTTAAGGCTGATAAAAAAAGAGCTGACTTATGCCTGCGCAAGAGCTCTTGAACGCTTCAGGATGGGCGCGATAAAGCCTATGAAAACCAAAGAGCCCATAAGAATAGAAATGAGGTTTACACACACAGAGAGCGCTGATTACGCAGAGCTTTTACCATCAGCAAAGCGCATAGATGGAAAGACTATAGCGTTTGAGAGCAGGGATATCCTGGAAGGGTACAGAACAATGGAGCTACTGATATTCGCAATATATGGGGGCAGACAATAGTATCTATTCTGATGCGACAGGAACAAAAGCCAAATTCTAGAGACGGAAATGAGAGAGGTGAGATAGAACGATATCGCATAACTCTTCCGTGCTCTTTCTTCCATCCAGCACCTTTATCCTCTTCTCGCTCTGTGCTAGCAAAAGGTAGACCTCTCTCACTCTCTGCATAAACCTGTCATCAAAACCCTCATCCTTCCTCTTTTTTGCTTCCTCAACACCAATGTCTATAAGAAAGGTAACATCCGGCGCAGGGAAAAAAGCATGCGCATTCTTCAAAAAAGCGATAGCATCCTTTATGCTTATCCCATAGCGCTCAGCTATGGAGACGCTCTGATAGGCATATGTAGAATCGCAGTATCTGTCACACAGAACGTAATCATACCTCCTCTCCGCTTCCTCAATCTCTTCCACATGCTCAGCCCTATCTGCCATGAAAAGGAAAGCAATAGCTAAAGGATCCTCCATGGATGGGCGCAGATATCTCGGTTCATATGTCAAATAGCCTTTTAGCTTCGCGCTAACAGCCTTAGCCAAGGTAGTCTTACCACATCCATCTATGCCCTCAAATGTTACTAAGACCAAGCTCATCCCTCCATTCCCTGAGTCTTCCAAAAAACAGGACTCTTGCGCTCCTGAGCTCCTCTATGCTGCTCAATCCCTGCAGAAACATTGCGCTCCTGAGCTCCTCCATGTACGTTTGGAGCAACAAAACGACCTCTCTATAGCTCCTTGTGGCCGGTTTTAAAAAAGGATATGCTGCTGAGGCCATATCCGCACCCAGCGCTAAAGCCTTTGCAACATCGACGCCGCTCCTTATGCCTCCTGTGGCTATGACCTTTAAGCCTGTATCCCTCACCATCATGAGGGATATTGGTGAAGGTATGCCCCAGTTCCAGAAGCTTTTACCCAGGTGCTGCAGGATCTCTGCGCCGCTTGCCACAGCTCTGTAATATTCCATCGCAGAAAAACTGGTGCCGCCAGCCCCACCGATATCTATGCATTTAACGCCGGCGCCCTTAAGTTTTTCAGCAACTTCCTTTGATATGCCCCCGCCTGTTTCCTTAACAATCACAGGCACATCTATCTCTGCTACCACCTTTTCTATCGCATCCAGTATACCTTTTGCTCTGGTTTCCCCACCGGGCTGAACTATCTCCTGTAAAAAGTTGAGATGTATGGCTAAAAAATTAGCATCTATGATGTCTATGATCCTTTCAATATCTTCTACATTCAGAGCTCTTTCCTTATCCTGGTCTATGAGCTGTGGTGCTCCTATGTTAGCGATCTTTACTGGCACATCATACTTTTTAACAACGGAATAGCTTCTTATACTGTCTTTTTTGAAGATGGCTCTCTCACTTCCGATACCAAAGCCAACTTTGAGCTTCTCGGCAGCCCTTGCTAAATTCTCATTGATAACCTTTGCATCCTCATATCCCCCTGTCAT
>WOYO01000015.1:17929-25070 GCA_011620765.1 Thermoplasmata archaeon
TTTCCGTTAACAACAAAAACCCTGGTTAACTCCGAGAGCTCACGCATGATCTCAAACTTGCCCCTCATACCCCCGGTAACATCTTTCTCATTCCTCCCAAAAAGCACGTTATCGCTCTTTATTACAGGCACGAGCTTTGCTCCCCTCTCTTTTGGATCTCTATCATAAACACCATCCACGTCAACCACAAATATGGCCTTTTCAGGCCTCAGAAGTTTGGAGAGCTCAAG
The DNA here is from genome assembly GCA_011620765.1 of Thermoplasmata archaeon. Taxonomy (GTDB): domain Archaea; phylum Thermoplasmatota; class UBA186; order UBA287; family UBA287; genus UBA287. The sequence goes on from WOYO01000015.1 coordinate 18,160, forward strand.
AACACTCCTATCACCGGAGCATATGCAATAACCAAGCTCATCATCAAAGCATATATCCCCATAGGTAACCGGGGTAAAACCTCTATCAAAGTAATATCTGAGAAGATCTATATTTTTCATAGTTATGCGCGAGTTGGAAAAGGAAAATAGAGTATAGGGAGGAAAAGAAACAGGATTCAGGGAGCGAAGAGCCTCAAGCACCATGGTGTTGAGAGCCCTCGTTGATCTCTGCACCTCAAAGATCTTTTTTCTGATCTCCTCATCAGTATCTACCTTATCTAACCCTAGCTCTCTCACTTTGCGGTGACCAAACGGACCAGCGCCGTGAACAACGACAAATCTCTCATCTCTCAGCTCGCTAGCCAGTCTTTGAAGAGTTTTTTCCTTCACTCTATATATATCGCTCTCCTTTTCAGTTATCACGCTTCCGCCAAGCTTTACAATGATCACATCTGTAATAAGGCGGAGCATTTATTTCAGTTACGATTGTGATGCTTTTTCCAGCAATGTTCTATCCGTATTTTCTGGCAAACCCCATGCAACAATATTCGCCGGCTTTTTGCAATCTACAACGCTCGATAGGCACAACGGTTGTTGATCATTTCAGATCTACGCCGTTCTAAGCCCTGACACAAAAGATTTAACTCAAAACTCATCTTACCTCTACAATGGATCAGGAAAGAACTGCCAGAACATTGTACGACAGCCTTGCTGAAAGCGCCATAAGGTTTCCAGAAAGGAACGCAATAGATTTCTATGGGGAAAAGCTGAGCTATTCTCAACTAAAGAATCTTGCAGACCGCTTCGCTTCCCTTTTGCGTACTATGCACATTGAAAAGGGAGCAAGGATTGCAATATGCTCCCACAACTGCCCACAATTCGTATTTTCTCTCTATGGAGCTTCAAAGATTGGAGCCATATCTGTTCCGATAAACCCGGAGTACAAAGAAAAAGAGATCTTAAATGTGCTATCAGACTGCGATGCAAAAGTGCTCATATGCGAAAACTGCGATTTACCTGCCGAAAAAGTAAGAAAGGTAAATATACAGATAGACCCCCTTAATAAAAAAGATGAGCTTTTCAACATACTGGAGAATATGGAGCCAGATACGCGTGAGACGAATGTGAATGGTGATGACGTTGCTCTCATAATGTATACTTCTGGCACAGCAAGCGCCCCCAAGGGCGTTATGCTGACTCACAAAAATGTGATGGTAAATGCGCTCAGCGGAAGCCTCTGGTGCAATAAGAGTGAGAAGGATAGAAGTCTGGCTGTGCTCCCTTTTTCGCACATACTGGGGCTTGTAGAAAGCCTCTGTGGATCAATTTTGTGTGGCTCAGAGGTTGTGATATTAAAAAAATTCAGCACAGAAGATGCCACAGAAGCCATAGAAAGAGAGAAATGCACCATATGCACAGGGGTGCCACCCATATTTAAAGCTATATCTAAGAATAACAACAGGGATCTATCTTCATTGAGGGTCTGTTTTGTCGGTGGAGCACATATAGATGAGCGGGACATAGAGGCATTCGAAAAAAGAGCGGGGTGCGAGCTTCTTGAGGGCTATGGGCTCACAGAGTCTGCGGCTCAGCTTACAATAAACCCGCCTAAAAGAGCAAAACATGGCTCTGTTGGAATACCCATATATGATGTCTCTTTTAAAGTCCTGGGGGAAAATGGAGAAGAGCTGGGGCAAAATGAAGCGGGCGAGCTTGTCTTTAAGGGACCACAGATAATGAAGGGCTACTGGAGAAATGAGGAAGAAACAAAGAGAGCATTAAAAGATGGCTGGCTGCACACAGGAGATCTGGGGTACTTCGATGAGGACAGCTACATTTATCTGAGGGGAAGAAAAGATGAGATCATAAACATCTCAGGCTATAAGGTGTTACCGGAAGAGATAGAAAGCACTCTCATTAGCAACGAGAAGGTCAGAGAAGCCTGCGCTATAGGTAGCATAGAAGAAGGAAAAGAAATAATAAAGGCTTTTGTTGTACTGAAAAAGGAAGCAAACGAAAGAGAGCTGATAGAATGGTGCATGAACAGGCTTTCCAGCTACAAATGTCCATCAAGGATAGAGTTTGTTGACACGCTTCCAAAAAGCGCAAGCGGGAAAGTTATCAGGAGGGCATTAAAATGATACATGTGTATACTGGAAATGGAAAAGGAAAAACAACAGCTGCCATCGGTCTTGCTATAAGAGCCTATGGCAGGAAAAAGAGGGTAAAGATAATACAGTTCATGAAAAAGGGAGATTATGGAGAGATCATGGCTTTAAAAAAGCTGGGGATAGATGTAGAGCAGTTTGGCCGCGCAGAGTTCGTAGATAGAGATAAACCTGAAAGGGGGGATATAGAACTTGCAGAGAAAGCTTTAGCAAGAGCCTTGGCTGTTCTACCCCTCTGTGACCTTTTAGTTCTGGATGAGATAAACGTTGCTATAGATTACAGGCTCATAAAGCTGGAGGATGCCCTAGAGCTCATGGAAAAAGCAAAAAATATAGAGCTCGTGCTAACAGGCAGATATGCAAAAGAAGAGATCGTTGAAAAAGCTGATTATGTAACTGAGATGAGAGAGATAAAGCATCCCTACAGGAGAGGAATAGAGGGAAGAGAGGGCATAGAGTTCTAAGCGCTGGACTCTAGAGAGATGCTTAAAAGCTTTGATCCCCTGACAACCTTTAGAGTGTGCTTCTCTCCAACCCTTGATTTACTGACAGCACTTTTGAGGGCTTCCATAGAGACTATAGATGTATCGTCAAACTGTATTATTATGTCCCCCGGCTCTATTCCAGCCACATCGGCAGGGGAATTTCTTGATACCCGCAGCACAAAGGCGCCCTCAGACATAGGAAGAGCGTATCTAGTTGCTAGCGCCTCGTTAACATCCGTCCCTATAATACCTATCCACGGTCTGATAACTCTACCATGAACAATGAGATCTGACGCTATCTTTTTTGCAGAGTTTATAGGTATGGAGAAGCCTATGCCCTGAGCATAGGGTATCATGGCAGTGTTTATTGCTATCACCTTTCCATCCTCATCAACCAGGGGCCCTCCAGAGTTTCCCGGGTTTATCGCAGCATCTGTTTGCACAAGATCTTCATATATTGTTTCCTCTGCCTGTATGTGCCTATGCAGTGCACTGATAACCCCAACGGTCACGGTTAAACCACCGAGCATGAAACCAAAAGGATTGCCCATAGCTATGGCCACCTGACCAACACGCAGGCTATCTGAGTCTCCAAGCTCTGCGGCTTTGAGGTTTGGAGCGCTTATTCTCACCACCGCGATGTCTGTTGCAAGATCTGCACCAATAACGCTACCTCCCATAGTTCTCCCGTCACTTAGAGCCACTTCAAGCTTATCCGCACTTCCAACTATGTGCGCGTTTGTCAGGATGTACCCTCTTTCGTCAATTATAACCCCTGAACCCATGCCCTGGATTGGCACTGTCCTGAAAAAGAAGTCCTGCGCATGCGTGATCGTGCTTATGGTCACAACACTCGGAGAGACTTTCTCAACAGCCTCCATTATTTTCTCGTTCATAACCACGTAATGTGAATGCCATTAATAACCATTTTCACGGATATGTAAAGGTATTGTTTTTTATGCCGCTTTGAAGAATACAATAAGAGACTAATGCAAGAGTTCTGAAAGAAGCTCGCTAAGCTTTATTCCCCCCTTTGGATCCATCAGTATGTATAGATAATCTTTTTTAGCATATAGATGGAATAACGCTTTATTATCTAAAGCTAGCGCTCTGAGCACATTTAATGCCTCATCTGCATCCCCAGCAAATGAAAAACCATCCCTCTCTTCCAGCTTCAATCCTTTCAATTCTCTTCTCTCACTTCTGCTTAGCATTCTTCTTTTCCCGAATATGTGAAGCTCACCAAGATCAATTCTACCTCTTACCAAGATGTAAAGCTTGTCTGCTTTATTAACAAGGAGGCTTATGGGAAGATATAGCAAGGCGTGCCTTGGAAGGAGGGTTAGCGTCGCTTCCACCTCTGTATTCCTTAGCTTATACCTGGCTTTAAAACCGACATAACCCCCGAGCCAGGTGTATTCCTTATCTAAAGGCTTTAAGTTCTCTTCAAGATCCTTTGAAACTTTACTCATTATCAGGAGGTTTAGCTTTCTTCCCCTGAAAAACTGGTACATTGCTATAGCGCTCAGAAGGAGCAGCAGAAAAATAAGTTCTACATCCATTTTTCAACCTCTAACATACGTAGATCTTTTCCCTTTGGCTCAAAGGGGAGCTTTGGTATGCCGCTTTCACACATGTTATATACCCTTTTGTATTCAAAACCAAGTTTCTTTAATGAATTTTCTATTCTATTAGCTTCCATCTCAGCGAGAGATTCCTCTGTTGTCACAACATAAACAATGCTACTTTGAAGTTTCCTCTTCAGCTCAGAAGATCTATCCCGCATGCGCTTTAATCTCTCAAGAACCTCATCCTCCTCTTCCCGCAAACCGGAGATCTTGTTTAAAGCTCTTCTCCTGGAAACAATCTTCTCTCTGAGCCCTATGAGCGCCTCAAGCCACCCTTCCTCAGCCGAGGGTAGCCCCAAAACCCTCAGTGCTAAACCGGCAGGAGGCATGTCGAGAATGACTTCTCCATTAATTGCTCTCTCAATCTCAACAAGCATCACATGCTCTTCTATCCCCGGAGTAAACTCTATGGTATTCACCAGAGAGTCCAAGTTTAAGGCGCTCAGATAATTGTAAGCTTTCTTCACCTCCTTTACGCTTTTTTCAAGGTATTCCTCCACAGCACGGTCAACGTTTAGCTCCTTCATGTCTATGCTGCCCGGTATATCATCTCCAAGAATGTCTCTCAGATTGGACATCGGGTCTGCTGAAAAAAGTTTTACTTTTTCTCTGGAAAGAGCGAGCGCACACGCCAGAGTGCTCTTTCCGACCCCACCCTTTCCTATAAAGATGTGTATCACGCTGGCCCCATCAATCCCCCGATTCTGCAGAGCATATCGTCGAGCTCAAATGTTCTTTCATTCATAATCTCTATCTCCTTTCCCAGATAAGGAAGAAGCTCCAGGGATAGAGGCACAGGAGCTAAAGGGACGCCAACAAAATTACCAAAGAGCAGAAGAGCAAAGAGGTTTTCCAGCTCCTCCAGCTCAAAACTAACAACATCTGTAGCATTTTCTTGCAAGAGTTTAGAGAGCAACTTAAAAAAATTCATTCTATCGCCTCCCCTGGTAGTCTCATTCTCTTCTGAAAATCATACAGCAGAACAAAATTCAGTATCAGGCCTATGAAGAGTATTATCTCTACCCCCATGGTTATGGGCCTCACATATATCAGATACCATACAATTGCCGCAGTGACCAAAAACCACAGGAATATTGCTGGCCCGACTGTGAGATAAACATATTTTCTCTCAGCCCTGAGGTATTTCGCCACCCACACCGCGGAGGTCATTAGAGCTATGCTTGCAAGGAGCTGATTCATTCCTGCAAATGCGGGCCACAGCTGGGAATAGCTTCCGGTGTAGGCAAGGGCCACTCCAAAGAATGCAGGTATTATGCTTGCTACCCACCGGTTTTTCAGTATATTCAGACCCTTAACAGGCTCAAGGAGATCCTGCCATGCAAACCTCGCAAGCCTTGTTGACGTGTCCAGAGAAGTTATCGCAAAGGCGCTCACCCAGAGGGTGGCAAATATCATCCCAAACTCGTATGGTATCCTTGCAAAGTTTTCAAGAACCATGGCGTAGGACATTGAAAAGAATGTCGGTGCCCCACCAAGCAGATTTATCACGCCCAGATAGTTCTCTCCAAGATAAACAGGATTGCTGATAAGCGATGAAACAGCATAACCTGCGGACTCAACAACTCCTGCATTTGCTGCTATCACCGCTGTGCCAAATATCGCTATGCTCGAGATGACAACCGTTGCCAGAAAGCCCTCAGTGAGCATGCCTCCATAACCCACCATCAATCCATTTATTTCATTGTCGAGCTGCTTGCTTGTGGTTCCGCTACCAACGATTGAATGAAAGCCTGAAAGAGCCCCACACGCTATAATCAGAGGCACCGCAGGGATGAATGGAGAGGGCACACCTCCACCACTCCCGACAACATTTGCACTGAAGAGGGTGAATGATGGAAAATCAAAAGGCGTTAGTGTGAAAATGAGAGAAACAAAACCCAGAGCTAAACCTGCATAAAGCAGAAAAGAGTTTAGATAGTCTCTTGGCTGCAGGAGGCACCACACCGGGAGTGATGAAGCAAAGATGATGTAAAAGAAAAGAATGATGTTCCATTGCTCATAACTCAGCTCGATGGGCAGATAGTATCCTATGAATATTGTCAATATGAGCAGGATAACTCCTATCGCTGTGGATACCTTAAAACCGATTCCTGTCCTATACATGATGAATCCCAGGAATATAGCAACCAGTATGAGCGCAAGCGTTGATGTTGCTGCTTGCGGTGTCGCAACAAACATCCCCGCAACAACGCTGGTAAAAGCGGCGATTATAAGAACCATAGTGAACCATATAAACACACCAAAGGTGTAGGATGTTCTTTTGCTCATAACTCTTCCAGAGACCCACTGGATCGATTTTCCATCATAGCGCACACTTGCCATCAGAGCAAGATAATCGTGGGTTGCCCCTATGAATACATTTCCCAACCACACCCACAAAAGTCCGGGTAACCAGCCCCAGGCCATTGCCATAGCCGGTCCCAGAATGGGCCCTGTTCCAGCTATGCTTGCAAAGTGATGGCCGAAAAGGACATAGCGGTTCGCAGGGCAGTAATCAACGTTATCACACATCCTTAAGGCTGGAGTCTGGGCGCTTTTATCTGCCCTTATCACACTCTTCTCCAGCCTTTTCCCGTAGAAAAAGTAGGCCGTAAGATATATGGCTGCTG
>WOYO01000055.1 GCA_011620765.1 Thermoplasmata archaeon
GGAACTGCTCTGGGTAGAATTTTTCCACAGATATCCGATGCTCTGGCTGCGATAGAGATAGCGCATGTCTCAATACCAATAGCGATATGCCTGTTTTTCATGATATACCCCATAATGGTTCAGATAAGTTTTGGAGAGGTAAAAAATGCTCTGAGGTCTCCGAAACCCATAGCAGCAACCCTTGTGATGAACTGGGCTGTAAAACCATTCACAATGGCATTTTTTTCATGGCTGTTCATAAACGTGATATTCTTGAGATTTATGCCCACAACAAGCACTGAGACCCTGCAGGGGCTCATACCGCTAACGCAACAGTACAATGCAGGTCTTATATTCCTGGGGGTGGCGCCGTGCACAGCGATGGTGCTTGTCTGGAGCTATCTGGCTGAAGGAAACATGGGCCACACCTTTGTCATGACAGCGATAAACACCATAATGATGGTTGTGTTGTATGCCCCACTTGCAACCCTGCTTCTCGGAATATCTGGCATAACCATACCGTGGGAGACTCTGGCTTTGACGGTTTTTGTTTACATATGCGCTCCGCTGGCTGCAGGCTGGTTTACAAGGTGGTACGCTCTGAAAGCAAAAGGAAGGGCATGGTTTGAAGAGCGTCTGGTGCCTTCACTGAGCAGAACCTCAATAATAGCTCTGCTGATAACTCTTATCGTGCTCTTTGCTTACCAGGGCAATGCTATAATAGAGCTGCCAGCCATCATAGGAATGCTCGCTGTTCCAATATTCATAAATATCATAGTTATATTCTTTATAGCTTATATTCTATCAAAAGCTATAGGGCTTGGCTATGAAGACGCAGCTCCAACCGCCATAATAGCGGGCAGCAACCACTTTGAAGTTGCAATAGCGACGGCAACAACCCTATTCGGTCTCAACTCCGGGGCCTCTTTAGCCACTGTTGTTGGAGTTCTGACAGAAGTGCCTATAATGCTGTTCCTTGTATGGCTGTGCAAGCGGACAAGAAGCTTCTTCTGATAAGCTCTTTCTGGATGCGCCTGAAGAATCAACCGCTAAAGAGATGGACAAATCCTGCACCTTTCTCTTTATCTCTTGCTGGCGGATCTCATTTCCCTGCCCCTTTAAAGAGCACTATCAGAGGATCTCTTTACATAATAAATGACATCGCTTCCCTGAAGAGAACACCATAGATGTAAAAATAGCAACTCATGGTAACAGATGGATCCGGTGATCTTTATAGAAGGGCGTCATACAAAAAAGGTTAAATCAGGTATAAGCAATACCATTCATGCTTGATGTACCGATAGTCATACTGAATGTGAAGTGCTACGAAGAGGCAACAGGGGAGGCTTTGAACAGGATAATCGAAGCTATGAACAAGACCTCTTTAGAATATGGTGTTTCTGCAGCAATTGCTGTTCAGGCAAGCGATATTTACAGATCTTCTTTAGTATCAAAGATCCCAATCTTGGCGCAACATGTTGATGCTGTAGATTATGGGAGTTTTACAGGTCACATATTGCCGGAAGCAGTAAAATTTGCAGGGGCAAAGGGATCGCTGGTGAATCACTCAGAATACAGGTTAGAACTATGGGCTATAGATAGTATAATCAAGAGATTGAAGAGCCTTGAGCTAACACAGGTCATCTGTAGCAACAATGATGATGTGAGCAGGGCTGTTGCCGCCTTTGAGCCAGATTTCGTTGCTGTAGAGCCACCTGAGCTCATAGGTGGTGATATCTCTGTATCAAAGGCAAAGCCAGAGATCGTCAGCAATAGCGTTGAAAAAGTAAAGGGGATATCAAAGAGAACTAAAGTGCTATGCGGTGCGGGAATAAAGAACAGCGAAGATGTCTCAAAGGCTATCCAGCTCGGAGCAGATGGCGTTTTGCTTGCCAGCGGCATAGTGAGAGCAAAGGATCTGTACGGAGCTTGTGAAGATATATTCAGAGGAATATGATGTTTGAGGATAAGATCACAGAGATTGAAAGAGAGCTCAAAAATGTTCTGGATAGCAGAAGCCCCAAAGATCTGCATGATGTCTGCGCATACCTCCCGTTAGCCGGGGGGAAAAGGCTAAGACCTCTTTTAGCTCTTTTATCCTGTGGAGCTTTTTCAGATTATAGAAAAGCTATGCCCTTTGGCGTTTCCTTAGAGCTTATACACAACTTCACCCTCCTGCATGATGATCTCATGGATAGAGATGCTATCAGAAGGGGGATAAAGACCGCTCATGTCGTGTATGGTGAGCCTTTAGCGATTCTGGCAGGGGACGCGCTATATTCCGTAGCATTTGAATGCATCGCAGACAGCTATGATAATGCATTAGCAAGAGCATTATCAAAAGAAACCGCCCATATGACACTGGATATATGCCATGGTCAGAGCTTGGATATGGCATATGAAAATGCTGAACCTTCAGAGGAAGAATATCTAAATATGATTTATAAAAAGACGGCTGTTTTCTTTGAAAAAGCAGCTTTTTGCGGCGCTATCATAGGCAATGCTGATGAAAGCTCTGCCAGAAGACTTGGCGAGATGGGCAGATATATGGGCATGGGTTTCCAGCTATGGGACGATCTTTTGAGCATAATAGGTGATGAAGAAAAAACAGGTAAAGCGGTTGGCAATGATCTCGTCAGGGGAAAAAGAACACTGGTCATTCTTAAAGCAAAGAAACATGGCGTCACCCTGGGAGTCCTGGGTAATCAGAATGCAGGAGAAGAGGAGTTGATGGATGCTGTAAGAGCTTTGAGGGAGTGTGGGGCTGTTGATGAGGTAAAAAACATTGCTGAAGATTATCTCTTAAAGGCGAGAAGCATGGCCATAAACAGAGATCTTGTAGATTTTATAGATATGGTGAGGAAAAGGGAAAAATGAGAGTGAGCGCAGTAATCGCATTTGCCTTAAAAAATGCTGTTGAGCATGGGGGTAAAGCGTCCTTAAAATCTGTAATCCCCAAGATTTTTTCAGGCACAAACCTGGAGCTCTTAGATGAAAGCATCCTTAAAAATTTTGGTTATGATGATGACACTCAGGTAGAGAAAAAAGACGTGCCTGCCATAGCTGAAAAGATAGTCAGCGCAGTTAACTCTCTATCTATTGAAGAGCAAAATAAGCTTATGGAAGCTTTTTCTTTTGAGGAGAAGAAAAAGGAGGAAAAGGCACTTTCATTGCCTCAGGCTGAGAGAGGCAAGGTGGTCACAAGGTTTCCTCCAGAGCCCAATGGCTATCTTCATATAGGGCATGCAAAGGCAGCATTTATAGATTATGTCTGTGCAAAGGAATATGAAGGCAGATTCCAGCTCCGTTTTGATGATACGAACCCCCTGAAGGAGGAGGCTATATACTATGATGAGCAAAAGAAGGATCTCAGAGCTCTGGGCATAGCATGGGATGAAGAGCTCCATACGAGTGACGATATAGAGCTTTTATACTCCTACTGTGAAGAGATGCTTAAAAAGGGATGCGCATACGTATGCACCTGCAGCGAGGATGAGATAAGGAAGAAAAGAAGCTCCGGGATGGAGTGTGAATGCAGGGCCAGAGATGAAGAAGAGAACCTTGCACTATGGAGGGAAATGCTCGATGGTCTAAAGGCTATAGTCAGGCTAAAAGGTGACATGAAGAGCCAGAACACAGCCTTCAGAGATCCAGCGCTCTTTCGTGTTATAGAAGCAAAGCATCCAAGACAGGGGAATAAATACAGAGTCTGGCCTACCTATGATTTTGCAGGAGCGATAGAGGATAGCATACATGGTGTAACCCATGCCTTTAGAAGCAAGGAGTATGAGCTCAGGGATGCTGTATACTTCAGTGTTCTTGAATGTTTGGGGTTAAGAAAGCCAATCCTCATGGAGTTCTCAAGACTGGAGCTTGAGAATATGCCAGTTTCAAAGAGGCTGCTAAAGCCTCTGGTAGAGAAAGAAAATATAGAGTGGGATGACATAAGACTGCCAACAATAAGAGGGCTCCTGCGCAGGGGATTTCTGCCTCAGGCCATAAAGGAATTTGTTCTTGGTTTAGGTTTTTCAAAGAGCGAAGCGAAGCCTTCCATAGAGATCCTTGAAGCAATAAACAGAAAGCTTTTGGATCCCGTAGCGAAAAGATATTTTTTTGTGCCTGAACCCGTAGAGCTTATAGTAGAGGGCGCTCCCGAGCTTGTCATAAACCTTAAATTGCATCCAGAAAGAGATCTGGGCTATAGACGCATAGAAACAAGAGGGCGCTTCTTCGTGAGCAGGCAGGATCTGGGGGAAGGAGAGGTAAGGCTGAAGGACCTATACAACGTAAGGATAGAGAGCATAGGGGATAGAGCTTATGCATCCTTTGTTTCCAGAGAGATGAAGGGGAACGAAAAGAAGATCCAGTGGGTCACTGAAAATAGCTTTGAGGTAGAGGTGATAAAAGCTAACGGTTTGATGGATAATGGGGAGGTTGTGCCTTTGGAGAGGATAACAGGGTTGCTCGAGGGCTCTGGCAGAGATATAGAAGAGGGAGAGCATGTGCAGTTCGAACGTTTTGGCTTCTGCAGGAGAGATGATGAAAACAGATTCTGCTATACGCACAGGTGATAAATGAGGGTATGTGAGATCTTCCTCTCACTTCAGGGCGAAGGCCTTGATGCAGGGTTGCCGACGGTGTTTGTGAGGCTCTCAGGGTGCAATCTGAGATGTTCTTACTGTGATACACAGTATGCCTTTTATGAAGGAGAGGAGATGGGGGAGGAGGAAATAATTGACAGGATCTGCAGGCTGGGTTGCAAGAGGGTGTGCATCACCGGTGGTGAGCCCCTGTTGCAGGATATATCCTCTTTAAGCAAAAAACTGAGAGCAAAAGGCATCTGGACAAAGCTCGAGACCAACGGCTCTCTGCCTCTTACAGGGGACTTTGATGTGGTTGATATGGACATAAAGACCCCCAGCTCAGGGGAGAGCGGGAAAATGAAGCTCTCTAACATAAAGAGCCTTGGAAAAAAGGATGAGCTCAAGTTTGTCATAAGCGACAGAGAGGACTATGATTATTCGAAGAGAGTTATAAAAGAATTTGAACCGGAGTGCAACATCATATTCCAGCCAGCCTATGGCGCTCTTAAACCTGAAAAGCTTGCGGAATGGATGCTTGAAGATAGACTTGAAGCAAGGCTTGGCATACAGCTGCACAAGCTTCTATGGGGAGAGAGAAGAGGAGCGTAAATTGACTTTTACAGCTGTAGCTTATCAGAGTTCTGTGATTGCAGAAACTAACATACACTGGATTTGATCTTACTATAACAAAGCCTAAAAGCAAAAATCTATAGCACAGCAGGGTACAGAAGGAAAACCTGATGCTACATTGTGGATAGCACATATCCGCAAAAATTGGTAAATACTGCAATCAACTTTATCTGTTATGCAGATAGTCATTATAGGAGGTGTGGCAGCAGGAGCCAGTGCTGCCGCCAAGGCTAGAAGAGAGAACGAGGATGTAGAAATTACAATATTTGAGAAGGGGCAATACATCTCATTTGCCAACTGCGGTCTGCCCTATTATCTGAGCGGTGAGATAGAAAAGAAAAAAGATCTTCTGATTTGGGAGGCCAAAAGATTTGAAAAGAGGTACAATGTCAGAGTATACACAGAGCACGAAGTTGTAAGAATAGATGCAGAGAAGAGAGAGGTAGAAGTTAAGGATCTCAATAGCAACGAGAAAAAGAGATATGGTTATGATAAGCTGATATATGCTACTGGTGCCAGGCCAGTATCCCTCCCGTTTTTCAGGGGCTCGAATCTTTTCATGCTTAGAGATGTGCCCGATGCGGAACGCATGAGATCATTTATAGAAGAAAAGAAGCCGCAGAGAGCTTTAGTGATAGGAGCAGGTTTTATAGGGCTAGAGACCACTGAAGCTTTGGTGCGCCGCGGTTTGAAGGTTACTGTGGTAGAGCTCATGCCCCAGGTGCTACCGAACATGGATGCGGATATAGCAGTATACATGGAAAAAGAGCTCAGAGCTATGGGTGTAGATGTTATCCTGAAGAGAAGCGTTAAGGATTTTATCATGGAAGATGACGTAATAAAAGAGGCGCTTCTCGATAATGGAGAAAGAGTGAAGTGCGACCTTGTTTTTGCCTCTGTTGGTGTGAAGCCCGAGATAGAGCTTGCGAAGAGTGCAGGGATAGAGATCGGAAACAGAGGTATAAAGGTGAATGAAAGAATGGAGACAAGCGTAAAAGGAATATACGCTGCTGGTGATTGTGTCGAGTCAAAAAACATTGTTACAGGAAAGCCTGCGTGGATTGCGCTTGCCGGACCTGCAAATCAGCAAGGAAGGGTAGCCGGAGCAAACGCTGCAGGTAGTGATCTGAGTTATAGAGGAACACTGGGCACCTTCATAATAAGAGCAGGCAGTATGGTAGCGGCAAAAACAGGGCTTTCTGAGAATGAGGCAAAGAATGAGGGCTATGACCTCTTTCCGGTTTACATCCATCCGCAGAGCCATGCAGAGTACTATCCAGGTGCCAAAACGTTGCATATGAAGCTCATAGTTGAGAGAGATGGAAGGATACTCGGAGCACAGGTAGCTGGTGAGGATGGGGTTGATAAGAGGATAGATGTTATCGCAACAGCCATATACTTTGGCGCTAACATAAGAGATCTGGAGCACCTGAATCTCGCTTATGCTCCGCCATTTGGCTCAGCTAGAGATCCTGTGAACCTGGCTGGCATGGTTGGATCGCACATAGTTGATGGTAGCGTTAAACCATGTTATGTAGAGAATGGAGAGACTCTTATAGACGTAAGAACCGAAAGAGAGTATGAGCACGGACATGCTGATGGGGCTATCAACATATCAGTAGATAACCTGAGAGATAGGGAGCTGAAGAGAGACAGAGAGTATGTGGTATATTGCAGGGAGGGCTACCGCAGTTATTTAGCATACAGAATATTGAAGCACAGAGGATTCAGAGTGAAAAACTATGTGGGAGGCTATATCACATACACATCTAAGAAGGATGTTGAAGAAAAAAGCACATAGATCCATATCTCCTGCATCAGAGCATAGAGCCTGGCGTAGGGAGCGATGCAGGAGTAGTCTTATGAGGAGTGCTCTAAAGTGCGTTTGCGATGGAGTTCAGAAGGGCTCATATCAGAACAAAGCTATCCTGCCACTTCTCTTCAGGGCTCTATAAAAAGCAATATTTATCTAGATCTCTATGATCTTCAGGGTGTTTGTGCCTCCGGCTTTGCCTGTAACAGCTCCCCTTGTGAGCACAACCCTCACTTTCTCTCCTTTTCCTTTTTCATGAGATCTCTTGCCTATGATCTCTCTTGCTTTTTTCACGACTTCAGACTCCTCCTCGCCACTCAGAACTGGATAGACACCATAGGATAAGGAAAGGAAGCGCTTAACCCTCTCATCGTTGGTAAATGCTATTATCTTTGCTCTAGGTTTAAACCTTGAAACCCTCATTGGCGTGCCTCCAGTGCGAGTTGGGGTTAGAATGTATTCTATTCTCATGGCCTCTGCGGCTTCATAAGCATCATAAGATATGATGTCTTCAACACTGCGCTCTTTTTTCCAGCCTTCCAGGAAAAAGTTATCTCTGCTCTTTTCTGTTGTTAGTGCTATCCTCTTCATCATACTTACAGCCTCTATGGGGTGCTTTCCCATTGCTGTTTCCTCTGAGAGCATAACCGCATCAGTGCCATCGAGTATGGCATTCGCAACATCAGCAACCTCTGCCCTTGTAGGCCTTTTGTTTTCAACCATGGAGAGAAGCATCTGGGTCGCTGTTATCACAGGCTTTCCAGCCACGTTTGCCTCTCTGATCAATCTCTTCTGTGCTACCGGTATGTTTTCTAAACCCACCTCTACGCCGAGATCACCTCTTGCAATCATTATTCCATCAGCGCTCTCAAGGATGCTCTTTATGTTCTCAACTCCTCTCCTTCTCTCTATCTTCGCTATGATCTTTGCTCCTTTTGCTTTCGCTTTGACAGCCTCAACATCTTCAGCATCACTCACGAATGAGACCCCTATGGCATCTACATGGTCAGCGATCTTTTCACATAGCTCTAAATCTTTAGTTCTATCATATCCAAGCCTCTTTGCTGGCAGGTTAACTCCTTTGTGCGAGAGTATTTCACCACCAGCAAGAACCCTGCACCTGACTCTGTTCTCCTCTTTCCCCAGCACCTTGAGCTGGATGAGGCCATCATTTATGAATATTGAATCTCCTCTGTCAACATTTTTTAAAAAGCCTGCATAATCCACAGGTATGCTCTCATCCTCAGCTTCCATGCCCTCGGAGAGCTCCACAACCTCATCTCTCTTCAGATATCTGGGCTCTACTTTTAATCTGCCAAGCCTTATCTTTGGTCCAGGTAGATCTGCAAGGATTGCTATGCTATCAGAGATCCTCCTTATTCTATCAGTAAGCGCTATGTGCTCCTCAATGTTTCCATGCGCAAGATTTAGCCTTGCACAGCTCATGCCAGCCCTTACAAGAGCCTTAACTCTGCTGGTGGAAGCAGGGCCTATGGTGCATACGATCTTGGTTCTGCTCAATCTCTGTATATTGACCATGCTTCTTCAACGCTCTTATCCTCTACCGTTATTGCATATATCGCATTGCACATCTTTATGGCATCCTGCAATGAGTGCTGGTGTACGTTGCGCCCTGTTGCATTCCCGCTTGCCCCGCCGATGTGTATCTGATCCCATAGCATCTGGAGGAATTCTTTCTCTTCAACCTTTGATCCCCCAGCGCACAATAGCCTTGTTCTGCCTGCGGCCATCACAGCCTCCTTTAAGGCTTCTGCAGGCTTCTCGGCTTTTGGATAGTTGACCTTAACGAAGTCCGAGCCGAGGCATGCAACTATTCCAGAAGCGCCTGCTATTATGTGCGGATCCAGCTCATTCTGTACCGCTTTTCCTCTGGGATAAGCCCATATCACGGTAACCAGACCATTTTTATGGGCTTTATAAACCGTTTGCGCAGCCTGCCTGAATAGCTCGCCCTCGAACTCAGAGCCGGGATATATAGTATAGCCCACACCGCAGATGTCCAATCCACTCTCTTTCTTGAACTCAACAACCTGCTCAACATCTATCCACTGATTGCTGAAAGGATCTCTCTGGCTCGTTTTTATGAGATGCGTCTTTGAGTTGAGCTTTACTATGTAAGGCACTTTGTCATAGTCCGCACCATACCTCGCTATCAGCCCAAGCTGTGTAGCAAAAGCACCTATTTTCGCTCTTGAGGCTATCCTGAAAAGATGCTCTGGATCTGCATCGTCTATCGGAATTTTTTCGCCATAGAAGTCATTGTTCATATGCTCAACCTTCTGATCCCCTGCGAAGAGCATCAACCTTTCTCTGCCCTTTGTTATCGTCTTATAGTTTCTCTCATATTCCTCTCTCATCCCCTCTGGAACATCTGCTGGAGCCATTTTTAACACCAAAAATATAATACATAACACACTTATATTTTTATTCATGAATGGTGCTCCGATGTTGTTTGATGCGCACTTCCATCTCGATCCCGAAGGAAGATGCATAGATGCCGCAAAGGATTTTGAAAGAGCTGGCGGAAGTGCGTTCATGCTGGTCAGCAAACCCTATCTCCCAAGGCTAAAAAACAGAGACGATGTGATAAAAGAATATGAGCTCCTGTTGTCTATGGCTGATAGAGTTAGGGCAGAAACAGGGATAAGGGTTTTCACGGCTCTTGGTGTCCATCCAGCGCGAATGAGCGAAATGGGGGTAAAGGAGGGAAAAGAGCTGCTGAAAGAGGCTGTAGATCTCGCTGTCAGATACATAGAGGAGGGAAAAGCGTGCGCTATAGGGGAGATAGGGAGGCCACACTATGAAGTCAGCAAAGAAGAGCTTGAAGCTTCGAATGAGGTCATAGAATACGGTTTTGAGAGAGCAAAGGATGTTAACTGCGCGGTTATAATCCACAGTGAGAGCGCTGAGAGGACGTACGAAGAGCTCAGTGCTCTTGCGGATAGGGCCGGAATAGAGAAAAGAAGGGTTGTAAAGCACTTTTCTCCTGTAGTCAGGGAGACCTTTGGTTTGACTCCAAGCATGATAGCGACGTACGAGAATGCCAGGGGCGCATGCGAGAGCATGAAAGAATTCATGCTTGAGAGCGATTACATGGATGACATAAATCGCCCGGGGGCGGTTATAGGGCCAAAAACCCTTCCAAAGACCGCGAAGAGGTTGTTGAGTGAAGGCTATGAAGAAAAGGTATGGAGAGCCATGAAGGATCTCCCTGAGAGTGTCTTCGGCATAGATCTGTAGCTGTAGCTATAATCACAGGGTTCTTCTATGGATTTTTCAACGCTCAAAGTGCAGAACTGCCACCAGCCTTAGAGCCTCCGAGTATGGAAGAAATTAAAAGCTGGGCTGAAATAAATCCGTTTGAGGGTTTAGCTGAAGAGCCCCTCCCTGCTCCACAACCTGCTTAAATGATTCTCTTCTCTCTCTTTTTTCTTTGGCAAATGATTTGAAAAAAGACCTATATTTGTGGAAGGAGGGCAGTTATAGCTGCAAAAACGATCTATCAAAACAAGTATAGCGAACAAGATGGAAAAGTATAAAGCTGCAAAGTAATCTATGTTTTTTATGAAACAAAACAGGCTTATTGCCCTAATTTTGTCTGTAGCCATAGCAATACCTGCTATGAGCATAATTGCGTTTGCTCAACAAGAAGGCTTGAGGATTGAAACACCTTCAGAAGTTATTTCTGGAGAAAGGTTCAAAATAGTTGTTACATATAATGGAAAACCGGCGGGCTATGCGTATGTAACCTTTGAGGGCGCTGTGGTTGAGCCTACAAGAACAAATGATAATGGAGTTGCTACGATAACTGCTCCGAATGTAACAAAACCAACAAATGTAATAATTTACGTAAAAGATTCTGACTCTTGGAGTGAACAATTTTCCGACTATGTAACCATAACAGTTCTCCCTACCAAAGAGGTCAGAGAAAAAGAGATGATAGAGAAATCTACTACTCTTTTTAAAGGAGAGATTAGGATTGCAGGAAATGGTTATTGGGCAAGCAGATATAATGTTCAGGGAGGCGAAACATTGATAATATCTATAAAAACTAATGGAAATACAGTCAATGAGTTTGTATTGGATGGAGACTCATATTCAAGGTATCTTGAAAATAAAACAATTTATGCCAATGATTATTACCAATACAATGTAATGGAGGGCGTTTACGTAGTGGAAGTGCCTCAGGGTGGAGAGTGGTATGTGGTTCTTGAAAATCCGCACGAAGAAACTGTTTCCGTGTCTGTAGAAATAAGCAAAACAAGGGCGACTTAACCATAAGTTAGAAAAGCTGAGTAGAATGCCCGTAAGGAATTAAATAGGCATACTTTCTTTAATCTTTCTATAAGATATAATATCCTATGCATGAAAAATTACGGCTAAAATTTCCAAATTTTTCGATTCATACCATTGATAAAAGTTTTGCTCTAATTTTTTGGTTGTGTAATCCTGAAAGTATTTACAAACGTGCGCAGCACGTTTTAAATAAACCGCACTTAGTGCGGTTGTATTTTCTAGCAAGAACACCAATCCCAAATGTGAAAGAGACTACCGAGGATCTGAGATGAAAGTAGAAAAGATAAAAATAGGGGGGATATATAAGAAATAATAATGGGACTATATCGATATGCACACGAAGAAAAACCCGTGATTTCTGTGAGTGCAAAAGTGATTATGGTCGCATTTCTTGTCATATCCACAATACTTCCGCAGGCTCTCTTTCAGAGCAGCATCGGTGAAAGCATCGGTGAAAGCATCGGTGAAAAAGTGATCTCTCTCTTTGAATTCCTGCAGAGAAACAGCAGAGGAAGTAGAATACTTCTCTTGTTTCAGGTGAGATACATCGGCTTTATCATCGAGATCGCTGGAGCGCTAGTTGCAGGGATATTTGCAGGTATTTCCATCATACCGATAGTGGGCCGGTTTGTTCTATGCAATAGCCATTATAGCGCTCATATTTAGCTTTGCAGGAATAATAATATTCGACATCGGCGGACTTTTCTCCTTTTTCTTTGCAGGTCTCGCCGGAGACATAAAGTATCACGCGCTTCTACTAGTATTTCAGATTTTTATGTTTCTTTTTAATTTTGTGCCTCAGCTAATTGGAGTGTATGGCATTCCTCTGATTCTTCTCCTGCTTGTAGCGATATTTCTTCAGCCGTTGATATACCTTTTCTGGGGTCCATTTTCTATTTTTATGTCTATGTGCCTTATGGCTTTACTCATCGGCATCATGGGATTGATTCCTATGGCGCTAAACATATGCTTTTTCCTTATCAGGTATAAAAGAGCGCATGAAGAGCCCATAGAAACGCCATGAGTTCTCCATTTTGGCTGATGATCGCATGGATTGATGTGTCTATGTGATACAGCATGATTCATATCCGACTGATCTATCATGTGTTGTTGATCCTGCTATTCCTTGCCCTTGCTGATGAAATCATTTAATCATCTGATGAACCCATCTACATCTTCTACCTTTTTGATAGCAAACAGTGTACTACCTATAAGGGATCGAAACGCAGGGGTGGTGAAAGATCGCGAAAAATGGCGAAATTACGAGCGAATTTTGCGCTTGAATGCTATTGTATTAAAAAATTATAGGGGAGGCTACTTTTTAGTCGTTGCAGCGCCAACGATAGTTAATATAAGGCCAATTATTGACATAAAGATCCCTATTCCCTCTATGATAAAATTATATCTTGCCTGTCCAGTCTCATCTACAACACGTACAAATTGACCAGAATCTGTTTGATATTCGCCTGTTTCACTGATGTACAATGAAGAGATTATAATCCCAAGGATAAGCAGGACAATTCCCAGAACAAGAATATCTCTTCTCATCTTTTCCCCTTCTTTACTATTATGTTTTTAATCACTATATATCGTTTTTCCATATCCCGCATCATTTTGTACTACTTTTTAGAGAATTTGTCCAGAGATCTTCAAAATAGTTTTGGGTTAATTATTTATATTGGAAACGGCATAATGAAAAACGTGACAAGATACAAGATTCTGGCACTTCTGGTAATAGTTGCTTTTATCTTCGGTGTGGGCTTAGTGGGCTACATACCTACCACGACCCCGCCCTGCTCTTTCGATCCAGATCATTTTATGTCACAATCCCCAGAACTCTTACCAATATTCAGAGCGACTAAGTTCGTCCAGCCAAACAACCAAAGGGTACAGAAAACTCTCAAAGAAATCCTTGAAAATAAATCACCATTTGAGAGTGATCTACAAGCAATCCGAAATTGGGTTGCAACCAACATCCAATATGAATCTGATCCCCAAAAGCCACCATTAAGGATCAGAATAAGAAATTGGATAACACACCTCAATCACTCTGATTACTGGCATTATCCAGAAGAGACGATTAAAAATCGAAAAGGAGATTGCGAGGACTTCGCAATCTTACTGTGTTCTCTTCTAAGAGCATACGGTTATTCGCCAGAAGAGGTATATGTGGTTCTTGGTATAGATAGTAATGACACCGGGCATGCTTTTGTCGTGTTAAAAGAAGACGGAAAGTGGAGATATATTGAACCTCAAGTTCCGGGGGGATGGTTTAAGTATAAAGGATGGAAAGCCGATAGAGCCCTCAACGAATATAAAATAAATTTCGTGCTGAACGACAGGGATTTTTCCCATACCACAGTTTTTTCTCCCTAGTTGTTCCTCAGTTAATAAAAAGTGAGATAAGAGCATATTGAAACGAGGGGGCAGGCCCCATAAGATGCGAAAATTGATGGCATCAACAGATTACTGCTGTAGAGTTCAACACGTTCATTACAACGATTTTTTGGAAGTCTCAAAACAGTTTTTGAGGGGCGTGGCAGAGTATTTGGCAGAGTAAATGAGCCTATAAATGAGCCTATAAATGAGCCTATAAGAAAAAGGCTATTATCAGAATTATTGCACATCTACAATAATGGTTCTCTCGTACTTGTGCAAAACACATCCCGCATCTTAAGAGCCACTGCAAAGCGAGGCATTGCCCTTCTAAAGAACAAAGGTCTTGTTGAGTATGCAGTGTCCGAAAACGATAGAGATAGATAAATAGATATATCATGTCCCTATTCTATAATAGAATATAAACAAGTTCGTTGAGCAAACTGTTTGAATGAAAAGGGGAGCAAGGAGATGACCGAATATGAAAAGATCTGATCAGAGGAGGCGCACGATCTATGATCGAGGATGCTATCAGATTATGTGCGGATCAGCTTCGGATATGCTCAATGTATATAGGTTTATGCACAAGAAAAATGGAGGAAATATATGATAAATCCCGCTGAGGATATAGTCAATGTGTGGCTTCAAGAATGTGAAAATCATTTTACAATGAGCAATGTATGCGTCCCAAAAAAGGGCGGGGGATCAAGAAAAGAGATCGACATTGTTTCAACTGACGGGAAAAAATTCTATTGGATTGAGATTTCGGTTTCCCCAAACCCGCGTCTTCCTCCAAAGGAAGGCAGAATGGACAGGATTATCTCTAACGTAGTACGCAAATTTGGTGAAGATAAACAGAAGTATCTTGAAGAACGTTTTAAAGGGATACAATTTGAAAAATGGGATGTTTATTCTCCAAACCTATTTTCAACTTCAAAAGAGGAGGCGGAATTCTGCTCCGCTCTAGAAAAGCGTGAAATCAAGGCAGTGAATTTTGAAGATATTCTCTCTAAAATTGGTGAGAGGCTTACGTATATGGGGTATGATGTTACAAGAAAATATCTATACCTTTTTAAAAAATTCAAATATCCTTGAATTAAAGCATATATCGCCACTGGAGCAGAACTAATTTTGCTGCACCCCGCCAAGATCCTTTTCACAAAAATTTAAAGTGAAATACTTTGTATACTGTTCTAACATTAGTCCTCACACTATCCCTCGCATCCATCGAAAACGTTATATAAAACGCACAGGAGTGTATAAACATGTCAATTGCAATTGATGATGAAAGAGGAAAAATTGTAATTGATAATGAAATAGGAAAGAAAGTTGCGGAACGCCTCTATTCTTCCTTCTCTACTGTGGGTATTCATGGAAGAACTGCCATGCCGGAAGACATAGCGCCTAATAGTGTAGTAAGAGGTTCTCTTGATCATATACTATTTATAACACTCACGGTTTCCATCGATTATCAAAGAGATGCTCCATCTTTATGGGAGAGTTCGAGGAAAACTTTTGATGATCCAGAAACGAGATATTTATTTGATCCAAAATTGTTACATGAAACGCCTTCCAGAAAAATCATCGAAGATATGCGAAAATATGAACTATCGAAGAAACCTCAAAAAGATGCTAATATTTGGCGAACGATTGGCGTTACTTTTTATAAAAAGTGGGAAGGCGATCCACGTAACTTTCTTAAAAACTGCAACTGGGATTCATCTCTCATTTTGAAACGCCTAAGAAATGATACTCACTTATATAACGGAAGACTCATATGGGATTATCCATACCTGCGTGGTCCTAAAATAGGTCCATTGTGGTTGAGAATGCTTAGGGACAATGTAGGCATAACATGGTTAAAAAATTTGGATAAGGTTCCTATCCCTGTAGATATACATGTAGCAAGAGCAACATTAACTACTGGGGTTGTGAGGGGAAGTATAGAAATCAGATTGAATGGGCTGTCTGAATACGTAAGAAAAGCATGGTTTGAAAGTGTAAAAGGGCTGGACATCAATAACGGACGCATAATTGCTTTAGATCTAGATGACCCACTTTGGCTTTTATCTAAGTATGGTTGTTCAAACCGAGATAAGACGACAGGCAATTGTCAAGTCTATAATAGATGTGAAGCGAGGGAATTTTGTATTAAAGGAAAGGTTAAAATAGAAAATGGCGTTGCGGAGCTGGAAACATGAAAACACTCTGTATAGTTCCATGCGGAAATAGGGAAGATATAGTATAAGAATCCGAAAGCGTACCACACTAAAGCAAAAATTTGGAGAGATGATCTCAATGACTATCTTCTACATCATCGTTCTCGTGGTATGGATCGTTCTGGAGGCGTCGTTTTAGATATTCTTGAAGACATTTTAAGAGATAGAGATCATCAGGGTGAAGGCAAAAATGAATTAAGAGATTGTATGGTTATTTCTGCTGTTTTCAGTTCTATTAACTGATGTTCAATTTCTCTATTCACTTCCTCAGCAAGTTTCGGAGAATTTTTTAAAAGAACAGGAAAAGCATCTGGATCATGTTCTGCTTGGGCAAGGATATCTGCTGCAATAAATGAAGGATTTGCTAGCTCATCTGATATCATCATAAACTCTGTAGGACCTGCAATAAAATCTATCCCTACAACCCCATAGTTTCTTTGCTGTAGTTACAATCTCCTATGAAAAACATTTACTCTATCCATCGTTTTAATCTCCGTCATGTGGGTGTTCCGTTATTAAGATTTCTTTTTACTGCGACCTTTTTTAAAATATTACAGGCCCTGTTGGAATTATGCCCCCACCCCTTACAAATAATGGAAGAATTTCCAGCGGCGCTGGATAATTGATCTCCACAGAGCCTTTATATATCTTCCCGCAGCTATCTGAATTAGAGCGAAGTGAGGATTTGGGCTGAGCGAGCGCAACGAAGCGAGTTAGATAGCTGCGTGTTAAAGGACCCGACCGCAGGGAGAGCGCAGTGAGGCGCGAAGCGAAGCGGAGTGAGTTTTTCTTCGCCGAAAATGATCCTGCCGCCTTAGTTTTTTCTTGCTCTATTCATCGTTCACGTTCTCCAGGGGGGTGTTCCGCTATTTTGATTATTTTGAATTCTTTAATGTTTCTTCAATCAACTTAATTTCGCTTGATGTAAGTTGATAAGCAGCGTATAGAAGCGAATCTATCCTTTTTTCGAGCAAAGTAACTTGGTGAATTTTATCCTGATTATTTATGTAGTCTTCACTTTGTGTTATCTTTAATATCTCGTCAACGAGATTAATGAGTTCATCATCAATACTTGTGTTGAAGAGTATTGGAAATTCAATAATCGTTTCGTGTTTTAAGGTATATGCTCCTCCTGCAGTCATTATTCCTATCAAACTAAAATAAAATTGCAGTACCTTTGAATTCAATTGTCCTAAAATTAATTTAATGTTTATTTCTTTGGAAGTAAGAATATAGCCATTGCTTGGCAAGTAATGTTTATTATTATCATAGGCAAACGCCCATTTGTCTGCTGTCAAACCCCAAACAATCTTTTCTTTTTCAAACTCGTTATAGTAAGAAGCAGCACATCTTTGAAGTGCATACCATTCATATCTAATTCCCGTTTCATCCTTATTTCTCTCTGAAAGCTCTTTCTTAAATTTTTTCAAGTGTTCATATATGCTTGGATAATTTTCTTTAAAATCTTTTTCCGCTTTTAGAGATGGCCCAGAAACTGAGGCATCTAAATGTAATGGGAAATGCCATGGAATAAATATCAGATATTCCCCTGAGGTATTAAAAACCCATTTTCTAATATTCCTTCCTTGTAGAAGAGGTTTAATGATGCGCGTATTTGCAGGATCTTCAACAAGTAACTCTTTCCTTTTTTCTTCATCAATAATAAATGCGGGATTATATCCAGTCGTGACACCTCTAAAAACATTAATTGATTTGACAGATTTTATTTTTTTACCGATACTTTCAAGCTTTTCTTTGATCTTAAATAATGATTCATCATCTAGTCTCCAATTCTCCCCGTCCAATCTATCATTTTGTAGTATAGATCCCTGATTCTCCAAATACTTATTAATCGAAGTTTTCAATGAGAAATCATCTTTTACCTTTGTAAATCTAAAAGAATATTGGTGAGGAAGAGAATTTTTGCATATTAAAATACAGCTGGCCACCAGGGCTTCAAATACATGTACATCTGTAAAATCAATAAGTTCCAATATTCTTCTTTCAGATAAGTATTGTTTTAGTTTTTTCCCATATTTAGTTTTTATAAACTTATTAGAAGTAATGAAAGTTAACACACCATTCTTATTTAAAATGTTGAAACCTTGTTCATAAAAATAAACATACAAATCTGCAGTGCCAGAATATGTAGAATAATTCCTTTTGAATACATAACTAAATTCTTTTAGCTTTTTATGCTCTATATACGGCGGATTCGCAATCACCACATCAAAGCCCGGATTCTCTCTTTGGAATACTTCTGCGAAATAGAGTTTCCAGAGGAAAAAGGGTTTGACATTGGTCTTTTTGTATTGTTCGAGTTTGGCCAGGGCTTCTTCGTGGCCTTGTTCTTCTAGGGTGGCCTCTATGAGTTCCCATTCTATCTTGTCTATCTCTTCTCTGAGCTTTTTCTTCTTGTTCCTGTTTTGCTCGTTGAAGAATTCCTTTTGGAGCGTTTTTAACTTGGATAGTTTGATTTGAGATTCCTTGATTCTATGTTCCAGCGCCTGATCTATTGTGATTTGAGAGTCTTTGTCTTTTTGACGCTTCTCTTTCTCAAGTCTCTTTTCAAGAATTTCCCTCCTCTTTTTTAAAGTTTCGCGCTGTTCGATTTTCTGTTTGATCTCTGGGCGCTGGTATCCGAATCTAATATCCTTCAACTCATCGTTGAGTTTCAAGATTTGTTCGTTGATGCTATCTATTTCGACCTCTGTTGGGGTCTTTACTGCAATCTCACCCAGCAAGCGCTCGTCGAACAGCTTGATACCCTCGAATTCTTCGAGAAGACTGTTACCGCACATTATCTTGTGGTCAAGGTTAGGCAGAGGCTGTATATCTTCTTTCTTTTCCTCGTCCACTATTAGCGAGAGCCAGAACCTTAGCTTGGCGATCTCTACTGCTGATGGGTCGATATCTACTCCATAAAGACAATTTTCAATGCACTGGCGCTTGAGGTTGTATTCGGTTCTTTCCTTTTGTTCTTCAGTTGGGAAAAACAGGGTTAGGATTGACCTGGCCTTTACGATTTCGTTCATCATTCCCACAGGGAAGGCACCGGAACCTACTGCGGGATCTACTATCTTGATGTCCTGTAATAGTTTGTCAATCTTCTGATAATTATCTGAGATTGATTTCGGAACCAGCAATTTTTCATTAACAAAACTCTTGCCAGGATATGTTTCCTTTTTGATAAGAGACCTTACTGTCAGGTCTAAAGCGATATCACCGTACTGTATGAATCGTTCTATATCTTCACGCGGAACGCCACTGGTATTTGTTTCAAGATAGTTTATGAGGCTCTGCTGGCACATGTAATGAACTATCTCTCTGGGCGTGTAAAATGCGCCCTTATCCTTTCGGTCTTTTACATCCAGAAGGTTCTCGAAAATCTTACCAAGCATCTCTGGATCGACGGCAACCTCCTTTTCCAGGGGTTCGTCTTCTTTGACTGTGAAGTTGTACCTGTCGAATACATCAAGTATTCCTGTCCCAACATCTTCGGCCTGGGTCCTGATGAAGTTAGAGAATAACTCATTAGGAATTTTGATGTCTGTTCCAGTCCAGTCGTAATCGTTCAGGGGCTCGAAAAGACCGCCGTTCAGGAACGGTATCTTGCATTTGAATCGGCTGTAATAGTCGTTGTCTGCGCTTCTGTCATTCGCCAATGCTTCATAGAACAGAGGCTCCAGCATATCGTTGAAAAAGTTATCATACTGTACTATTCTCTTATCGAACAACTCTCTGAGGAATTTTTTCGGGCCAGTTCCCCATTCTCCAAAAGTTCCGTCAGGTTGCTTTTGAACCCCAAGCCACCCCTTCTTTTGGAGGAAGTAAAGGAATACAATCTGGCCAAGGAGTTTCTTTGAAAAATCTATGGTTGATATGCCTTTGTTGTCAAATTCAGTTTTGATGCGGGAATCCTTTGAAAGTATTTTGTCCATTGATTCTTTCAAATTTATGGCAAGTTCCTTGTACTCCTCGAAGAATTCTTTTGTTACCTTTTCGACGCTGAAGGCTTGTTCGATTTCGCCGATGGATGGATTAGTTTTTTCCTCTATAACCAAATCTAAAAACTGCTTCTGGCATGTGTGATTCGGTTCGTTTTTGCCCACCAAAAAAGAATATCTTTTAGCCGGCGTCAATTCCTTTTCGATTATTACCTTCTCATCTTCGTTCTTGACAAGGTTGTATTCCATTTTTACATATGAGAAGCGCCAGTCCTCGTTGTCATCACCATAGAACGCCACTAATGCGGCGTCTATGTCATAGTTGGAAAGCCATGAGGAAACAAAGTTCCTCTGCATGATTCTAGCTCTATCCCGGGAAGTTGTTCGTTTGAGTTTGACAGCCAGTACTTCCATGCTTTTTTTGGAGGAGTCTTCGTACTTGGCAATTTTCTTGCATTCCGCGATATACTCATTGAATTGTTTTGCAATGTAAGGTGTTTTATCCTGGATATTGATCGTGATTTTGTTGAATAGTTCTTTGATGAACAAGGAAAATTGATTCAGGTCAAAATTGGTTCTGAAGGTATCGTCCAGCAATTTAACAGCTCTCGTTTTATCCATATTTCTCAGTCCTTCTTTGGTATCAGATATTCTGAAAGAACCACTTCCCTTGTTCCTATAATGTCAGTTGCGGACTTTGAAAATGTCCCCTTGAACAAATTTGGTGGTATGCCAGATTTGATTTTGGCAAGGATTTTTAACGGGCTTATTTCGTCTTTTATGCTTTTTTCAATCCTGGCCATCGTTGCCTTAGGCAAACCGCCATCTCTAATCAGATCCAGAACCGCTTGCAGATATTCTTCGTCTTCATCGGTAAGTTCAGGTTTTTTGATTACGGCTTTGATACGTTTTATCAATTTGGATTCATAGCTTGTTCCTGTTGGGGCTTTTGCTATGTTTTCCGCACTGGTCATTACCTCGTTGAGCGCTTTCTTATTGCGTTCTAGATGTTCATAGAAATCCGGCAAGAGTTTCTCCTTTTTTGTGTCCTTTTTTGCATTCAGGATGTTGGCCGCGGTAAAGAAATCCACTTCACGGGCCAGTTCTCCTTCGGTCTGGAATATCTTTCTTAGTTTTCCCAGCCTGAAAAATGTGATGACAGAATTCTTATCTGCTTCACGGCTTCTTGCGGTTCTGGCCTTTTTAGGGAGCCGTTTAATTCTTTCATAGAGCTCCTTATCGTTGTCTCTCAGTTCTCTTAAAAATGACAGATATTTCAGTTCTGGGTCGTCTTCTTCATCTTCACCGGCAATCAATTCCTTTGAAGTCAATTTCTTGAAAAGGTCATGCGATTTGATTTCTTCATCGGTCAACAAAACCGCATCGTTGCCCAGCATCTCTATGAACGCCTTTATTTTTGATTCTGCTGCCTCTTTTAAGCCAATATTTTCATTTATTGGGCCTGCTGGGAAAAAATTGTATGTGTAGATGCTGTTAAAAGGCGGGTTTTTGCTGACCCTGTTTACACGTCCAACTCTCTGCATCATACGAACAGGATTCCAGGGAATATCATAATTTATGACAACGTTTGATCTGTGAAGGCTTACGCCTTCAGATAGTATGTCGGTTGAAATCAAAATTCGAATATCATCCTTTTGTTTTTGTGGTTTGAGGTTTGCGTCATAGTTCTGGATAATCCTTGTTCTGACTTCTTCGGATGAATCGCTGGAAAATGCCAGCACCGCGTCTTTGAAGTCTTTTTCAAGCTTTGATTTTAGATATGACGCGGTATCTTTTGATTCTGTGAATACGAGGAGTTTATGTTTTTTAAGGATCTCATCGTTTTTAAGAATGTCAATGAATTTGTCAAGTTTAGGATCCTGGTAAACATAACGCCACATGTCCTTGATATTATTCAATATCTCACGGTCGTGTTTCAGGTCATCCAAGAATTCTGGATTGAACGCATCAGATGGATACCTTTGAACCTTGTCTTCATCAATCAATCTCTGGATAGATTCCTCATCATCTTTACCCAGCAGTTCGAAAACCTTTTGGATGTTCTTACTGACATAGACGCTTCCGTTTTGATATTCGGTAATGAAGCGTGAATAAGAATCAATGAACCGATACACTGATTGTTTGAAAGCAAAAAAGCTGCTCTCCAAGCGTTTCAATAGCAATATCTTCATGAAATGCCCCATGTTCTTTTGGGGTGTTTTTTGGTTTTCTTTCAGTTCTTCCTTCAGATAGAGCAAGGGCATGTATCTTGCATACTTGAAATCCTTGATTATGAGCTCAAGGGTTGTGTTGAAGGTTCTATCAAGGTCTTCATCGAATTGATAAAAGACTTGCGTGGGCTCTTTGATTTCCGGGAACTTCAACTTCTGCTGGGTAAGGTCTTTTTTGTAATACTTCATGATGTTGCTTCTTGTCCTTCGGACCATGAGATATTGCAAAACATTCTCTCGGATATCCTGAGCGTTTTCCTGAACGATTCTGAGGTATTCGTCTTTATCTGTTTGTCTGTCCAAACCTTTCAATTTGGCCTTAAGTGCGTTGAAATACTTTTCCAGGTCACGAACAGCAGGATTGGGCAAGGTGGATTTATGAACGTTCTGGAACAGTTTTATCTGGCTCAGAATGTCCTGTGGAGTATTGTTTAACGGTGTTGCAGATACGAGAATAACCCTCTTTCCTCTGCATATCTGAAACAAGTTTGCATACATCTGGTTTGATTCTGTTCTGAAACGGTGAGCCTCATCTATGAATACGTTTGTGTAACCATCAATGCCCTGTTCCAGAAGTTTATCGAGTTTTCCAAGGGATTCGAATTTTGATTGCCGGACACCAAAGTCTCTGAATACATTGGGCCAAGAACCTGGGTTGTCTTCATCAATAAGAGCTGGTGGAGCTATAACAAGAGTGCGCCCATCAAGTTGCTGGGCAAGCATAGCGGCAATGTACGTTTTTCCAAGACCAACGACATCTGAGAGAAAAACACCGCCGTATTCGGCAAGCTTTAATTTCGCATCTCTGACGGCATCTTTTTGATATTCCAGTTCCATGAAATTTTCAGGATAATATTCTTTGTATAGCTCTTCCTGGTCCAGATTTATTTTTTCCTTCAAGAATTCATAAAGAAACTTTAGATACAACTCATATGGTGTTATATCATTGTTTATCCAGGTTTTTTGTTGAACGGTTTCTACATATTTTTCTGATACATCTGTGGCCTTTTCCCAGAGTTCGTCAAATTTGGCTAAAGAGAAATTGTAATCAGAAGGGTTTTTCAATTCAACGTTGAATTCAAGGTTTGCGCTCAAACCGGATTCCGTGAAATTGCTGGAGCCGGTGATTACTCGCCCTTTATCCCGATCTCCTTCCTTGAATGTCATTATGTATAATTTGGCATGTACCTTTTCTGAGGGATATACTCGGATTTCCATTTTCTTACTGATGAGCCATTCGATGAATTTCAATACTCCTTCTTCAACATCTCTTGAATCTGGGGTTTTTTCCATCTCAGATACGACTTTGTTGTCGAATTCATCCTTAAGCTCTTTTGTGGATAATTCCTGTTGGCCCTGACGAGATTCTTCAATCATCTGATATGTTCTCTGATCGGTGCTTATCCCGATTAAGATTCGTATCTTTTCTGTGTTTTCAAGAGATTTGTAGATGGCTTTGAAACCAGAGGCATAGAAATAACCGACAAGGCAATCGAAAAAGCGAGCGTCCTTGATGAGCTCGGAGAAGCGTTGTTGAAGGCTGTGTCCTTCCTCATTTGTTATGAAAGTTAGATCTTCGGTCATTTTCTCCACCTGCTGCTTTTGTCCTTCATACGTATCTATGTAGTTTTCTATATTTTTACTTTACGATTTTCAATTTCTTAAACATTTTCATGGCATACCTTAAAGTATATTGATTCCCAATTCACATCTATACACGGACAAAATAAAGCTTTTTGAGAAGTATCTAAAGCCATTGAGGGATATAATCTGCTAAAGAAACGTTAATAGATGAAAAGAAGATGGAAGATCGCCTGAAGTTGTTGATCCTGTAGCGTTTTTTAGAAAAATTGTCTAAAGATCTTCAAAATAGTCCGGATTAATTATTTATATTAAAAACGAGATAAAGAGAATATATTATGAAGCTTTCGGCATTCTTTGTGGCTCTGATGCTCTTTTTCTTGCCCGTAGCTTGGGCTCAGCAATGGGTTATTCAAACCCCAGAAGAGCCCTCTGTTGGAATAATTGGAGGTATTGTGGGCATCACTCGTATTTTGCTCAGGTCTTCAATGTACCTACTCCTCATTTTACTTATTATGCCATGGCCATTAGGACTGTTGATCTTTTTTGGTGCTGCACTGGGTAGTATATGTGAGCTTAGCTTGCGTCCGTTTCGAGATATTATCGATAATCTGTATGGCACTTTAAAAGACGCGCAAGAAACTTCACCTTTGCGTCCGATGTTGCTTTTGCTCTTTCTTACAATCCCTTTTGGCTCTTTTTTTATTCTAGTTCTAGCTTTAATTGAGAGCCTCTTTAACAGAGTAGTTTCATTTCTAAAACCTGAAATCACAGTATCTGCAGAAGATCATACTCAAGAAGAAAGCTCAACGGAGGGGGTTATGAACATTTTAGACTGGGTAACGACAGCAATCGACCTTGTTTTACACTTGTTGCCATTTTTCCTCTTTTTATAGGCGTACTATACACAAAAGGTCTATCTGAAAGCCTCCATGGCAGATCTTGTCCCCCATCTGATCTTCTGGCAAGCTTCTAAAACCAGAACCTCTTTTTTTTCCATGCTTCGCAATGGTTTGGGCTGCTTCCAGACCAGCAGGACCAGCACCAACGATCCGACCTCATGTTTTCCATTTTTTTAGAATGCTCTGAAGACTTTATAAACCTTGCGTATCTATCATTTTCATCCAGGATCCCTGGCGCTTTCGATCCCTATAGATATTCTACTCAGTATATAAAACCCTTTGAGCTGTGGAACAAACAACATTTATAAAGCG
>WOYO01000086.1 GCA_011620765.1 Thermoplasmata archaeon
AAAAGTTATAAATATAACAACTGTTATACAGTTGTTTGATGACAAAGATATACGTAAGAGAAAGAGCGAAGGCGGGAGAGAAGCAACCTAGATACAGAGTCGTTGCTGTAACAGGCACTGAGTTGCAGATATCAGCTCCGCACTTCAGAAGGGACGAGATAGAGAGAATAGCAAAGGATGCTGGAGCAGAGGTAATATATCTTGAACCTGAGTGAGGATGGTATATTTGAAGCTTCTGCCGAGATCCTTGT
Organism: Thermoplasmata archaeon; assembly: GCA_011620765.1. Lineage (GTDB taxonomy): Archaea > Thermoplasmatota > UBA186 > UBA287 > UBA287 > UBA287. The sequence continues at coordinate 252 of WOYO01000086.1, forward strand.
AGAGGAGGGCAGGGTAGCTGTGGTGTTTAGAAAAGACAGCATCATGATAAAGCTACCTACAACCAGAAGGCTTGCAGAGCGTTTCGGGGTTCCGAACTACTACGCTCTACCTTTTTTCTCCCTTATGGAAGAAAAAAAGCTCATAAAAAGGATAGAGAGGGAAGGTGTCTTTACGACAAATGAAGGTAGCAGGAAACTTTTGGGGATTCTGAAAGAGAAGGGAGCTGAGAAGATCCTTGGTGAAGAGCTACTTCATGCTCTGATGGAGAAAGCTAGGATGTTATGACAGTGCCAACATTCTCCCCTTCTAAAGCTCTCTCAAGGTAGCCTCTTTTATGCCCGTTAATTATTCTTATTTCTTTGACATTTTTTGCTCCGCTAAGCAGCTCTATAGCCTTTTTCTCAAGAACCATGTCTTCCATATCCAGAGAGAGGAGCTCTTCTGCTTTTATCTCCTTTATAATCTCAGCTTCAGGGTTTTTGAACGGGTTTTCTGTATAAAGCCCATCTACATTTTTCAGCAGAATACAGCTCTTAGCACCGAGAACCTCAGCTATGAGAAAGGCCCCTGTGTCGGTGCGGTGCATCGGTATGATCTCCGCAGGATATTCATAGAGCCCATACGGGGGTGTGCCGTGAGTGACAGGCAGAAGGCCCAGCTTTATCATTGTCGGAATATCCAGCAGATCTGATGTTTGGATCCTTGTTCCGCCATAAGCCGATAGCAGAACAGAGATCATTATGGCATTCTGCTCGCTTATCTTGCCAGCAAGCTCTGCAAGAACCCCTGTGGGTAAGTTAAGATCAATGCCTATATCTAGGATGTGTCTCACTCTAACCCCACCTCCAGTTACTATGAGGAGCCTGTGCTTTTTGCAGAGCTTTCCTATCTCATCTATCAATGGCTCCACAACCTGTGCTCCATAGTCTATCAGCCCATGACCCCCTATCTTCACCACATTTAGCTCAGGCGCTATCCTTACACTCCCTCTTTTTCCATAGCCTTCTATAAGTCCCCTCCGGACCAAACTTTCCCCTTTAAGCTTTGACTCTATTTCATGCCTTTCCATAAGTCTGAGGGGATCTTATGGTTAAAAAGGTTATATATTGATAAACACATTTTTAACTGTGATAAGTGTAGTGATACCAGCTCTGAATGAAGAAAAAAGCATAGAGGCCTGTTTACTTTCTCTAAAAAATCAGACATATGAAGACTTTGAGCTCATAGTTGTTGATGGTGGTTCAGAGGACAGGACTGTAGAGATTGCTAGCAGGCATGCAAGAGTAATAGAGCAGGAGAGCTCAACGATAGGTGGTGCCAGAAGAGAGGGAGCGGAAATTTCTGTGGGAAACATTCTTGCTTTTACAGACGCAGATAGCATAGCGGATTGCAACTGGCTTATGAGAATAGCAAAGAATCTTGAGAGATATGATCTTTCTTATGGGCCTGTGTATTTTTATGAGAACAACTTCGGAGCAACGATGGTTCAGTTCTGGAGAAGGATGAGCACCTTTGGGAGATTCTTTGGCTTTTACAAGATCCTCGGACCGAACATGGGGATCAAAAGGGAGATTTACCTTAAAGTGAAACATGAGGATATATCCTTGCTTGAGGATTATGATTTTTCTCTTCGCATAAGCAAGAACAACATAAGGGCAAAATACGACAGGAATCAGATAGTGTACACATCAGCCAGAAGAATGAAGAAACTCCTGCCCTATTTATGGCTCTATATGTATGGCTATTACCATCATAGCGTTAGAAACACAGGAAGACTGAAGAATTACCCTAGGGTAAAGGAATGATCCTGTATTTGTAGACAAAGGTTTTTGTCTCCTTCGGTTTGAGCATCGTTTCCCATTTTATCCTGTTACCCATCACTTCAGCCTTCGGATTTGTGCTCACTATAGTTGCATCCTTTGACAGAGTTTGCTCTATTGTTATGTTAGATACAGAGCTTCCAGGGTTCTTTACACTTATAGTATACTCATAGATCTTCTTTTCTTTGTCTATCTGCATGTCTGTCAGGTTCTTCTCAACCTTTATGTCCTGTGAGTAACCTACAGCTATTGTGCTCTCCTCCCCCTCTGCTGTGTATGGCATGTGTGTTGTTCCTACCCATGTTGAGTTATCATAGTAGTATATAACTCCAGAGGGCAATGGATTTTTGAGGGTGTTATTGATCCTTACTCTTCGCTCTACGGCGCTATCGCTCCAGTAATAGTAGCTTTCTGCTTTTATCGTGCCATCAAACAGCTCTAAAGAAAGCGGACTATCCATGGTTACGTTCTCTATGACAAAGGAATAGAACTCAAACTCTCTGGCTGCACTGAGAGGCATAGGTGCCATAGGTATGGCTGCAGACCTAGAGGCCTCTTTATATAACGCTCCCCCGAATGGCGTGCCTGTGCGTAATGTTAACTTCGCATTCTTCAGGCTCACAGGGCTCTTTATGTCCGCCATCGCTTCTATTTGCTCTCCCTCCATTGTATATCGTATACCAAACTCTGCACCATCAACTATGTATGATAGAGTAATGTTTGTGGGCATAGAGCCATTATAAAAGAGCTCCAGAGCGTTGATATTCTCTGGTTGTGGTGTGTAGCTGTAACTCTTTACCTTGTCCTTATTTATAGCTACCGTCTTTCCATCTTCCTCTATCGCTATAAAGCCTCCACTCTCCCCTAGATATTTTCCGTTATATGTCCCATCCTCCGTTTCTATGGTGTACATAAGATCTTTTTCCTCTGGCGGGATCATTCTTATTCCGCTGATCTCAGGGTACTCTATTCTCAGAGATCCTGGTTCTATGCCTTCAGGCAGATCTACTGCATTATCCTCCAGAATCCTGTTCTCCCTGATCCACATGCGGCCATCCTCATAGATAACGGCCTCTGTCAATGGTTTCATATCTATAACCTCTTCCTCCGGCATGGTTGTCTCTATCTCTACATTCGATAGGTAGAAAAGTAACCCCAGAAAGCATAGAAGAGCAACCGCGGCCGCAACAAGGAAGGATATCAGAGCTTTTTCTCTCATCTTCATCACCTATGGAACTACCCTCTTTCTGTCCCTTGGGAAGAGTGTGCACTCCTTCACATTTTCCACTCCTGTAAGCACGCTCACAAGCCTCTCTGCCCCTATGGCCCAGCCAGCGTGCGGAGGCATACCATACTCAAAGGCTTTTATATAAAAATCAAAGTTCTCAGGATTTAAATTCTTTTCTATGATCTTTTTCTTAAGTAATTCTGCGTCATGAACCCTCTGCGCACCTGAGCTAAGTTCGAGGGGGCCGAACATAAGATCAAAGCTTTTTGTTATTGTTTCGTTGTTCTCAAAGGGCTGCGCATAGAATGGCTTTATCTCAGAGGGCCACTCTGTTATGAAATATAGAGGCTCCATCTCCTCAGCTATGGCTCTAATAGCCTCTGTTGAGATATCCTCACCATACTTTATGTCTATGTTCTTGCTCCTTGCAATCTCTATTGCCTCAGAGTATCTTAACCTCCTTAAAGGAAGTTTTACCTCTGGCAGCTCATACTCCAGGAGCTCAAGCTCCCTTTTTTTATTCCTGCTTACCAGATCAAAGATATCTTTAACAAGTGACTCTAGCAGGGACATGACATCTTCATCGTTCGCAAATGATTGTTCCACGTCTATAGAAACGAACTCATTTAAGTGTCTTGGTGTGTTATGCTCTTCTGCTCTGAAAGCGGGAGCTATCTCAAAAACCCTATCAAAGCCAGAACTCATCAATATCTCCTTGTAGAGTTGTGGGCTCTGTGAGAGGTAGCACTCCTTTTCAAAGTATTTGACAGTAAAGAGCTCGGTACCACCCTCTGTCGCTGTTGCTATTATCTTTGGGGTGTTTACCTCCATGAAGCCTCTGTTTATCAGAAATTCCCTTATGATCCTGAAAGCCTCACTTCTTATGCGGAATATCGCAAGATTCCTCGGATTGCGCAGGTCCATAAAGCGCGAGTCAATTCTTGTGTCAAAATCTGCTTTTACCTTTTGCGTAACATCCAGCGGCAGTGGAGCTTTCGCTGGATTTAGGATCTCAACTTCGCTTGCTATCAGTTCGCAGCCACCAGAAACACTCTCATTTCTTTCAAGTAAACCTTTTACAGATATGACGCTCTCCAGCGTTAGCTCTTTAACTGGCTTTGGATCATGAAATGTTACCTGTATGTCCGCTATTCCTTCTCTCAATCTCACAAATCCTATGTTTTTCAGTACCCTTACATTCTGAACCCAGCCAGATATTACAAGCTCCTTGCCATAGTCTTTCTCGCTTATCTCCTCTACCCTCTTAGTCCTTTTTACCATTACAACTCCCCCAAGAGATCTCTGCTATCCATAACCTTTGCACCATAGTACTTCCTTATGTACTCCAGCCCACTATCATAATCCTCCTGCGATAGGGCTTCAACGCAATCACTCAGCACTGTTATATTATAGCCACGGAAATAAGCATCTGCTGATGTATGTCTGATGCACAGATTTGCATGCAGGCCTGTTAGCACCACCTCATCCACACCAAGTTCTCTAAGAAGCAAATCAAGGTCTGTTTCGAAGAAACAGCTGTACCTTCTCTTTGGGACAATATAATCCCCTGTATGAGGGGCAAGCTCTTCTATAACCTCAGCCCCCCTCGTTCCAGCCATTGCATGTTCCCCCCACAGAGAGATCTCT
>WOYO01000040.1:0-2157 GCA_011620765.1 Thermoplasmata archaeon
TGGGTGGTTTGCAGGGTGGCCCTGCGTTCGACGCACTGCGCACAGGTTTAAACAGCCTCCCAGCTCTTCCCTGTGATCTCTCCAACACCAAAGGTCCACGGTAGGGCTGCTCCCTTCCGGGCCTGGCCCGTTGCCCATGGTGAAGGTGGCGAAACGGCCCTCCAGCCGTTCAACCACCACCCCAGGTCAGAAGAGGCAGGGAATCATCGAGAGAGACTGCGCCGCCTGAGCGCGTAGACGCCTCGCGCAGGCATTCGGCCCAGCATATAGGGGGTTTCTGGTTCAGGGGACCCCTATCCCCCCGCCTAGCCACCTTTCTGCCCTATTTAATAGCTCTTTTTCTTTTTATAATTTCTTACTTATCTATATATTCGATTGCGCATTGAGGATCTTCAAGGATCTTTTTCAGATCATAAAATGTCTTTTTAACTGTCTGCTCATTTGATTCTGCGAGATCTGCCACTCTTTTCAGAGAGATTGTCATGTCCAGAAGCTTCGCTGTAAAATAGACAGCTCCTGAAGCAAGGGCATTTGCAGGTCTTCTAACAATGTCTGGTGACCTTTCTCTAGCTTCATTCAGAACGCTCATCGCTTTTTCTTTCATCTCTGGTTCAGATGGCGATAGCAGATCACACAGTTTTTTTGTCAGCTCACCAAAAAGGTCTATCCCGAGATCTTCAGCCATATTCCTGGCAGCAGCCCTGACAATGCTTATGTTTGATCCGGTTGCTTCGTGCATCTTTTTGAGAGAGATCCTGTATCCAGAGATGGATGAGGCAAGAAGTATGGATGCCAGTGCTCTAGTCTGAGGGCTTCTACCCTCATCTTTGTATCTCTTCAATAGCTCCTCAGCTACTTCTCTGACATCCTCTGGTAGCTCTAGAGCAGAGCAGAAGCTTCTGAGCAGATCGCGATCATCAGCGGGCGTTAATTGTATGTTTAAAGTTTTTTTCAGGCTTTTGTATGTTCTGGATATCTTTCTCCTCTCTTCACAGCAGAGCCCTCCAATGGAGTTGAATGGTATGGGCTCATCGTGCAGTCTGCAAGCAAGATATAGAGATGCTTTTGCCAGATCGTTGCAGCTCCTTTTCCTCAGATTTTTATCTTTTAGAGCCTTTGAAAATATCTCTTTTGCTTCTTCTACGGCTTTATCTGAGATCTTCAATCTTTCGGAGATCTCATCTATGACCTCTGCGCCCTGGGACACCTTTGAGTTATTTGCAGAGGACATGCGCTACCATATGCATATCTGGGTATATAAGCCATGTGTTATGAAAAGTGTGATAAATAGAGATACCATTTATTTGTGTGATCAGAATAAAGAAGGGAGAAAAGATCTATGAAGGATTAGAGGTCCCTTCCTATGATCCTTCCATTGTTGTGATAAAGCTGAAGAATGGCTACAACGTGGGCTTTATGAGAGAGGATGTAGAGATAGAAAGGATCGGTGAAGGTGAAAAGAGCCCGAAGGCAGAGATAAAAGAAGAGCCCAAACAGATTGATTATGAGGTCTCCATCCTCGGCACAGGAGGCACCATAGCGAGCTATGTTGATTACTCCACCGGTGCGGTTTACCCTGCCAGAAGCACATCAGAGCTTCTGCGATTTCTGCCGGAGCTGGGAGGAATAGTAAAAGCGAGAGTTCTCTTTTCCGTCTTTAGCGAGAATATGGGCTATCCGCAATGGAAAAGAATAGCGCAGGAGGTCAAGGAAGAGCTGGACTCGGGTGCTAAGGGCGTTGTCATAGCTCATGGAACAGATACGATGTGCTACACAGCAAGCGCTCTGGCATTTATGCTCCCGGAGCTCAGCGGCCCTGTCATTTTTACAGGAGCCCAGAGATCAACAGATAGACCATCCTCTGACGGCTTTCTCAATCTTCTGTCTTCAGTAAAACTCGCTCTAACAGACGTGGGTGAGGTGGTTATAGCCATGCATGCAGGCTCCTCTGACGATGCGATAGCAGTCCACAGAGCTACTAGGACAAGGAAGATGCACACAAGCGCAAGAGGTGCTTTTCAGAGCTCCAAACCTCTGGGCTATGTTCATGATAATAGCATAAATATAGAGGGCTATCGTAAAAAAGGAGAGGAAACGGTCATAGACACAGGAATGGATGAGCATGTTGCCCTGCTCTATTTCTATCCCGGCATGAGC
>WOYO01000040.1:2257-4919 GCA_011620765.1 Thermoplasmata archaeon
AGACACAGGAATGGATGAGCATGTTGCCCTGCTCTATTTCTATCCCGGCATGAGCTCAGAGCTCTTTGAGAGCGTTGCGGAGAAGAGCTCCGGCATAGTTATCGCAGGCACAGGACTGGGGCATGTCTCTGAGGATCTCGTTGAATCTATAAAAAGTTGCAAGAAGCCTGTTTGCATGGTGTCTCAGTGTTTAAATGGCAGTGTAAATCTGAATGTATATGCGACAGGTAGAAAGCTTCTTGCCGCGGGGGTTATACCATGCGCGGACATGCTGCCTGAGACAGCTTATGTGAAGCTCATGTGGGTTCTGGCACATACGAAGGAGTATGAAGAGATAAAGGAGCTGATGCAGAGGAACATCGCAGGGGAGATTGATGACAGGAGAGTGTATGAAAGTTAAGATAGGGCTGGAGATACACCAGCAGTTAGATACCAGCAAGCTTTTTTGCTCCTGTCCTTCAAAGCTTGTGGAGAGCAAAGACTTTAAGGTTATGAGAAAGCTAAGATTGGCTGAGAGCGAGCTCGGAGCTATAGACAGAGCAGCTCTCTTTGAGTCTGAGAGAGCGAGGGAGTATCTATACGCTTCTCCCGCAGAAGCCTCCTGCCTTGTTGAGCTGGATGAAGAGCCCCCGCATGAAGTCAACAGGGAAGCGCTGCGCATAGCACTTCAGATATCAGAGATGCTGGAAGCAAGGATATTTGACGTCATATGCTTTATGAGGAAGATAGTTATAGATGGCTCCAACACCTCTGGTTTCCAGCGCACAGCGCTCATAGCCTGTGATGGGAGGCTTGAAAACACGGGCATAGCGACCATATGTCTGGAAGAGGACTCTGCAAGAAAGGTCAGGGAAGAAGGGAACAGGGCATATTACAACCTTGACCGTCTTGGCGTGCCTCTTGTTGAGATAGCGACAGAGCCCACAATTGAGAGCGCTGAAGAGGCTCAGAGGGTCGCATATGAGCTGGGGATGAACCTGAGGAGGGCAAGGGTAAAGAGAGGTCTGGGAACAATAAGGCAGGATCTCAACATATCTGTGGATTTTGGGACAGGCATAAAAGCGAACAGGGTTGAGATAAAGGGGGTTCAGAGGCTCAGTGATATAGAGGGCGTTATTAAAAATGAGATTGAGAGGCAGAAGAACCTGTATGCTATAAGAGAGATCCTTGTTGAGAGAGCAAATAAAGAAGAGATGCCAGAGGTAAAGGATCTATCGGATGCCTTCAAAGAAACGAGATCAAATCTGATACTGAAAGCTCCAGGGGTGTACGGGATAAAGCTATCCGGTTTCAGGGGGCTTTTATCTATGGGCGGGGAGCTCAGGGTTGCGAAAGAGCTCGTCTCCCATTCCGGTTTAAAAGGCATCCTGCATGGTGATGAGCTGCCAGGCTATGGCATAAGCGCAAGAGAGGTTGAAGAGGTTAAAAAGCTTTTAGAGGTTGGAGAAGATGATAACTTCGTTATAGTGATAGAGAGCGCTGATGAGGCAAAGAAGGCTTTAAAAAGGATATATGAAAGGGCTCTTGAGTGCTTTGATGGTGTGCCTGCAGAGGTTAGAAGGGCTGCAGGTCTCTATACACAATATATGCGTCCCATGCCGGGTAGCGAGCGAATGTACCCTGAGACCGATGTGCCTTACATGTGCGTTGATACCAGCAACATAGAGATACCTCCCACCTTGGAGGAGAGGAAAGAGGAGCTGATAGCTCTGGGCGCTAACGAGCAGCAGTGCTATGAGCTCATGAAGAGCGGTTACGAAGAGCTATTTGAAAGCCTTGTTAAGGAGTTCGGTGAGCCTCAGGTTGTTCTCAGGGTCCTGAACAATACGCTGGTTGAGCTGGAGAGAGAGGGAATGGATACGAGCGTGATAGACATAGAGATCCTGAGAAAGCTAATGGATGGCTATACAAAAGGGTTATACACTAGAGAGGCTATAGAAGAGATATTGAAGAGGGTATGCGAGCGCATGAGCTTTGAAGAGGCTGCAGCACCGTTCAAGACCGCAGGGCGAGAAGAGGTAGAGGCAGTTGTGAGCAGAATACTGGAGAACGAAAGAGCGCTTATAGAAAAGAAGGGCAGAGACGCATTCAAGGCGATAATGGGAGAGGCCATGAGGGAGCTCAGGGGCAAGGTAGATGGTAAAACGCTCAGCGATGTTGTGCGGAAAAAGATGGAGGAGGCTGCTAGAGATGAAGCAAAATGAAGAAAAAAGCATGATAAGGGTTAAGGTGAAGTTCTTCTCTCTTCTGAGGGAGGAGTTTGGCCCAGAGCGGATGGTTGAGCTCAAAAAGGGAGCAAGGATTACAGAGCTTGCTGAGCTATTAGGCCTGTTGAAAAGAATAGAGGAAGGAAAAGTCTTTGTCGCAAAGAACTTTGAGAGCGCTGAGGTAAATGATCCCCTTGAGGATGGTGACGAGGTTGCTTTTTTTCCTCCGGTTTCAGGGGGGTAAAAAGATGATTGAGAGCAAGAATCTTAAAGAGGTGGAATGATGGTTGAAAAAACTATGGAGTTTGTTAGAGAGAAAATGAAGGTTCTGGAGGCTATATCGCAGAAGCTAGAGCTATCAGCAAGGATAGGGATGTGCCTTCACATCGAGCCAAAGACTGCATGCCTGGCTATGGCTCTCCATAGAGCAGGTGCACAGGTCTTTGTGTGCGCCA
>WOYO01000061.1:0-18909 GCA_011620765.1 Thermoplasmata archaeon
CTATAACAGTACCGATCATGGACCCCAGCAGAGGAGAGCTTACAAGAACAAAAAAAGGCAGAAAAAAGCCGATGAGCGCACTAACAAGAGCTAGAACAGGTGGTAGAAAGAGTAAACCCACGATTTGAGGATAAGCTATGGGTTCCATCAGCTCCTTAACAGGTATGCCTACTGTGCTTGAGAGTGCATAGATGGGGGAGCACATAGCATTCACGCTAGCATCTACGCCCGGTACAAAACTTAGCAGAGCAATAATTGGGGAGAGAAGGAGAGGAGAGATGAAAAAGCCAGCAAAAGCGCTCAAAATAGCCGGAATAAAAAAGGGGAGATACCATATCGCGAGAAGTAAAAACGTTGGAAGTATGGCGATCGCAAAGGCAACAATAGCTGCAATAACACTGAAAGAGGAAAAGATACAGTAGATGGCAGAGGTTTCAAAAAATGCATCATAAAACTCTTCGCTCAAGGATGCTGAAATTAGACCTTCAACAAGATGCGAGAGAAAATAGCTAAGCTCAGTAGCTGAATCTATATTCTTAGAGCTCTCTTCTATTATCCCTTGAGCCCCTGCACTTTGTGTAGAGATCAGGCAAAAAACCAGGATAGCGGTTACAAAAACTCTCGATTTTGTTATTGTGCTCTTAGCTCTCTGAACGAAAGCATGCTCTGAAGAAAAATTTGACATAAAAGAAAAAGGAAAGGGGGCATATAAAATTATGCTTAGCTTAAGCGCTCTTTGTTGGTAAAGCCTCCTTCACATTTTCTATGCCGAGCTCCTGTATCCTCTGCATCGTTGGCACACCATCCTTTGACCAGCCACGTAGGTGATAATACTCTTCGAGTTCCTTTTCTATCTCCTTTCTCTTCGGGAGCCAGTAGCCACTAGATTCTGCTTTGAATGGCATGCTTACGAAGTCATTTTCCTTCCTGCATCCAAATCTGCAATCAACAAGCCTGGTCATGGTCCTTATCCTGTCAGATATTCTGAATATATCTCTTATGCCTAGTTCCCACCCTGTTATTGCAGAGAGAAAAGCGCCCAGAAGCTCCGGTTGAAGCAGCATGGAAAATAGGCAGAGTGGCAGTGTATCAAACAGTATTATCGTGCTATCATTTGGAAGCACGCCTCTTGCTGCGCCCTTTAGAGAGTGCGGATCCATTCTTTTACCCTTATCCAGATGGAAGCCATAGGGCATCATTCCATTCATGCCCCCATAGACATGATCTCCACCTCTATTGGCTATGCCATAGCTTATAAACATAGGAGCAAAAGCTCTTGGATCCCATCCGCCAAGCGGAAGACCTTTGCAGTGAACAGTGTATTTTTCCGCTCCTGGCTTTATTCTCCTTGCCGCTGGCAGAATACCATCCGCCAGTGTATTTCCGAAGCCTTCCCTATACGCTATCTTGTGGAGCATCTGGAGTACTGCATCACCACTCCCAAACTGCAGGTCAAGACCATCCGTATCCTTCTGGCTTACCCATCCCTTTTCTCTAGCAAACATTGCAAATGCTACGACATTTCCCCCAGTTATCACATCTATGCCATAGCGATTGCATAGATCATTTGCCTTCGCCAGATAGTTGGTATCAAAAACCATACAGCAGTTGTTAAATGTGTACCCTGCTTCATACTCCCAGCGGTGCATCTCCTGTCCATTTACGCTTACTACGCCCCCGCAACCAGTAGGGCAATACTCGCAATGAAAGTTGTTAACAAACATCTCTTTGTACTGGTTCGTCATCTTAAGAGCAACATCCATTTTGTCCTTCAGTGGGTTGCTCTCCCTCCAGTATTTACCGGTGGTAAAGAGCGCACCGGCCAGCGGCCCGCTTACTCCTGCAAATCCTGTACCATACCTGCTGAATATCGCTCCTATTGGTCCATCTTTTCCGAACTCTATTGCTCCCATAATAAGCTTGTAAAGCTCCTTTGGATTTGCTACCTCTACATCAAGGTGACCGCTTGCGGCTATGGCTTTTAAATTCTTTGATCCCATAACAGCGCCCATTCCTGTCCTTCCTGCAGCTCTTCCCATATCATCCATAACTGCAGCAAAGCGCACCATATGCTCTCCGGCCTGTCCTATGTCTGCTATCCTCACATCTGGATCCTTCAACTCTCTTCTTATCTCTTTCTCAGCTTCCATCGAGTCCTTCCCCCACAGATGTGTAGCATCCTTCAGCTCAGCAAAGTCTTCAGTTATATGCAGAAACACAGGCTTCGGGGATTTTCCTTTGAATATAATAGCATCATAGCCACACTGTTTCAGCGCTGGGCCGAAGGCTCCGCCAGAAGTAGCTCTACCCCAGAAGCCTGTTTCTGGACTTAGAGCGCTCACAACCCAGCGGTTTGACCAGGGTACACCAGTGCCATGGGTTGGCCCACAAGGAAAAACAAGGACATTTTGTGGACTCAATGGGTCAGTTCCTGCAGGAACATTGTCATAGATTATCCTCCCGGCAAGGCCTATTCCCCCGATGTATTTTTGTGCTGTGCTCTTCTCCAAGGGTATTTCTTTCATCTCTCCATCTGTCAGATCTATTTCGAGCATTTTTCCGAAGTATCCATACATTTTTTCTGTCATTTTAATCCTCCTCTGCCAGTTTCTCTATCCTTTCCTCAACTCCCTGATATCTGTAGAGTCCTGTATCTTCATATGACTGAAGCTCCCCAAGGTGTTTCATAACATTCGGATGGAGAACTATTTGTAAGGCGGGATTAGCTATGCTAAGAACCATTGGTAGCATTTTTATGAGAATCCCTTCCCCCTGTAGCATTGGAAATGCCATGACAAAGATTTCTGGTTCGAGCTTGAAGAGCACTGGTCTCATACTGAACATTGACAGCCAGAGTGCCTCAGAAAGGCCTTGTCTCCTTAGCAATCCAAAGAGCGCCTCGTCCACTCCATAGCTGGTTAAGTCTTCCATAGCATAGGATATGTCATCCATAGCTCCTTCAACGACATCAAATAGGCCATTAAAAGTATCAACAATTAATGGATGGCCAAGCATATTTCCCAAAAGTAGTGCGAGCCCTGGTGCGCCTGTAAAGCTCTTTGTAAGCATCGCAGCACCATGCATAAGGTACTTTTCCTTACCATCCCTGAACCATTTTAGATACTCCTCAGCGGCCTCATGCATCTCACCAAACTCCTTTGATTCCTTCAACTCTTCCTCAATCTCTTCCTCTAGCCTTTTCATTCCTTCACCTCCTGTAAACTCTCGTTTTCCTTCACCATATTAAGCTCGGGTATCTTTAACTCTGGGTGCTCAAAGAGCTCCTCGACATAGCTTAAAGGTTTTCCTATACAGTCATAGAGTATGTTGCCATAGTGTGCGTAAAATTCGCTGAACAGCCAGTTAGCTCCTACAACCCTGTTGCTGCTGTCGACAACAACATATGCTCCTTTCATCTCAACCCTCCTCGCATTGGGATCAAAGGTTTTCGCTTCATCGAGCGTATAACCTATGGAGTTTATGTTTAACTCGAAGAGCTCTTCGTTCTGCATCCTTACGAACTTTATGCTCTCTGAACCTCCTGCTGCGTTGGCGCCTGCTATCTTTGCTCCCTTGACTGCCATTGAGCCCAGGGGTATATTTATGTTCATTCCTGTTATCTCGTCAACAACTGCGGCGCAGTCCCCACATGCATATATGTTTGATACGCTGGTGCGCATGTGCTCATCAACTATGATGCCTGCCCTATCAACCTTGAGCCCAGCCTTCTTTGCAAGTTCTGTGTTCAGTGTTATCCCTGTAGCAAGAACTATCTTCGATGCTTCAAACTCCTTGCCACCTGCGATAAGCCTATTGCCAACTATGCGCTCTGGTTCTATTCCCCTCACAACATTTATGCCGTGCTCCCTCATCTTTGCCTCTATAACCTCAGCTACCTCTGGCTCAACAGTAGTCCTGAGTATCCTTGAGCGGACAATAAGGGTTGTCTTTACTCGGCGCTTCGCATATCCTTCTGCGGTCATCAGAGCAACAAAACCTGCGCCCACAACTACTGCGCTATCCTTGACATCCAGAAGCTTCGGCAGATCGTCGGCGCTCTTAAGAGTGCACACATAAGGGCTATCCGCCCCCTCTATCCTTGGCATAGAAGCTCTTGATCCTGTAGCGAATATGAGAGCATCGTAGTTTACTTTTCCTCCATTTTTGAGCAAAACGCTTTGGGATACTATATCCACATCCGTTACTGTTTCTCCTCTCAAAAACTCTATGCCCTCTGTCTCTTTTCCGTATGGTACAGTTATGTTCTCTAAGGTGGCATAGCCAGCTACTATGTCTGGCAATCCTGATCTCCTGTAAGTTCCCTTTGTATCATCTGTTATGAGAGTGACATCAGCTCCTCTCTCTCTGGCAGCTATTGCCGCATGTAGACCACCAACTCCTCCGCCTATTACAACCACCTTCATTGTTTCACCTCCAGCTCAGGGGCCTCCTGAACCTTGTAAAAGTCGGGGAACCTCTCTCTGTGCCTGTAGTTCTTCTCTATGATCTTGTCCCTTTTTCTCATGTTCTCTGGCGTTCTCTCGACATAGGTGAAAACATCCCTTGGACAGACACGAGCGCACAGTGGCTTTCCATCACAAAGAGTGCACTTTGTTGCAACCCTCTTTGTTTTGTCCATAAATATCGCGCCATGGGGACAGGAAACAAAGCAGAGCCTGCAACCTATGCATTTATCCTCATTTATTTTTACGATACCATCTACTCTCTCTATTGCCTTTGTTGGACATGCACTTATGCAGGGAGAGTTCTCACACTCCTCACACACCGCAGGGAGGGCAAGATTCTTCTCAAGGTATCTGTAGACCCTCACCCATCCTTTGAACGGGTTGAAGATTCTCTGCTTATCAAAAGAGCATACAATTGCGCAGAGTCCGCAACCGCTGCACTTCTCCTGATCTACAATTATCATTTTTTCGATCGGTTTACCTGCCACCATAAAAATAGTATACAATTACTATTATAAATAAGTTAGTTATGTTTACTTAAACACATCGAAACATATAAATATCATATAATACATATGCTTTTATGGAGGTGCATTGATGACAAGAAGCATATGGGGTGCGGTAAGAATAATGATGTACGAGATGACGGTGCTGCTACCGCTATTGCTGGTTGTGCTGGTAGGTTTTCTAGCAGTGCTAACATGGGCAACAGCGCAGAGTGGAGCAATACCCTTAGGAATAGGGATAACAAGCATGCTGGGGGTCTCAGATCTGCCTGCAGCCATAGATGTCCCGAGAGAGTTTACAACAACAATTGAGGTTCTGGGGCGCGGTATTGCTGGTTTGACTATAGGCTTCTGAGCCTGTCCCTTTTTTACTTTTTTAGTTCTGGCAAATCCTGCAGACACAGATATTTAGAGTACAGGCAGTAAGAGATCAAGGCATTGAGTAGCTTTATTCAGTTCCTCTTATCACACTTTAAAGTGTATAGGATGTCAAAAGGTCTCATTTACAATGCGATAAAGTATATAAGCAAAAAAACTGTTTAGAAATCTGATGCTATTGTATATTGATCCCTTTTCTGGGGTTTCAGGAGATATGTTTTTAGGGCTATTGGTGGACCTGGGCTTGGATATAGAAAAGCTAAAAGAAAAGCTGAATGAGCTCCAGATTAATTACAATATCTGTGTTGAAAAAGTTAATAAAAACGGAATAGAAGCAACAAAAGCTGATGTAAAGATAATTGAAGAAAAGACTGAAAAAGATATAAATGAAATAAATAGCATTCTAGAAAAAATCAAAGATGAAGATGTAAGGAATAAAGCTAAAAAAATGTTTGACATACTGGTTAATGCAGAGGGAAAAGTCCATGGGCTGCCAAAAGAAAGGATTCATCTGCATGAATTAGGAGATTCTTTGATAGATGTTGTTGGAGCTATCTATGGGCTGAAGCTTATGGGAATAAACAGGGTTTTATCCGCACCGCCCAGGACGGGCAGGGGCTTTGTTGAAACTCACCACGGAAAATATCCTGTACCCGCTCCTGCAACTCTTGAGATCCTGAAAAACATACCTTTGATCTTTGATTCAAGCGTTGATAAAGAGACTGTCACACCCACAGGAGCTCTGCTATTGAGGGGCGTCGTTGAACAATTTGGGGATGTAAGCATAAGACCAGAAAAAACAGGCTATGGAGCAGGCAAAATGGATCTAGAGATACCAAATGTGCTTCGGGGAATCCTTACTGAAGAGAGTAAGATAGAATATATTGAAGTCCTGGAGACTAATATAGATAACATGAACCCTGAGATCTATGGATATCTCATGGATAGGCTTTTAAAAATGGGCGCATTGGATGTTTTCTACACGCCAACCTATATGAAAAAGAATAGACCTGGCGTGGTTGTTTCGGTTTTATGCAGGTCCAAGGATAAAGCAGGCTTGATTGAGGTGCTATTAAATGAAACCACAACACTTGGAGTGAGAACATGTTCCTGTGAAAGGCTTGAAATCAAGAGAGAGGTAGAAGTGGTAGATATCGGATACGGGAAAGTCAAAGTAAAGGTTGCACAATACAGAGCTAGAACAAAAATAGCACCCGAGTATGAATCTTGCAGAGAGATCGCAGAGAAGACTGGAAGGCCCTATATTGAGGTGTACGAAGATGCAAAGAGAGCATGGAGAGAAAATAATGTTTGAAATTCTTGAGAAATACAAAGAAGGCAAAATCAGTGAGGAGGAAGTGAGAAAAAGGATTACAGATCTTTTTTATTACAGGGATGAGAATTTCTTTCTTGACTTTAACAGGGAGAATAGGACAGGCTTTCCAGAGATCGTGTTTGCGGAGGGAAAATCGGTAGAAGACCTTTTAGACATAACAGAGAAATTCCTTGAAAAAAGCAAACGTGTGTTCATCTCAAGAGCCGGAAAAGAGAAAAGGGATGCAATAAAAGAAAAATTCAGCAAGGAAAAGATCAAAGAAGCGGGAGCCATACTCATGGTAGAGAGAGAGGAGAGAGAAAACAGGTTAGAAGGAAAAGTGTGTTTAATAACAGCCGGTGCATCTGACATAGATTACGCTGAGGAGTGCGCTCTCATACTGGAGGATTTTGGAATAGACATCATAAAATTTTATGATGCGGGCATAGCAGGAGCGCACAGACCATACATTGCTATAGAAAAAGCAAAGGATGCTGATCTGCTCATAGTTTTTGCTGGGATGGATGGGGTTCTTCCCGGGCTGATCGCTTCTTTGACCAGCAAACCGATCATAGCAGTTCCCATACCAACAGGTTACGGAATGGGCGGGGATGGGAAAGGTGCTTTGATAACCATGCTTCAGAGTTGTGTTCCAGGTATCTTGGTGGTTAACATAGGCAACAGCATAGGGGCGGCTGCGGGAGCTTTGAGGATCCTTGGCAAAAATGAGAAGCATTGAGCAGGAGATCAAAGATAAAAAAAGCGTTGCTGTGATGTTCTCTGGAGGTGTTGATAGCACTCTGCTAGCAAAGCTAGCCCATGATGCCCTTGGCAAAGACGCAATTGCATTAACAGTGGTCTCTCCTTTGATTGATCCCAGGGAGATAGAAGAGGCAAAAGAGATTGCGGAGAACATTGGGATAGAGCAGACATTGATAGAGCTGAACGAATTGGATGATCCATATTTTACGAGCAACCCGCCGGATAGGTGTTATAGATGCAGGATCTTAAGGAACATAAGAGTGAAGGAATGGGCTGAAGAGAGAGGCATCAGAACGATAGCGGACGGATTGAATTATGATGACCTGAAGGACTACAGGCCAGGCATAAAAGCATCAGCGGATGTATGGCATCCTTTTATAGAGCTCTGCATGGGCAAAGAAGAGATAAGAGAGAGGGCAAAGGCGCTGGGGCTCAAAAACTGGAATAAGCCAGGTAACGCCTGTTTTGCATCGCGATTTCCATACAACTTTGAATTGAACAAAGAAAAGGTAGATCTGGTCAGAAAATCTGAAAATTTTTTGATTGAGATGGGTTTTAGATCTGTCAGGGTTAGATATTTTCCCTTCAATCTTGCTTCAATAGAGACCGAGGACATTGAAAAGGCTCTGCTTTTCAGAGCGGAGATAGTTTCGGCTTTGAGGTCTTTTGGTTTTTCCTTTGTTGCTCTAGACCTAGAGGGCTTTCAGAGTGGAAAGCTAAATAGAACTGTGACTTTTAGATAAAAAGCCCTAGGTGATTTTATTCCTGGGCTCCTTGAACAGCACACAACAGAGTTCAGCACCATAGAGAGGGCCAATCTTTTGCGATATGAAGCATTACAAATATAAGCAGATAAGTGCATTAACCTTATGGTAAGGGTTATGGCCTCTGGTGTCTTTGACATAATCCACCCGGGTCACATATTCTATTTGCAGAAAGCAAAAGAGCTTGGTGATGAGCTTTTCGTTGTTATAGCAAATGATAAAACAGCAGAGAGAAAAAAGAGGAAGCCGATAATGCACCAGGAAGAAAGAGCTTTGATCGTAAGCGCATTAAAGCCTGTTGATGGTGTTGTCATAGGTAAAGAGACTGGTGATATCTTTGATACGGTTAAGGAAATAAAGCCGGATATTATAGCACTCGGCTTTGACCAGGAATTTGATGAAAAATTGCTGGAAGAGAATGCGAAGGATCATAAGCTGGATATGAGGGTTGTAAGGCTACCAAAGATGAATGGCGGCACTGATGCAACCAGGAAGATAATAGCAAAAATACTGGAGGCATTCAATGATAGAGAAAGAGCTAATCCTTGAAAATAGGGTAGGACTACACGCAAGGCCTGCAGCGAAACTTGTTGAAACATCAAATAAGTTTGAATCAAAAATAACGATACATTATAAAGACAGAGACGCAAACGCAAAGTCTATTTTAAACATCCTTGCTCTGGGTGCTGAGCATGGCGCAAAGATAAAGGTTAGCGTAGATGGTAATGATGAAGAGGCTGCCATGCAGGCTATTGAGGAGCTTATATCAAACAGATTTTATGAAGAATGAAGATCAAACCCTCCTTATTCTCCCTTCAACCCTGGCTTCAATTTTTCCACTGGACTCTGCGTATTGTAGAAGGAGATCCCTGACCAGAACCCCAGTATCAACAAGGTTGTTGCCCTCTTCAAAGACATAATATCCATCTCCGCCACCCGCCATAAATGAATTTGTGGCTACAAGGTATTTTTCATCATTTTTTAGAGGCTTGCCTCCTACGTAAACCTCTATTACTTCATTATCACTATATGTAAAGTTCAGCCCGGAAACCTGAACTATGCCATGTAATAGCTCTCCGCTCTCATCAGTGGCTATCCCAATTTCTAAAGCCTCTCTGAGCTGTGATCCCGTGAGCTCCACAAGAGCAACAGTGTTATCAAAGGGCATTATTGAGAATATATCACCTACTGTAACGTCACCAGGCTCAAGATCGGCTCTTATACCCCCGCTATTCGTTAGAGCCACATCTGCATCAAAAGCCTGGCGCATAACATCACACACCCAGTTACCCAGAGCACTCTCGCCCTCGCTGTTGCGCCTGAGCTGAGATGGAGAATAAGCTATAACTCTCTCCATCTCTTCTTCAACCATACTGTAATATTCGTTTACTATATCAGATACAGTTTCACTTTCATAATCCGGGGTAACATTTATAACCTCTGAGCTAATTCCTATGATCTCTGAATTTCTGTCCATGGTTAGATTAACAACACCTATAGCAGTGCCGTATGCATAAGCTTCCATGAATGTGCAGTTATTATATCTCCAATTCGCCCCTTCATGCGTGTGGCCCCCGAGGAAAACATCTGCGGTAACACCTGAAGTCTTCAGTGCAATAAAGCCCTCTGATTTTTCATCCTCCACCCCCATGTGCCCGGCGATCACCACAACATCACAGCTTTCGTTGTAATTATCCTTTATAGCTTCACCCGCATCCGTGAACTGGAAGCCCTCTATTCTCTTCTTCTCTGTGATCTCCGGTGTGAGCTCGGTTGTGAGACCGATTATCTGAATGCTTACGCCATCTACGTTCTTAACAATATATGGCTCAAAGAGATCATCATAAACTACATTGGCTGACAGGAATGGAAAATCTGCCCTATCCATCAGATCTTTGAGAGCATCCACGCCCCAATCAAACTCATGATTACCTATAGTAAGACAATCTAAACCCATCGCGTTATAGCATTCTATCACAGATTCACCGTAAAAAAGATTTGATATTGGCCTGCCCTGGAAAGCATCACCAACATCTATAACAATAGTGTTTGGATTCTGCCTCCTGAGCTCCTCTACATAACCTGCTATCTGCGCGATACCGCCATCATTCGAGCCTTCTGGCAATAAAGCCCCGTGCAGATCGTTTATGGAAACTATTGTTATTCTCTTCTCAGTAGGGTAAAAAATGAAAAACAGGGAGAGAGCGCCTATCACCACAGCGATTGCCACTACTGCAATTATCACTCTGCGCTGCATACATATATTCTCTCTCCTGTGTTTTATCTTTTTCTATGTGACAGGCTGGACCGTATCCTGCCTCTGCAATCCTTCAGTGCTTCAGGAACTTTTCCTCGAACTCATCCAGAGCATCGCTTATGTCTGGCTTTCCTATCTCCTGTAGCTCATACCTGACCCTGACTATAGGCTTGTTCACCCTTATGACCCTGTTCAGATCTATGGGTGTGCCGGAGAGCACTATATCGCACTCAACAGCATCTATAACTTCCTTGAGCTCTTCTAGCTGCTTTTCTCCGTAGCCAAGAGCCGGTAGAACATACCCGCTACCAAGTTGTTTATATTTCTCAAAAGCCTCTTTTATGCTGCCCTTTACATATGGCACGACGTTAACTATCTCTTTGGCCCCGAACTTCTTTGCAGCAACGTAGGCTGCGCCTATGCTCATACCACCATGGGTTAGCGTTGGTCCATCTTCGACAACAAGAACCTTTTTACCTTTTACGCTCTTAGGATCGTCGATGAACAGAGGAGAGGCTGCCTCAATTATGATAGCATCTGGATTCATCTCTGTTATGTTTTTCCTTACAAGTTCAACACTCTCTGGAGAAGCTGAATCCACCTTGTTTATCACCACATAATCTGCCATCCTTATGTTTGTTGATCCTGGGTAATAGCTCCTTTCATGCCCTGCGCGCAGAGGATCTGCAACAACTATCTGAAGGTCTGATCTATAAAATGGAAAGTCATTGTTGCCTCCATCCCACAATATCACATCAGCCTCTTTCTCTGCATTTCTGAGGATCTCACCGTAATCAACACCAGCATAGACAATTATTCCGTTATCTATGTGGGGTTCATACTCCTCACGCTCCTCTATTGTGCATTTGTGCTTGTCAAGATCTGCATACGTCTCAAATCTCTGGCATATCTGCTCTCTCAGATCGCCGTAGGGCATAGGGTGCCTTATAGCCACAACCTTATAGCCCCTATTTTTGAGCTCTAAAGCAACCTTACGCGTTGTCTGGCTCTTACCACAACCTGTGCGCACCGCGCATATGGAGATCACGGGCTTTTTTGAGCTTATCTGGGTGCTTTCTGGACCCATGAGCTTGAAATCAGCACCATTTGCAAGAACTACAGAAGCTTTCTCCATGACATAATCATATGGAAGGTCGCTGTATGCAAGAACCACTTCATCTATATTCTTCTCCTTTATTATTCTGGGAAGATCACTCTCCGGAAGTATAGGGATCCCAGCCGGATAACGTTCACCAGCAAGCTCTCTGGGATACATTCTCCCTTCTATGTTCGGTATCTGTGTTGCTGTGAAGGCAACAACCTCATATTTGTCCGCAAAAGGGCCATCCCTGAAAAAAACGTTAAAGTTGTGGAAATCTCTTCCAGCAGCTCCCAATAGCAGCACTCTTCTTTTCATGTTTTCCCCTACCATTCTATCACCACCCCTAAACGCTCTCAAAGATATTATAGATTTCGCTTAAGGCCCACAAAGTGTAGGCCTTTAAATCTCTGATTCCTATCCTCCATGTCTTTAATTCACAGACAATAGATATACTGACGGCAAACTTTTATATAAAAGTAAATAAAAATGGTCCTATGACAGATCGGACAAAATTTAGAGAGATCGCTAAGGTTCTATAGGGCCTTTGCATATAGTGAATTAGAATACACGAGCTCAAGCTCGATCTATAGAACATGCAAGCGTGTTCGTATTTTAACCAATGTTGACACAGAACCAAAAAATAAAAATAAAAAGGAAAGAGGTTACTTGTCCCTCTCTACCTTCATCTTTTCTCTCAGAGCTGCATGGGCTGCAGCAAGTCTGGCCACAGGCACTCTATATGCAGAACAGCTCACATAGTCCAATCCAGCTCTATGACAGAAATCTATCGAGCTTGGATCCCCTCCGTGCTCTCCGCATATGCCTAACTCTATCTCTGCATTTGCGCTTTTACCCTTTGTAACAGCCATCTTCATGAGCTCTCCAACGCCCTCTTCATCCAGCCTCTGGAATGGGTCAAAATCCAGAATACCTCTCTTTATGAACTCTGGCACAAACTTACCCACATCATCTCTGGAGAAACCAAAGGTTGTCTGCGTGAGATCATTCGTTCCAAAGGAGAAAAATTCTGCATGTTTTGCTATCTTATCAGCAGTAACGCAGGCCCTTGGCAATTCCACCATTATTCCCACCTTATACCTTATATCTGTCTCCTGCTCCTGCATCACCTCTTTAGCAACTCTATCAACAATCTCCTTCTGGTTTATGAACTCTCTGACATCATTGACAACAGGGATCATAACCTCTGCTATAACCTCCTTTCCCTCCCTCTTCACCTGACATGCAGCCTCAAATATTGCTCTAGCCTGCATCTCAGTTATTTCCGGGTAAGTTATGCCCAATCTGCAACCTCTGTGACCGAGCATCGGATTGACCTCATGGAGTGATTCTGCCTTGCGCTTGAGCTCTTTTTCACTTATACCCATATCCTCTGCCAGCTCCTTTATCTGCTCCTCAGTTTTTGGTAAAAACTCATGGAGCGGGGGATCTATAGTTCTTATTATAACGGGCTTACCGGCCATTTCCCTGAAGAACTCTATGAAGTCGCTTCTCTGCATCGGCAGAAGCTTGTTGAGAGCTTTCCTGCGCTGATCCTCTGTATCGGACAGTATCATCTCCCTCATGGCTTTTATACGCTCCTCTCCAAAGAACATGTGCTCTGTTCTGCAGAGACCTACACCCTCTGCGCCAAAATTATGCGCCACTCTTGCCTGCTCAGGTGTATCTGCATTAGCACGAACACCAAGCCTTCTAAATTTATCAGCGTAGCTGAGGAGCTCGGCAAACTCCCCCATAACAGAGGCTTCAACCTTGGGGGCATCGCCCAATATAACTCTACCAGTTGTTCCATCAAGGGTTATTACATCCCCCTTCTTTACCACTATGTCTTTAGCCCTGAATTCTTCCCTTGCCACAGATATTGCTTCACAACCAACGATACATACTTTACCCATCGCCCTGGAGACCACTGCTGCATGGCTGGTCATACCACCATGCTGTGTTAATATCCCTTCACATGCATTCATCCCGGCAATGTCCTCGGGAGAGGTCTCAGCTCTAACAAGGATCATCTTTGCTTCGGGGTCTTTCTCCTTTATCTCAGCAGCCTCTGCCGGATCGAATATAACTTTACCTGTTACAGCCCCAGGAGAAGCAGGTAAACCTCTGGCTATCTCATTTACCTCAGCTTCAGGATCTATCATGGGATGCAGGAGCGTCTCCACCTGTTCCGGCTCTATTCTCATGACAGCTTCCTCCTCCCTTATGAGCCCTTCTTTGACCATATCCACAGCTATCTTCACGGCTGCCAGAGCTGTTCTTTTTCCTGTTCTTGTCTGCAGCATATAGAGTTTGCCCTGCTGTATTGTGAACTCAAAGTCCTGAACATCCCTGTAGTGCTTCTCGAGCGTCTCAGCCACATTGAGCAGCTGCCTGTACGCATCTGATATTGTTCTCTCAAGCTCGGAGATGGGTAGGGGAGTTCTTATGCCAGCCACGACGTCTTCACCCTGAGCGTTTGGCAGGAACTCTCCATACATCTTTTTCTCCCCTGTCGCAGGATTCCTTGTGAAACCGACGCCAGTAGCGCTATCCTCTCCCATATTACCGAAGACCATTGCTTGAACATTTGCTGCTGTGCCCCACTCGTCAGGTATGTTGTTTATCTTCCTGTAGGTTATTGCTCTCTGATTATCCCACGACTTAAAAACCGCGTCTATAGCGAACCACAGCTGCTCCCTTGGATCCTGCGGAAAATCTCTACCTGTCTCTTTCTTCACCAGCTCTTTGTACTGTTTTACAACCTCCTTCAGGTCATCCATGCTCAACTCATAATCATACTTCAGCCCTTTCTTCTCTTTTACGCTCTGAAGGATCTCTTCGAACTTTGCATGTTCTATACCAAGAACAACATCTCCAAACATCTGTATTAATCTTCTATAAGAGTCCCATGCAAAGCGTTCATTGCCAGTCATCTTCGAGAGACCATTTACGCTCTCATCATTTAGACCAACGTTCAATATTGTGTCCATCATGCCAGGCATGCTTGTCCTTGCGCCAGAGCGGACAGAAACCAGAAGAGGTCTCTCTCTATCCCCAAAGTTGAGTCCCATCTCATTTTCAAGTCTTTGCAAAGCTGCCCCAACCTGCTCTTTTACTCCTTCAGGGTACTCTTTATTTCTGTAGTAATAAACGCAGACCTCTGTTGTTATTGTAAAGCCAGGAGGCACAGGGAGTCCAATGTTTGTCATCTCGGCAAGCCCTGCTCCTTTTCCTCCTAATAACTCCTTCATATCTCCTTTACCTTCAGCTCCATCTTTCCCAAAGTAATATACGTACTTTGCCATTTTTCACACCGGAGGATAAGCGTTTTGTATCTATTTAAACTTAGAGAGTATTTATAATTAGAGGTACGGGAGCTTTCCCAAGGTATGAATCCTTCACTGAACTACAGGACTCTATCCCATAGGGTATTTTGTATGCTTCTTTTGCATCGAGCTGTGATCGATACGCACAAAATCTTCATATTGCTTGTGGAAAGGATCGGATAAAAAAGATGTTAACCGGAGAGATCTTTAGTATAGATGCCTGACTGATGATAGATCTATAATATACCATATTTAAGAAGTAGCAAAAAGTCAATTGGAACCTTAACAAATTTTAAGATACAGATCTTTAGAGCACAAATCATGAGCGTTCATCAGACAGCCCTATCCATCTCAGCTCTGCACAGGAAGCATTGGTCACCAGAGATCAATCCCAGAAATCCCTTGTTCTAGCATAGGTGAGCTCCGCCTCTAAAATCTTGCGCAGCAGTGTTTCTTCATCCCCCCTTCTTGTGGATCTCAGGATACGCATAGCCGTTGTTGCACCTACGCCATTTGCTGCTATAGCCAGAAGCAGGGATTTACCGTAAGAATTGAAAAGATTAGAAACAACATAGAGATCTTTTATTGCTTTTTCCTCCTCGCTGTTCTTCTTTCTGACAGCAGCGAGCTTCTCTTTCTCCCATGGCCTGAGAACAGTAACCCTTATGGAGCCACAGATGGGGCATTTTGTTGAGCTCACACGTTTTACCTTTGTCACCTGCTGGTACTTTTTGCAATTCATACAGAATAGCATTATATCGCTGTTCTCAAGCCTTTCCTTCAGCAGAGAAAGGATCTCATGCTCAGAGCGCAGTGGAGATACTATCTGTTCCTTTGTTAGCCCTATTCTGCTTATCTCAGAGAAGGAGGCTTGCTTTACCTTTATCTCCCCTTCTCTCATTCTCCTCAAAAGATCCTCGCACATGCCGACGTCCAGCCTCTCTTCGAACATCTCTCTTAAAGCCTCATCATATATGGGTGTTCTATCAAATGCCGAAAAGACTCTATCGCTCAGATCCCTGAAGCTCGTGCTCTTCTTTATTGCTCCGAAGCGCCTTGCAACGTGGAAGAGAACATAGCGAAATTGATAGGTTCCATTTATTACTGACTCTATGGCTTTTCTGAGGTCGTTATTGCTCAGCAGGTATTCTATTATTTTCTGCTCAAGAGATGCTATCTTTCTGGGAGGCTTTATCACTATTCTGTAGGGATCTACCCCCATGCTGAAGCTCTCGCCGAACTCTCTCAGAAGCATTGAAGACAGGTATCTGGATAGGGATTCGTTGACCAGAGTACCGAAACAGCAGTTTATGACTATCACATTCTCATCGCTCTCCACCGTCACCGTTTTATCATCACTCTGCCCTTCGAGCATTCCTTTCCTTACTCTTCCCACCTCTTGCGCTACCTCAAATGGCACAGGTATCTCTTCACCTACCCATGAAGGTATTGCAGCCGTGCTTTTTTTCTTCTCAACTATGATCCTATCCTCCTCTATCTTGACAACCTCCCATGTTTCTCCCTTGAATATGAAGGTGCTCTGTGGCTTTACATACGAAGAGACAAAAGATTCGTCAAGGTTTCCTATTCTCTTCCTTGTAGAGTACTGTATTACAGAGAAAACACGCTCATCGGGTATCATTGAGAGGTTTGTGAAGTAATACTCAAAGCCCTTCCTCTTTAAAAAGATCCTATCCCCGCTCAAACCAACAATTCGTTCATATGCTAACTGCTCAACCACAGAGTCAAAAGCTTCAAAATCATAGAAAGGATAAGCTCTTCTTATGGTTGCAAATATGCTTTCTCTCTCGCTTCCTCCTTCGGATAGAAGGATACCAACTATCTGATTGGCCAGGACATCTAAAGGATTGCGAATCATTCTTGCTCTCTCTATCCTTCCCTCTTCAGCGAGTTTCTTTATAGCTAAAGATTCAGCATACTCATCGAGGTTTGTTGCTATTATTGCACCCTCAGATATTAGATCCCTGCGGTGCATGCTTCTACCTACACGCTGCAGTAGCCTTGTCACCTGTCTGGGGCTATTGTACTGTATCACAAAATCTACTCTGCCAACATCTATGCCGAGCTCTAAAGACGAGGTGCATATGAGCGCCTTTAACCTTCCCTCTTTAAAAGCATCCTCAGCCTCTATGCGAACCTCTTTTGATAGAGATCCATGGTGCACCCCTATGCGTTCATCATCTATCTCAGATGCAAGGTATTCTGCTGTCTCTCTTGTATTCGTGAATAGAAGGGTAGCATTGTGCTTTTCTATGAGCTCCCTGCAAACTTTTATAGGATCCTCGAACGCTTTGATAACCTCAACCTTCATCCTTTTAATACCGCTGACATCCGCAATAGCGCACTTCCTTTTATTCCCAAACCTGTCTTTACCGCACAGAAACTCTGAAACCTCCTCAGGGTTTCCTACTGTAGCGCTGAGTCCTATACGCTGGATCTCTCTCTTACTCAGATCCTGCAACCTTTCAAGAGCAACAGCCAGCTGTGCTCCCCTCTTGCTATCTACGAGCTCATGTATCTCGTCGATTATCACGAACCTTAAATTCTTGAAGTTGTTTTTCATACGCTTTGCCGTAAGCAGGATCTGTAGCGTTTCGGGCGTTGTTATCATTATTTTGGGTGGCTTCCTTGTCTGCTTTGCTCTCTCACTGACAGGGGTATCTCCATGGCGCACAGCTATGCTCACATCAAGCCTCACAGCAAGCTTTAGCAACCTCTTCAGCATATCCCTGTTTAGAGCACGTAGAGGAGTAACATAGAGAGCAAAAACCCCTGTTTCTTTATCTTCCAGAGCTTTGCTAAAAACTGGAAGCATAGCAGCCTCGGTTTTGCCATATCCTGTAGGGGCTATGACAAGCACATTCTTTCCTGATAGAATAAGAGGGATAGCAAGTCTTTGCGGTTCTGTCTCTTCCTCAATCCCTATAGCTCCAGCAGCCTCTACAACTCTTTCATCAAGCAGTTCTAGCATACCTTCTCCTTATTATCTGCAAACTTCCGAGATAAGTGCCATCCAAAAGATACACCTCTACATCGCTATCTTTTACATCTCTTAGCACCGGGCTGAGAAATCTCTCGCCTATCCCCCCAGAAAGGAGAGGATTGAAGGGAGGCATAACTGTTATTATCCTTTTCTCTTCTCTTTCATCTTTAACCTCTTTTGTTATTCTCAACCAGCACGGCTCAACACTCCTGACACCATACGAATCTCTCAGCTCTATGGATGCATGTTCATGCCCCATGAACCACCTGCTAGCTTTCATAACCTCTGCGTCAGGGTATGCATGGCCATGAAAAAATCCACAATCCTCTATCCTTACTCCTGTTGATGGATATATCTCTATACCGAGCTCGGGCATAAGAACGTCATGATTTCCCTGCGTTAATACTATTCTTTTAAAGCTCTGCTTCAGTCCTTCAAAGAAATTTATCAGAGCTACGCGCTCATGAAAAACTGTCCTGGGCACGAGGTGCTTTACGTCCCCAAGAATTATTAGCTTTTTTACCTTTTCTCTCCTGCTCAGAGAGATGAGTCTTGCTAGAAGCTTCTCTGTCTGGTCTGGGATAGATATACCCTTCTCATAGAATTCGTTTTCTATCCCTATGTGGAGGTCGCTGACCACAAGGAAATCTCCAACAATAAGTGCGGGTTCATCGAGCACTGGCTTTATTTTCACGCTTACCTTTATCGTTTAGAGAGCTTAAATATTTGATGCAGGATAGGATAACTGGAGTGCCTTTACGGTTAGCAATCCTTTTTCTGCAACATTATACAAGATCTGCAGAGCGGTGGATAGGAAACAATTTATAAAAGAAGATCTCTAAGAAATCATGGAAAGAATCTTTGCTCTTTTGATGGGTGCTATGCTCCTTGCCATCGCTTCAGTGCCCTGGGCATCAGATGGACTGACAGAGATGGGAGCAGAGAGAGAAATTAAAGAATGCACCTCAATACTTGCAGGTAAAGGAACAACTCTTGACGGCTCTGTCATGCACACCTATTCCTGTGATG
>WOYO01000061.1:19009-24216 GCA_011620765.1 Thermoplasmata archaeon
GCAGGTAAAGGAACAACTCTTGACGGCTCTGTCATGCACACCTATTCCTGTGATGGGGCTAAATATTGCTATCTCAAACACACGCCGAGAGAAAAGCATGAAAATGAAAGTTATGCTGTATTCTCATTTGAAGGAAAAAAGCTCGGTGAGGTACCTCAGGTAAATGAGACATATGCAGTATGGTCTACTATGGACGGAACAGACAATGATCTACCATCAGGAGGCTTAAATGAATATGGTGTGTCCATAGCTGAAACAAGCATACCTGGTAAGGACGTGCTCTTCTCAGAGAACTGTGTCATGGATTACCCTAACCTCATGTTTCTTGCCCTTCAGCGCTCAAAGAGCGCCAGAGAGGCAATAGATGTTATGTCTTACTTAGTAAATACCTATGGGTTCTATATGGAATACGGCGGGGAATGCATAACTGTCGCAGATCCGCAAGAAGCATGGATCTTTGAGGTGTTTGGACCCGGAAAGGAGTGGGAGCCGGGGGAACCCGGGGCTGTATGGGTGGCAAGGAAGATAAAGGATGATGAAGTGTTTGTTTCCGCTAACAGAGCAAGGATAGGAGAGATAGAGGAAGAGGACATAACCTCGTCAAACATATACTCTTTAGCAAAGAATCTTAAGCTATGGGATGGGAAAGAAGAATTTCTATGGTATGATGTCTATGGTATAGATCAGGGAAGGTACTCAAGTCTCAGAGAATGGAGAGTCTTTTCACTTTTAGCTCCGTCAGAGCACCTGAGCCCGGAAGAAGAGAGATACCCTGTCTCAATAAAAATAGAGCCGAATGAAAAGATCGGAGTTAAAGACCTCATGAACATATACAGGGATACCTATGAGGGCACACAGTTTGACATAACAGAGGCAGAGGCATTTTATATAAATGGCACAAAGAGCCCGATAGCTAGCCCCTACGGACGCAGGAACACAAAGGATGATCTCTGGGATTTGCTTGGCATAGAGAGCGAGCGCACGATATCTCAGAGCAGAACAGGTTTTAGCTTCATAAATCAGCTTAGAGGCAATGGGCTCAGCGTTATGTGGTTCGCTGATGATTGTCCTGGCACTTCCATTTATGTGCCCGTCTATGCTGGAATAAAAAGAATGCCTGAAAGGTGGCTGAGGTGCAACGATGAGACATTCGATGACTCTGCATGGTGGATCTTTAATCTGGTAAATAATCTCGCATTTCAATCCAGATATCAGTATGCTATACAGGATATACGAAAAGTGCAGAGCTCCATAGAAGGCAGATTTCTGGCACAGCAAAAAGCCATAGAGAACACGGCTATGACACCTAAAGCAGGAGAAGATTTTCTTGAGAGATACTCATATAACTGTGCAAACGAAGCTTTAAATGCATACGATGCTCTTGCAAAACAGCTGATCTATAAATACTATGCCTTCTGAATTGCAAATTACGCAAAAATATATCAACACTTAAACCAATTTTGTAAAGTGAGACTATGGTAAATGTATGGGGCGAGTATGACAGAGAGATGAGTGAAGAGCAAAAGCTGCTTAAGGAGAGCCTTCTCTCATGGGCTGAAAAAAACCTTAACGCAGAGAGAGTGATAAAGATGAATCAGCAGGGTTACCCTTTTCCAGGAGATGTTATAAAAGGGCTTGCAGATCTGGGCATAATAATGGGTGTTGTGCCCCCTGAGCACGGTGGTGCAGGGCTCTCATGGAGGGATCAGGCGCTTATAGCAGACATAATAGGATACATAGATCCAAGCATAGCAACTGCGGCAGGTCTAATGGCTGTAGAAACTGGATGGGGCTTTACCATCGACAGGTACGCTTCTGAGGAAGTGAGAGAAAAATATGTGAAACCTGCGATAGAGGGGAAGAAGATCATAGGGATAGCAAGCACAGAGCCGCAGGGAGGTTCGGATGTTGCGGGCATAAGATCTACTGGAAGAAAAGAAGGGGACGAATGGATTCTCAATGGAGAGAAGACATTTATAAGCGGAGTGTATGAGTGCAAGGAGATGGGCGGTGGTTACTGGGTCATAGCTCGCACTGAAAAGGCGGATAAGCCTCACAAAGAGCTCACATCCTTCTTTGTGCCCATAGACTCGGAAGGTCTTGAAATAACGGAAGCGTACAGGGATGCAGGAAGGGGTTCGCTTTCAACCGCTGGTTTTGTTATGCATGATGTGAGGGTGCATGAGAGCTACATACTGGGAGAGAGAGGAAAAGGCTTTTATCAGACGATGGAGGGCTTTGATAACGCAAGATTACTCATAGGAGCAAGCGCATGTGGAGTGACAAGAAGAGTCCTTGAAGAGGCTGGAAAGTATGTAAGCGAGAGAGAAATTTTTGGTCACAAGCTTGCACAGTATGAGGGCATAAGTTTTGAGTTTGCCGATTTTTACGCTAATCTGGAGATGCTCAAGTGCACCTACCAGCATGTAGCGGATATGCAGGATATAAGATATAAGGAAGAAGGGATGCCGGTAAGAACTGGAAGGGCAAAGACATATAAGCCTCAAGAGATAGCAAAATGGATCGCTATACTGAAATGGAAGGCACCGCACCTTGCCAAGGATGCCGCTGATAGAGCTATGCACTGGTTGGGAGCGGCTGGCTACACCGATGAGTATATTTTAGAAACAGCCTGGCGCGGAGTGATGAGCTATTGCGTTGGGGCAGAAGGTGGGGAGAATATACAGAAGATAGTGATAGCTAGAGAGAGTCTTGGCGATGTTGCAAAACCCTATTGAACACCTGTCTGTTGAGCAAAAGAATAGTAAGATAATAGTATGCATCAAGCAGGTGCCTGATACACAGGAGATAAAAATAGACCCTGAAACAGGAACGCTCATAAGAGAAGGGGTTCCAAGCATTCTCAACCCATTTGATGAGTATGCACTCAACCTTGCCATTGAAATAAGAGACAGGTTTAGGAATAATAGTGAGGTAGTAGCTCTCTCTATGGGGCCTTCTCAGGCAGCAGAAGCGCTCAGAAAGTGCCTTGCCATAGGTGCTGATTCTGCAATTCTTTTGAGTGATAGAGCTTTTGCTGGAGCAGATACCTATGCAACCTCCTATACGTTAGCGAAGGCTATAAAGAAGCTGGGCCCTGCATCGCTCATACTATGCGGGTATGAAGCTTTAGATGGCAACACGGCCCAGGTTGGGCCCGAAACTGCCAGATTGCTGGGTTTACCCGCGATCTGTTATGTTGAGAGAGTTGAAGCTTTAGATGGTGGAGAGATAACATGCAAAAGGGAGAGTGAGGAGGGTTACGAATTGTTAAAGAGCCCTGTGCCTGCGCTCATAACATGTATGACAACTTCAAGCTTTGAGCCAAAGCTTCCTGGCGTTAGAGAGATCATGGCTGCAAGGAGAAAAAAGCTGGAGGTGTGGAGCCTTGAGGATCTCGGGGGCTCTAAGGATGAATATGGGCTCAGGGGATCCCTCACCAGGGTCACAAAGACCTACACGCCGGATATAAAAAGAAAAGGCGTAAGATTTGAAGGCAAGGAAGGGGTGAAGGAGCTGATCAGTGCGCTGAGAGGGATAATATGACCGATGCGAAAGAGATCTGGGTCTTTGTAGAGCTTACAAGCGCGGGTATAAGACAGGTTTCTCTTCAACTCCTTGCAAAAGCAAGAGCTCTGGAGATCAATAACAGGGTTGCAGCTCTGGTTCCTGGAGGGAATGAAGATGTGTTAAAAGAGCTCTCAAAGCACGGAGCTGAGAAGATATATGTTGTAGAGGGGCTCGATGGATACAAACTCGATACATACACAGAAGTAATTGCTGAGTGTATAAAGAAATATAACCCGCATATAGTTCTCTTCGGGGCAACCCATATAGGCAGAGAGCTTGCGCCATCCGTAGCCTCCTCTCTGCGACTTGGGCTCACAGCGGATTGCACGGATCTCTCTATGCAGGTGGATAACCTTATACAGACAAGGCCTGCTTTTGGTGGTAACATAATAGCAGATATATCGTGCAAGACCTTCCCGCAGATGGCCACAGTCAGGCCCAACGTTTTCAGCGCTAAGGAATTTGATGGAGAAGCAGAGATCATCAGAGAAAAAGTAAATGCGCCCAAAAGCATCTTTGAAGTTATAGAAGAGATAAAAGCGCAGGGTGAGCACAGAAGCATAGAGGACGCAAGGATAGTGATATCAGGTGGTAGAGGGCTTAAAAGAAAAGAGGACTTTGAGATGCTTGAAATGCTGGCGTCATCTCTCGGTGGTGCAGTGGGGTGCTCCAGACCAATTGTTGAGAAAGGCTGGATGCCAAAGTCTGCGCAGGTAGGGCAGAGCGGAAAAACTATATCGCCGGATCTCTACATTGCTATAGGCGTTTCTGGCTCTGTTCAACATCAGGCAGGGATAAAGAGCGCAAAGAAGATAGTTGCTATAAACAGCGATCCTAACGCTCCCATATTTGATATAGCTGATTATGCTCTGGTTGGGGATCTGTATGAGATTGTGCCAGCGATGATTGAAGAGCTAAAGGGGGAAAAAAATGATAGAGCTTGAGCTTATACCACCCGTTGCAGTGATCAGGATAAAAAGTGAAGGAAAGCTGAACATCATGGATGGGAAGCTCATGAAAGATATGATAGCAAAGGTCCGCAGCATAGAGGATAAAGATGGAGAAATAAGGAGTGCTATCATAACAGGTAGCGGGAGCTCTTTTGTTGCCGGGGCTGATATAAAGGAGATGCAGGAGATGAACCCGGAAGAAGCAGAGAGCTTCTCAGCTCTGGGGCATAGGCTTGTCAGAGAGATGCATGAAAGCAGGGTCGTTTACATCGCTGCGGTGAATGGCTATGCCTTTGGTGGAGGATTGGAGCTGGCGCTTGCCTGTGATATAATCCTTGCTTCAAAGAGCGCCATATTTGCGCAGAGTGAGTCAAATCTCGGCATAATACCCGGATGGGGTGGAACCAAAAATTTACCAGAGAGGATAGGAAAGCACAGAGCGCTGAAACTCATGTTAACCGGAGAGAGAGTAAGCGCCGAAGAGGCTTTGCGTATAGGTATTGTGGATGATGTTTTTGAGAGCAATGAAGAGCTGATGGAGAAAGCTATGGAGCTTGCGCACAAAATAGCAGAAAAATCCCCGCTTGTGATAAAGAAGATAAAGGAGTGTGTTTACGATAAGCCTGACTTTACCCTGGAGCGCAAGAATTTCTCTCTTTGCTTCTCAACAGAGGATCAGAGAGAGGG
>WOYO01000004.1 GCA_011620765.1 Thermoplasmata archaeon
TGCAAATGATGTGAGATAGGGCGCACATCACCACATCCATTTTCTCTCACTTGCGACAATGTAGAATCAGCCCGATATGAGCGTGGTGAGGGATGTGGAGACTCTGATGTATGGTAAGAGAGAAGGCGGGATATGCCTTTCCCAGTTCCCAGCAAGATCACCAGAATTTTTGCAGAGTTGAGTTTTTCTGTGCCCTCTTTTATGAGAGATTCTCTCTGATCCATTTTTATCTGCTTGTTTGTTCTCTGCAAATCCCGCATCTCTTTCATGATCGTTCATATTCTTATGCAGTCCTCTTTCGATCTCATGTGCAATGCTTCTATGACATCCTTTTTTATCTCATCGTCCGAGATTTATTCCGAAAAATATCTTCCCTTCCTGATGCACATCGGATCTATTACTCGATCAGGAGGTTGATCCATTTTTCTTTGGAGGTGGGGAGAACAACAAATAAAAATATTTGTGAGGCTTCCCTCACCTTTTTATATGGGAATTTTTGCATACTTCTCGAGAAGTGCTATTTTATCACTTTACATTATATTTTTATCACACTATGCTCTGATGTCTTCAGGGGCAATAAGAGCTCAATTCGGGCAATGCAAAGTCAAAAATCGCCCATGAATCCTTCACTGCTCTCTGCTAAGCCAAGGATCTCTCTAGCTTCACCC
Source organism: Thermoplasmata archaeon (assembly GCA_011620765.1). Lineage (GTDB taxonomy): Archaea > Thermoplasmatota > UBA186 > UBA287 > UBA287 > UBA287. The sequence continues at coordinate 669 of WOYO01000004.1, forward strand.
GCAAGATAAAGAGAGCCCGTTATGCAGATGTCTCTTTCAAAGCTTTTTGCTATCTCTATTGCATCTTTCAAACTCTCAGCTATGATTACACTGGAATAAATGCCAGCTTCTTTTGCCAGATCCTCCTTTGCTAGCCTTCTTTCTGCCCTTGGTTCTGTCACCACAACAATCTCAGACAGAGGGCATAGCGCTCTGCAGATCTCAGCGTAATTTTTATCCTTAAGCACCCCAAGGATCAGCACAGGCTTTATCCCAAATTTCTTCAGATTATCCGATAAACATCTGGCAGCCCCGGGATTGTGAGCTCCATCTATTATTATCCTCTTTCCCTTCTGCTCAACGACCTCAAATCTCCCTGGAACGAAGGCATTCCCTATGCCTTTCTTTATAGCTTCTTTATTGCAGTCCCTCAGCAGCCTTACAGCGGCGCACGCATTCTCTATCTGTTTTATTCCCGCCATCCGGGTTTTCAGAGGGAGCTCAAAGCTTTCATCCATATAGATAAAATCGTTCCCGTCTATCCTTATATCTACGGGCTCACATCTAAAATCTCTGTTGAGCACATTGAGTTTTGCTCTTTTCTCCTTTGCTATATTTTCAATGACTCCTAGAGCACCATTATCGGCGCAGGTAACAACATTTGCCTCTTCTTTTATTATCCCTGCTTTCTCATATGCTATGGCCTCTACAGTGTTTCCCAGATACTGTGTGTGCTCCAGCGAAACATTGGTTATTATGGCCTTTTTGGAATCCACGATGTTTGTAGCGTCCCATCTGCCCCCCATTCCCACCTCAAGGACAGCTACATCTACCTTCTCTTCTTTGAAATATTCGAATGCCAGAGCTGTGGTTATCTCAAAGAATGAGCAGTAATTCTTCTCAGCAATCTTTAAGAGCCCTTCAAGTATCGATGCAATCCTATCTTTCTCAGCCATCCTTCCATTGACAACTATTCTCTCTCTGAAATCGCTCAGATGTGGGGATGTGTACAGACCTACTCTTTTCCCCGTCGTTTTCAGAATCTCTGCGCAATAATGCGCTGTTGATCCCTTTCCATTTGTGCCCGTGATGTGCACATAATCATAATTCAGATGGGGGTTACCCAGCTCTTTTAAGAGCAGGGATATGCGCTCTAGCCCCGGCTTCAGCCCATGAAAATGGTAAGAGTACAGTCTCTCAAGCATGTTTTTATATTCTTCATCTTTCATCTGCTATGAAAAGGTTATGGAAGATATAAGGTTAGCTGCAAACAGTAGAAAGTCTTATTAGTAAAAACTCCTCTCCATTTTAGAGGGCCTGTAGCTCAGCTAGGTAGAGCAGTCGGCTCTTAACCGACCTGCCGGGGGTTCAAAACAGCCCTTTCAGAGAAAGCGCTGTGCGGAAAGGCGTGAAAATCCCCTCAGGCCCGCTCAGCAATATTTATTAAGCAAAAGGCTGAATACACCTATGAAGGAGGAGAGGGAAGCTTTTAGAGAATCTCAGGACATTATAAAAAAGTTGGCAGATGAGCCTCCATACCCTGATGAGCATGGGAAGGTAATAAGGCTCAACAGAAGGTTTGTGCTTCTTGACGTTTCTTACATCCCCTTTGATGTCCTCTATGGAATAGACGAACTTTTTGGTCCTGTATCAAAAACCATACTCTTCAGGATTGGTAGGAGATGGGGTGATGAGATCTACGCAAGGTATGAATCCTTTGGTTTTGGTAGAGAAGATTGTCTGAAGCTCTCTGCTGCTGGAGCGTGGTACTGTGGATGGGGGATTGTTACATTCGAACTGGGAGCTGAAAGCTCCAGAGCAAGGATATACAACTCATTCGAGGTTGAGAGCATGGTTGTGCGCAAGGGAATAAGCGATGAGAATTCATGTCACCTATTTCCTGGGGTCATATCTGGTATTTACAGTAGATTCCTTGGAAAAGAGTGCTCCATACACGAGGAAAAGTGCGCAGCCAGAGGTGATGGGTATTGTGAGCTTGTTGCTACTCCAGGGATCGATTTGACCTGAAGTGAGGAAAGCTTAAATGCTCTTTCTTCTCTCTTCATTATGGATCTCAGAGAGATGAGGGAGAAAGCAAGAGAGGGAGGTGGAGAGGAAAGGATTGAAAAGCAGCACTCTTCAGGCAAGCTTACAGCCCGGGAGAGGATAAACCTCCTTTTCGAAGATTTTGAAGAAACTGATATGTTTGTTACCTCAAGATGCACAGATTTCGGCATGGAGAAGAACAGATTTCCTGGTGATGGGGTTGTTACGGGTTATGGGCGGCTAGAAGAAGGCAGGGTTGCTTGTGCCTATGCACAGGATTTCACTGCTATGGGGGGCTCTCTGGGTGAGGCCCATGCAAGAAAGATATGCAAGATAATGGATACTGCCATGAAGATAGGCTGCCCTATAATAGGGTTAAATGATTCCGGGGGGGCAAGAATACAGGAAGGTGTCGATGCTCTTTCTGGTTATGGGCACATATTCTTCAGGAACACCAGAGCGAGTGGTGTTGTGCCCCAGATAACGGCGATAATGGGGCCATGCGCGGGGGGAGCTGTTTACAGCCCTGCGATAACGGACTTCATAATAATGGTTGACAAAACAGCGCACATGTTCATAACTGGCCCCCAGGTTATTGAATCCGTCACAGGTGAGAAGGTGACCCAGGATGCTTTGGGCAATGCCATGGTTCACAACTCTGTGAGCGGTAATGCCCATTTCATAGCTAAGGATGATAGAGAGTGCATAGAGATAATAAGAAATCTTTTGAGCTATTTACCCTCAAACAACATGGAGCTCCCTCCATTGCTCGATGAATATTCGGAGCCTTCAAAAACAATAAGCATGCCTTCGGATCCTGCTAAAGCATATGATGTTATTGATGTGATAAGCTCCATAGTGGATCATGGAAGCTTTATGGAGGTGCAGAGATATTTTGCAAAGAACATTGTTGTTGGCTTTGGGAGAATAGCAGGTCAGACGATAGGTATAATAGCGAACCAGCCAAAGGTTTTAGCGGGTTGCCTGGACATAGATGCGAGCGATAAGGCAGCAAGATTCATAAGGTTCTGTGATTCTTTCAACATACCGTTGCTCAACCTTGTTGATGTTCCTGGCTATCTGCCTGGTGTAAAGCAGGAGCATGGGGGTATAATAAGGCATGGCGCAAAGCTGCTCTTTGCATATTCTGAGGCTTCTGTGCCAAAGATGACGGTGATAATGAGAAAGGCATATGGTGGTGCCTATATAGGCATGTGCAATAAAGAGCTCGGTGCTGATGCTGTGCTTGCATGGCCCACAGCTGAGATAGCCGTTATGGGACCTGAGGGGGCTGTAAACATAGTTTTCAGAAAAGAGATAGAGAACGCAGAGGATAAAGAAAAACGCAGAAATGAGCTGATATCAGAGTATAGAGAAAAATTTGCCAATCCCTATGTAGCTGCTGGGAGAGGGTATATAGATGAGGTTGTAGAGCCTGGAGAAACAAGGGAAAGATTGAAAAGCTATCTCACCATTCTTGAGAACAAAAGGGATAGTTTGCCAAAAAAGAAGCATGGGAACATACCCCTGTGATAAAAAGGTGGTGAAAGAGTGCGAAAATTCAGAGTTAAAGTGGATGGAAAAGAGTACATCGTTGAGGTTGCAGAAGAAGGGGCGCAGAGCGTAACGAAAGTGACGGAAGGAGAGACAGAAGTAAGAGAGGAACAGAAGCAAGCACCAGCCACACACATAGGAGCACCATCAGAGGGAAACGTTACAGCGCCGATCGCAGGGAAGATATTGAAGATATTAACAAGAGAGGGAGAGCGCGTAGAAGAGGGCAAAGTTCTATTTGTCCTCGAGGCGATGAAGATGGAGAATGAGATCTATGCGCCTAAAACAGGAACAGTTAAAAAGATCTATGTTAAAGAGGGGGAAAACGTTGAAGAGTCCCAGCCTCTGTGCGATATTGTCTAGAGCGGGGTAAAAAAATAAGCGGGTAGATCAAACATAGTAAAAATAGTAAAACGAATAAACAAGAAAGATATTATTAATAATGTATGGCTGAAGCAATAACTGAGATGATCTTTCTTATAGTAGGGATATCTTTAGCACTATCTGTGATAGGAACGATTGTTTTATCAACAGAGAGAATGAATAGTGCTATGGGCGCTACAAGCTCGGCTCTTTATGATAAGATGAGCTCTAAAATAAAGATAGTAAATGACCCTCTTTCCATGAGTGGCTCGCCATCAAAGCCACTGATCATTTATGCGCAGAACGTGGGCAAAACTACCCTGAGCACAGATGTTGTGCTGATGATAGACGGGGAGGCAAAGGAGTGCAAGGAATACCTGCTTGAGGGTGAGGTATGGGCTCCTTCTTCCGTGCTCTGCCTCGAGATAGAGCACCCCAGGCTACCAGAAGGGGAGCACAGAGTGACAGTGGTGGCTGAAAATGGTGTTATGGATTCTATGGTCTTTCGGGTGTAAAAATGTACGAAATAGATCTTGATAGGGACAGGATGGGGCAGAGGCTTGGTGGAGGATTTCCAAAAGGCTCACTCGTTCTCATAATGGGGCCATTCGGTAGTGGCAAATCTATTCTGTGCCAGAGATTTACCTATGGTTTTCTGAAGCACGATCATTCTGTTACATACATATCAACGGAGCTGACAACAAAAGGTTTCATTGAGCAGATGGATTCCCTTGATTACCCTGCTGAGAACTACATATACCACAGGAAGCTTCTGTACATCCCTGTTTATCCGATAATAGGCAGAGCTGCGGATAGAAGCGGGTTTTTGACCAAGCTCCTGGGCCCCAGAGCAAAAGCGCTGTATTTAAATGATATAATTGTCATAGATTCACTTTCTTCACTCATAGGTCAGGATCTTGAGAGCAAAAAGAGAGCTCTGGACGTTCTCTCATTCTTCAAGAAGCTGGCAGAGACAAAGAACAGATGCGTGATCATGACAATAGATCCTGCGGAGATGCCCGATGAGATACTCTTAACCTTCAAAGCGGTCTGCGATGTGTTTCTAACTGTAGAGACCGTGATCGCTGAGGGGGGAGATGTGCTTCACAGACTTACGGTTAACAGGTTTTTGAATCCTGAGAGAAGGATTACTGGCACAACAATGTTCAGGGTAGAGCCACATGCAGGAACTGTTGTCGAGATCGCTGAGGTAGCATGATAACAGCAGATCTTTTGAACGAGGCTATAAGCAGAAACCACCATCTGGGTGATTATATACGCAGATATGAGCAGCAGTATGGCGTTACACCGGAGTTCCATGAACAATTGACCTATGATATGAGGTACCTGAAAACTCCGAATCTGATATACCCGGTGGGGGATCCCATTTTCATTCATATCCATACAGATACCTCATCCGAAGAGATCCGGTATACCGCAATAGAGCCCCAGCTGAGCGAAGAGACTGAGAGCAAAAGGGAGAGGATAATGGGCTATATCTATGATAAGGTGCCCGAAGTGGACTTTGAGAAGGAGAAGGATATAAGGAGCATTATACTGAGGCTCTATGATGAGGCTGTCTCTGCAAAGAGATCCTTTTTTAAGAGAGGTAGTATACACGTCAGCAAAGAGGAATACGAGCTGATAAAGTACTACATACTGAGGGATACCCTGGAGCAGGGAAAGCTTCAGCCGCTGATGAAGGATCCCTACATTGAGGATATACACTGCATAGGTCTGGACCCAATACACCTCAACCACAAAATATTCCAGATGGTGGAGACGAACATCAGCTTCAAAAGCGGGGATGAGCTCGATGAATATCTGAAGATGCTTGGAGAAAAGGTAGGAAGCCCCGTCTCTGAGGGGCACCCTATAATCGATGCAGCCATGTCCGATGGCTCAAGGCTCAACGTGGTCTACTCAAAGGACGTGAGCATAAGAGGCTCCAGTTTTACCATAAGAAAATTCACTGAGGAGCCAATAAGTGTAACCCAGCTCATAAAGTTTGGGACTTTAAGCGCAGAGGTTGCTGCTTATGTGTGGTTATGTTTGGAAAATGACATGAGCCTATTCATGTGCGGTGAAACAGCAAGCGGTAAGACGACGACGCTCAATGCCATAATTCCTTTCATACCCGCAGACGCCAAGATATACAGTGTTGAAGAGACACCAGAGCTTCATGTTCCTCATGAAACGTGGCAGCAGATGTTAACAAGGGATACAGGGCAGGAGCAGGGCAATGTGACGATGTTTGATCTCCTAAAGGCTGCTCTGAGGTCAAGACCACACTATGTTATAGTTGGTGAGATCAGAGGACCTGAGGGTGCTATAGCCTTTCAAGCAATGCAGACAGGACATCCTGTTCTATCAACATTCCATGCCTCATCAGTAAGAAAGATGATCCAGAGGCTTAATGGGAGCCCCATCAACGTTCCTATACAGTTTATGGACCTGTTAAATGCAGCAATATTCCAGCAGCTAGTCTATGTGAATGGAGTTCTTGAGAGGAGAGTCACAAGCGTTGAAGAGGTCATAGGTTATTCCAGAGAGAGCCAGGGGGTGGTAACAAGAAAGATTTTCTCTTACGATCCTGCTAGAGATGAGCACAGGTTTGATGGGCTCTTCAATTCCGCTGTGCTTGAAACAAAGATAGCCCCACGTTACGGGATAGAGGATCCTAGAGCGGTGTATGCTTTGCTTGAAAAGAGAGCAAAGATATTACAGGCGCTTGCTGATGCCAACATAGTGAGCTACAGGAGGGTGACGCAGATAATAAATGACTACCGCAGGGAGGGGGACAGAGCTTTACCTCTTGATGTAAGAGCGCAGGTGCGTTGAAATGAATAGCGCAAATGCATACAAGGTTATGAAGAGAGATTCTTTAAGTTATAACCTTCTCTACACTCTGCCTGTTGCTCTGGTTACATTCCTTCTTGCTTTTTATGTTATGTTTCTCGGTTATGGTCTTGTCTATTCCGTACTTTTCATGATCATAGCAGCGGTATGCACGCTCTTTGTCGCACTTTATCCATTAATGAACGCGTATGTGAGAAACAATCAGATAAACAATCTCATGCCATTAATTATAACCCACTTAGCTACGCTCTCTACCTCTCCTATGAACAGGGACCAGATAATAGATGAGATAATAGAGAGAAAAGAATATGGGCCTGCTGTTGAAGAGTTCAAGAGGGTAAATGAGCTCACAAAGAATTTAAATATAAGCTTTGCTGATGCCTGCAGGATTCAGGCAAAAAGAACCACTAGCCAGACCATGGCTGACTTTTTTGACAGGCTCGCCAACTCCGCAGATGCAGGGGAGCAGTTCTCCACATTTCTGAATAATGAACAGCAGTCAGCTTTTCAAACCTATGAGATAGCGTATGCTGGCGCTATAAACACGCTGGACCTCACAAAAGAGGTTTACATAAGTGCGATATCTTCCATACTCTTTATGCTCATAATGATGTGCATCCTCCCATTCATTCAGGCAGCCCCGATAACAATGTATGCATCGCTATCAATAATCCTCTTCCTGGTAACCGTTCTGTGCCTTGTTTTTGGAGTGAGGCTAATTCTGCCAGCGGATCCCATATGGGTACAAAACCAGAAAAAGACCGAGGTTGATAGAAGGATAAGGCTTTACTCAGCGATATCAATTCCTTTTTGCTTTGTGGTTTTTTTCACCTTTGCCTACCTTTTACCTTTTATTCCCATACAGATTGATGTTGCCGCAGCACTAACGCCGCCCATCTTCTGTGGTTATTATGCAAGAAAGGAGCAGGCAAAGGTAAAAAACAGGGATGAAAACTATCCAACATTCATAAGGGCTGTAGGAAGCACCGCAGGAGTTGTTAAGAAGATAGAGGACTCCATAGAAAGGCTGAGCACACACGAGTTCGGGTATCTGAGTGATATGATAAGCAATTTGAATAAAAGGCTGAAAACCAGGATAAAAGCTGCCGAAGATCCATGGCATACCTTCGGCAGAGAGAGTGGCAGCTACCTCATATACGAATTCACACACATGTTTGCTTCCTCAATAGAGGCGGGAAGTGATATAGCTAAGGGCGCTATAACAATAAATAACAATTTCCTGAATATCCTGGGCATGAGAAAGAAGCGCTTCCAATCAGCCGCAGGTTATAGATGGGTTGTCTATGGTGTTGGCGTTAGCGTAGGCATAGTTTTTTCCATAGCATTCAGCATTATTTTTATGATGCAGGATCTTTATGGCATGGTCTCTGCATCTGCATTTTCAACCGAGTACCTGGGAGGCATGTTCTCCGCTACAGCGCCCCTGCCCTACGTAATGAAGCCCATAGCATCAATAATAATCATAGTTGCATACTCTATAGCTGGTGCATTTGTGATAAAGGATTCTGAAAGTGGCAGGGATGCCACAATGTTTGTTGACATGGTAGGGATAGCATGGCTTTTGGCCATCTCCTGGGTTATCAGTGATGTCATCATGAGCTGGGCTACTGCAGGAATATGAGGGTCGTCGGTATAAAAGTTAAGGATGAGCGCATGTATAAAAAGATAGCTAAGGAGCTTGAGGCTTTGAACATCCCATTCATAAATCTCAACAGAGTTCCTAGCGCAGATATCGCGATAGTTCTAACAGATGATCATGGTAAAGGTATATACGTTGGCATGAATGTTAAAAGAGCCATAAAGGAGTGTATTCGAGTTTATAGCGGGGGATTTAGAGAAATAGTTATAGGCATCGATCCTGGACCAAGACCAGGGATAGCTGTTTTCGGGGATGAAAGGGAAATCTACAGTTGCATAGCAGAGAGCCCTGAGAAGGCTGCTGCATTTGTAAAGAAGATAACAGAGATGTATGAGCATGAATCGTGCGTTATAAGAATAGGCGATGGGGCAAAAGTTTATAGAAATAGAATAATAAACAGACTTCTCCCTCTGAGGATAGAGGTTGTGGATGAAAAAGGAACAAGCGGGATGCATATTGAGTCAGCAAAAAAGATAGCATTTCTGAATGGTACAGTTATAAAAGAAGAGATTAAACAGGAGTTTGAAGAAGGTGAGCTGAAGGAGATACAGAACGAGAGCAGAAGCATCTCCGGGATAACGATCTCTAAAGAATTAGCAAAAGAGGTTGCTGAGGGGAAGATAGATATGAAAAAAGCTATAAAAAAACAAAACAGAAGGGGGGAAAATAAATGAAATTGATAATAGCCAGTGCTGTTGATGAGGCAAGCATGAACATAAGGAGAGAGCTCCTGAAAGATTTTGAGGAGAGCAATGGCTATTTTGTGCATAAAGACAACGTAGCTCTCATGGACATAAAGGATATGCACATCTACCATGATAATGTTGATAAGGAGTTTGAGGAGCTCAGTGGCATTAAGCCAGAGCTTGTTGTCTTCATATCAAAGCACAGCAGCGAGCGAGCCATAGAGACAATAACCGTCCATCCTGTGGGAAATTATGATAAAGCTTCTCTGGGAGGCAGGGATTTTTGTGTTGTGCCATCAGAGCCATATTATATGACAAGTACGCTGCGCAACATGCTTGCTACAGGCTTCAGAGCGTCCTTCGAATGCACCCACCACGGCCCTTATCTTGAGAGCCCTACATTTTTTGCGGAGATAGGAAGCGATGAAGAGGCATGGAATGACAAAGAAAAAGCAAAAGCTGTTGCAGGATCTCTGATGAGAGCCCTTCTATCAGAGCGCAAAGAGCGGATGGAAGCGATAGCGATAGGCGGGGGGCATTATATGCCAGCTCCAACAGCTCTGGTATCTAGAAAGTCAATATCCTTCGGGCATATGGTGCCAAATTACCATATGAATAACTGCAGAAAAGCTATAGAGGCTATATCAGAAAAAGAGGATGTGAAGTATGCATACATAGACAAAAAGGCGGTCAAAAAGAACTTTGATCTCTATGATATAAGAAAGATCATCCATGATTTTGGCATTGAGGAGATAGAGAGTAAAAAGATATCATAGAGGCTATTATCGCTCTTCCATGTCTTTTGCTGCGTTATGCAGAGCATTTAGCTGGAATGAGAAGGTTATAAGGATAAGACACTTGGGATATGATGAGATTGATGCGATGAATAAAGCTATTGCCAGCGCTGTTAGAAGAGAGATCTCTCATGATAACATTCCAATAGTTCTTGGAGGCGATTGTATAGTTTCTCCAGGCATTGTTGCAGGAAGTGATGCCAAGCGCTATTGGCTTGATGGAGATAGAGACTTTAATCCCTGGGCACCAGAGAGACAGAATACCGTAGGGCATGTCCTTATCTATCCTGGCACGCGCGATCACAGAGATCTTTTGATCAACAAAGCTCCTGTGCGGGGATGGATCATATTCCTTTTAGAACCAGGGCTTTAGGCCCAGGAGAGCGGCTCCTGATAGTTCAGAGGTAAAAACCCTGGAAAATCCCCAGAGTTAAGACAGATATGAAGACTTATCTACACATGTTCTAAATCCCAGCATAGCCTGGATTTTGAAGCTCCGGATGGCTTTTCATTAAAGGATGTTAGTGGATGATTGAGCAGAGATCGCAAACACAGAGGCTGCGGCGCTGACCCCCCCATAACTCTGACGCAGTATAGGGGATCTATCTTTTAGCCCTTTCTTTCAGTTTGTTTATGCTCGGCATCGCTGCTGGATCAACGCCCCTCAACTCCGCTAAATAATAGGTGGTGAAGTCTATGAAATAGAGGGCTTTGAATAGCTTCTCCAGATCACTTTTTCCATAGAGCTCCATCTTCAGTACATCGCAACTCTCTCTTATTATATCCATAGCCTCTTCGTATCCTTCTATCGATATAACGATGTGATCTCGGAAATTGTTGTGGAATGACTCTATTTCATTGTGGTTTATTTCCGGAAAGTAGTTGCAGAAAGCTCTCGCTTTGCAGTTCTCGTTGATCTGCTGCTTGAAGCGAAGCGCTAAAGAGGCAAACGGATATGCGCTATATACCAAAGGCGTCCTCTCCCCTATCCTCTTTGCCATGAGTTTCGCCTCTTCTCTCTCTTCTTTTACCTCTTCGAGCCATTGTGGTAGCTCTGCTGGCAGATCATAAAAGAGACCTAAAGCAGGAACAAGCATGCAAAATAGTGCTTGTCTGGGTAAAAAGCCCTGAGGCACCCTTATCACTTCTTTGCCTCTTTTCGCTAAAGCTCCCCCACTGGTTATGCAGATCTTTCTTCCTCTACTACACTCAAAGGCTTCCAGGGTTTCCCTGGTGTTGCCAGAGTAGCTTATGACTAAGTGCAGGGTCTTTTCATCACAGAACTTCGGTATGAGAGCGCTCTTGCTTACCGTTATTGGCTTATCAATCTTATCGTAAAGGAACTCCTGCACTATTGAGCCGATAACCCCGGAGCCACCTAAACCAGAAATGAGAATATTTTTAAAGTCACCCTGCACTCTTTTACATAGCTCCATTGCGTTTTTTGCCTGCTCCGGCTCTTTTTCTAAAACTTCAGAGAATCTCATATCTGTTGATACCGGAGGATCTGTATATCTCTCTGTTGTTATCTATTACCAAAGCCTCTACGTTGCTTAAGGACTCCACAAGCTCCATGCCCTCCTCTGGCCCCAAAACAAAAACGCTGGTTGATAGAGCATCCGCTGCCGTAGCATTTTCAGCAATTATCGTTACGCTTATGCAGGGGCTTGCTGAGAATCCTGTTCTTGGATCCATTATGTGGTGTACGCTCTTGTCAGGATTAAAGTAGCGCTCATAGTTGCCTGATGTGCTTATCGACGCATTTGTGATTTCAAATGTTGTGATGGATTGCGAAGTGTTTTCCGGATTTGTGAGACCTATACGCCATGGGCTATTTCTTTTCGGGCTCATTCCAAGGCAGTACTCCTGCCCACCGAGCCTTATAAGCGCATTCTCAACGTTGTGCTCTCTCAATATCTTTACAGCCTCATCCAGTGCATAGCCTTTTCCTATGCCCCCGAAATCCACCTCCATCCCTTCTTGCAGATAGATGCTTCTTCCTTTTATGGTTATCTTGTCAGCGCCAACAAACCTCTTTGCTTCTTCTACAGCTTCTTTCTGCTCCTCAATGCTCTTCTCCCATAGGCCGGAGCTCCAGAGCTCCAGGATAGGTTTTATGGTTATGTCAAATGCACCTCCGGTTATGTCGTAGTAGTAGAGAGACTGCTCCAGAACGTATAGAAGTTCGTCAGAGGCATTTTCTATGTATTTGTATTTATTAAGTTTATAAGCCTCTGAATTTTTATCGTATACAGATATAATAGACTCTATTTCCCTCCACCTCCCTTCTATCTCATCCATAGTTTTTTCAGCATCTGATCTGCCAAGAAGCTTATCTATAAAGCCTGCAGGTTCGTAGATCTCCATGTAGGCGGTCGTGTCCATTATGCCGTCTATATTCCTATCAAATTTTTTTGGTTGTTCTATTGAGACTGAGTGCGGAATCACAGCTATTATTGCAATTGCAGTTATCAACGCCAGCCCTAACGCCGCTGTTCTTGACTTCATGCTCCTAATCTTCTTTCTACTTTAAATACAATACCCTTTAGATAGGCTGTTGTGTCTGGTTCGACGGCAACCCTCCCATGATCCCTGCCAGGTTTGGGATCTGCGATTGTAGTTGTTGAGATAGCCCTGGGTAATACACCATGGGTACCTCCAGTTCACTCGTTTTCCCAGCATCTATCACTACAGAGCCCTGCCCCATATAATCCCCGCTTATCACATTTATCGTATAAGTTCCAACATCCAAGGACAGGGTAAACCTGCCACCCTCATCTGTTGTTGCTGTTGCTGACATCTGCTGCAGTGTGGAGTATACAAGCACAGTAGCATTTTTTGCCTCTTCTCCATCATCAAAAACGGTGTTGTTATTTGCATCCATGAAAGCAGTGCCCTTTAGCGTTCCCTTAAACTCTTTTGCCTCCGTGCGCACATCCGCCTCTATTCTGGCACGCTCCATCGCCTGCTCAAAACTAACATTCACTTCTCTCTCAGCTATTGCACCGCCGTTCTGTGTCACTGCTATCTTAAGATCTCCTTCAGGAGTCACTAAGGTAAAGCTCCCGTCACCTTCTGTGTTCATAAAGTCATGCATCACTCCATTTTCGTCCCGTATCTCTACAGTGATGCCGGGCAGTGGTACCCCGTTGGAGTCGTAAACCTTTCCTTCAATGATGGCCCCAGGATAGTATCTTGCTACTGTTACGTAATCGTTATTAAAGACAGTTTTGAAATGCTTCATTCCATATGCAGGAGCTCTGCCTCTGTATATTAAGTACTCGCCTTCAAGCCCTGGCATTTCCTGGGGTGGTAACCCTAAATAGAGCCTGTAGATTGTTGAATTCACAAGTTTGTCTGTCATTGTTGTCATTATGTGCTGTGTTGCATATCCTTCTTCTCTATTCTCCCTCACATATCTGAGCGCCTCTTCCTCATTTAGGACTGTAAAAGAACCAGAAGGATCTGAGATCGTGCGATAGCTTTTCATCCATTGCTCCTGTGGTATTACAGCACCTCTCTGCCCATAGAGGATAGCCCACAACGTGTTAATGAAATCACTCTCGTTGAAGCCCGAAAGCCTAACAATAGCACCCACTACGCCTGGGGTTATTACTATATATGGGGGCATCTGTCCGAATTCAAACTCTCTATATGTTGTCACAAAATACTCTATCGACTTTCCTGTGCTCTCCTTTATCATTGCTAAAAGATCTACTGCCTGTTCCTCATTTATATATGGCGCATACTCATATTTTATCAGAGCGTCATAAGCTGCTTCAGGCTCTTCTACTCCCGTAGCTCTGAGAAAATCTATGCCCTGTTCTCTGCTTATCAGACCTTCGTAGCTCAATAGCCTTGCAGCAACCATCTGCAGAGCATGGGTTTCATTCTGAGATAAGAAAAAGCGGGATGCCCAGAAATAGCCATTCTGGAAAGGATCCGCAGCAGTTGGATGTTTTCCTATCTGTATATTGTAGAACCCGTAATCCCACCAGCTTGCAACAGCAGGCCTCTTTTCTATTGCTGAAGGCTCATCGTATTTTTCGGCAAAATTCGCCATAGCTCTATAGCCTTCAAGCTCTTCCTCACTCATGAAAATCGTACCTAGAGCGCCCATAAATCTATCAGAGTACCAGTTTTTGTTCTCACTTTCCCACTCATATGAGCTACCTGCATCTATAGCCAGAAGAACATTGGGCAGGAATATGACCAAGGCTATTATGAGCGCTAACAGCACATGTCTTATCCTTATGCTCTTCCTTAAGGCATAGAATCTGCCTGTGCGCTTCAACCTGTTGAAGTCCTTTTTTATAGCGCCAAAGTTCGCAAAAGATAGGACATATGCGAGCAGAATACCATTCATTATGGCATAGATAGGACCAGCATTAAAGATAAAGCGAGCGGCGCTTACAGCCATAAAGGTCGCCAGTATAAACCACACACAGAGGAATATGTGATAGAGATCCCATTTTTTCCACACATCCCTCATCACCAATACAAGTGCCACAAATGCTGTGAAGAAGGTTGCAGGACCCAGGAGATAAGCAAGGTAACCTACACCTGGTGGCTGGGCTTCTGCTATTGTTCTATAGACAGGATTACCCCCAAAATAGCCCCATCCTGTTATTATGAGCTCTGCTATATCTGGCATCAAAACATAAAGCACCGCCAGCCCGGCTAGCAGAGCGATTATAGCACCCGGGAATAAAAGGGTCCATGGGATCTTGCGGAAGGCTAAGAATATAAACGTAGCCAGGAGTGCAGCAAGCAGCACAACAACAGATATCAGCCAGGCATCCCTTCTCGCTATTGTCATGTAGTACGGCGCTGATAATAGTGGGCCGACCAGGAAAGGAATTATTGTTACCAGCGATATCCTGACAGATGATTTTTTCCTCATGTGGTCTATGAGCTGGACTACGAGCAAATAAAGGAAAAGTATGAGATCCACATAAACAAATCCCTCCCAGGACATCGCAAGGATAGCAAGAAATATACCGGAGATCAGCGCGTATTTAACTGCGCTCTTCTCTTCCTGAAGCAGGGCTTTTAAGCCAGGCAGCTTTTCATCTACGCTGCTCTCCTGAACCATGAGGGCTTTTATTGCCATTACATAGAACAGTATTGTAAGAAGAGCAAAGAAGAGGTTGAAAGAGTCGTAATCAGCACTTCCCACAGCAGAGGTATTTATGTGTGTGGCGGTTAACACCAGAAATAGTGCAGCAAGCAACCCTTCTCTCTTGCTCTTTTTCTCAGCTATAAAGTAAACCGGAAAGACGCAGAGCGCCCCAAAGATCGCTGGCAGTATGTTGAGTGCAGCGATCGCACTGCTCTCTGCGCCACCTAAAAGTCTTGCAACCAGCGCTGCTGTGAATGTGAATCCTATGGGTCTGGGGTTGTGCCAGCCAAAGGGGAAGTTTAGCAGAGGATCCCACCTCAGATTCCTTCCGTTCTCTAAGATGTATTCCACAACCCTTAGATGATACCACGGATCCGTTCCTCCACCCATGGCCTCTCCAGAAATGCCTGTTGACCAGTTGAAGAAGCATGTGAGGAAGAGGGCAACACCAAACAGCACTATGAGAGATATGATTTCCTTAGTTTTCGAATTCATGGTAATACCCAGAATTGTATTTCTTCTATTTTATCTTATCCTTTGCTTCTCTCCTATCTCGCCCCAGCCCACTCTATACAATGTCCATACTAATTTATCTTTGTAAGGGCATTCTCTCTATGCTCACCATAGTTATAGCGGAGGCGGAGCTCGAGCTCGTGCCGGAAGAGGCTTTAAACGAGAAGTGCGTCTTAGAGTCCGCAAAAAAGAGGGGAAAGAGTGCTAAGGAGATCCTTCTGGATAGCAGTTATCACCATAATGCTGAGGTCTGCAGGTCTGGACGCAGAGGGAGACCTGATATAGTGCACATAACCTTGCAGGTTTTACAGGAGAGTCTTCTGAATAATATTGGCGAACTAAGAGTTTTTGTGCACACAAGGAATGATGAGGTTATATATGTAGACCCTGAAACGCGATTGCCCAAAAATTATAATAGATTCTGTGGTCTTATTGAAAAACTCTTTAAGGATAAGGCGATCAAAGCTGATAAGGAGCTTCTCCGCA
This sequence comes from Thermoplasmata archaeon, assembly GCA_011620765.1. GTDB lineage: Archaea > Thermoplasmatota > UBA186 > UBA287 > UBA287 > UBA287. The sequence goes on from WOYO01000004.1 coordinate 16,731, forward strand.
TTGAGCATAAGAGCATAGAAGACCTTCTGAAAGAACTGGGGGGAGAGAAGATCCTGATGCACCCTGAGGGCGCAAGGCTCTCCGAGCATAAGAGAATAGGGGATGTAGTTGCTGTGATAGGAGGCTTTCCTCATGGGGATTTCTATAGAAATTACAATCTGGAGCGTTTTCGCATAGGAGATGTAGAGCTCACCACATGGGCTACAGCTATGGAAGTTCTATGCTGGTATGCACATAAGTAATTTTTAAATATTAAAAACAAGCTTATGTTTATGGATGAAGAATATGAGTATGAGATCCCAAAAATGAAGCCGCGCATAGGCTTTATTCTCTCTGTTATTGCGGGAATACTTATAATTCTGAGCGCTGTGATGGTTCTGTACCTCGGAGTCGATCCATCCCTGCTTGAAGCTGAAGAGATGCAGGAGACGCTACAGGAGCTTGCTGAGGGCTTTAATATGACAACCTCTGAGGTCATAGATCTGACGTCCTCAATGTATCTTGGTATGGGGATCTTTGGTGTTGTTTCTGGCGTGCTTATCCTTCTGGGAGGAGCTTTAGCTTACTATCGCGATTTCAGGGTTGGTGGGGGAGTGATTGTTCTTGTCTTCTCCATCCTATCTCTATTCGGTGGCGGAGGATTATTCTTAGGACTGATACTGGGGATCCTGGGTGGAGCCCTCATATTGCTGAACCGTTAGATCTTCAGCAAACCTGTAAACCTATCCGCGCTGGAATTTACCCACTCAAAAAAGGTAAAAGGCATATCGCGCAAGGGGCTATTACAGAAAGGCATCCTTGCGAGCAGCGGTAGCGTAAGGTCTGACAGTCTGATCAGGGATGAAAAATAGTTTGACATGTATGCGCACATAGCAGAGATTATAAAGAAAGAGGATAGATCACAGCATTTGTTTATGCTCTCTCTGATATTTTCTATATGTAGAGGAATGAGGGAAAGTTCTCCCAGCGTAAGAGCTTCTATCACTTCATTTATTGAGCTAGCTATCTCATTTAGAAAGAAAAGATCGTAGAGGAAAAGGACAAACTTCCTTATGGAGAAATGCTCTCTTGAAGCAGGTGCCCTGACAGATGCTTCGCCCTCTTCAACCTGGGCCTTAGCAAGAGGGAGAAGGAGGAGAATAAAAAAAAAGAAAACAGAAAAAGCGAGCCCCCTCACCTGATTCTCCCTATCTCAAAAGCTCCTGTCACATCAATAGTGCCCTTCTCAAGCCGGTATTCGATCCAGTTTCTGGATTTTGTCTCTCCAAAGCCCTGAAGCCTCAGATATAACTTTGACTCTCTGGTCTCTTCTTTAAACTCTATGACTCCATCCATTATCCCTTTGAATAACTGAACCTCAGATTCGGAATGCACCCCCGCGCCCATCACAAACATTGTTGTTGCTCCTGCACTCTTTGCTCTACCTTTCATGATCTGAACGAACCTGAAGACCGTAGGGGCATTTGTGTTCGTTATAAGGGTAGTGAGAGAGTCAAGGACTATGAGGTGATGCATGTGCTTTCCCATGACCATCTGCTGTGCCTTGTTTAGCGCCAGATTGATAGCAGCAAGATCCATGGGGCTAGGCACATACTCTGTGTATTTATCCTTCTCTGTTACCCCTATGCTCATGGAATAGACATCTATGTATCTGACAAGCCCATTTGTTTCATATGATTGGTATTTTGAATCCAGACTGGTTAACTCATCTCTAAGCTGGGTAAAGGGGGCATCTGTTGTTATGAATATTGTGGGTATCCCATGTCTCAAACACTCGACAGAAAAGTTTTTTACAAACTGCTCTTTCCCTATGAATGGTGGTCCATACACGAGAAAAGCAGATCTGGCAGGAACGCCACCCAGAAGGAGAGTATCCAGCCCTTCTATACCCGTAACAAGTTTTCTATCGCTCATTTTTCTTCCTCCTTTCTATGCAATATTAAATCAACCAGGGCTTCAAATGCTTTAAGCACATGCTCTCTATCCTTTGCAACGCATGGAAGTATGGGTATCTCCTCCGGCAGCCTCATCATCTCCTTTATTTCTTCAGGTGGCAAAGCTCCCGGTTCATCCTGTTTGTTTGCCAGGAATATCACGGGCATCCCGGTCTTCCATACCTCCTGCCACATGGCCTTGGATCTATCGAATGTATCCTGTCTTGTGCTGTCAACCATGACTATTGTGCCTATTGCATTCAGTGATAGTGTTCTTAGCAAAGGGTCAAACCTTTCTTGCCCGGGGGTTCCGAATATGTCTGCACTCACACCGGCATGCTCCACATGTCCATGGTCCAGTGCAATGGTTGTCCCGAGCCTGTCAACGGATACTGCCCTTGTGGATAGAGTATGTATGAAGGTTGATTTACCAGAGTGGAAGGGCCCTGTGACTATGATCTTTGGTATATATACTCTCACACCCCCCGGCTTTATGACCTTGAACATAATGGATCTGTTTTCTATGTTCTCTAGCCATCTTGCCTTAGCCACCTCAAAATACTCTCCGAAAACAACTCTTTGCTCTATACCCTTTATATTTATAAGACAATCAACATCCTTTATCTTCTCTATTGTTTTTTCATCATACGGCCAGAGTATGAAAGACACAAAGGTTGTTGTTGCCTTTTTAAAGATCTCTTTTAACTTCTCAAGGTTCTCAACGAAGCTCTGCTCCCCACAGTAATCAACAAGTGTTGAGAGAGCGGGTATAGCAAGAATGCCCCCCTCCACAGAATCCAGCGCCTTTTCCAGGGTCTCTATTATCTCTTTTATATCATTCGGATGTTTGACAATAAACTCTGCATCGGAGGGGGCACCTATCAACATGGAGTAGCAGTCAACAAAAACTACCCTGCTTCTATACCGCTCCAGGCTCCATCCATATTCCTCAAATTCTCTCAATAGATACTGCGGGGGTTTTGAAAGAGCTACAATAACCCCCTCCTTACCTGCAGCGATATTCTCATAAAATGCCTGGTATACAAAGGGATCACCTTCAACGGTGGGTTCTGTGAGAAAAAGAACAGTGCTGCCTCCTGGTATGGAACCCAGCACCTCATCCAGCACCACTATGTTAGTGTTAACCATTTTCCTATTCCTCCTTCTCTTTCAGAACTATCCTGCATCTATCATCTCCCTTTGCTAAACACTCCTCTTCTGTACCCTCATATTTTTTGTTGTAGAGCTCGGAGAAAAAGCCAGCAAAGTATCCTGCAAAATAAGAGTCCGCTGCCCTTCCTTTTGCCCTCTTTCCTATTGGAAAGCCTTTGCTTGCTGTGATGTAGATCTTTTTACTATCCTCATCCATTTCTATCTCAACATCCCCTATCCCTGTGGCTTTTGTGAAGTCGCACAGCTTTTTTAGAGTTTCCTCCCCTGCCTCTCCCGCAAAATCTCTGTAAACGCTCTTTCCATAGTCCTCCCCCACGAAGTAGAGAAGTGTTGCTGCAGGAGCTCCTACTATCCTTGTGATCCTCTCATAGAGGGAGAAAAAGAGGTCGCTCTTAACCAGGATGACTGAGGTTGAGTCTATCTCCAATCCTTCATTGAGCTTCAGTTTTTCCTTCCATTCTTTGAGCAGGTCTTCAGCCTTTTCGCTTTTGCATAGCATACTTTCACCCCAGTATCTCCTTTATTCTGTTCACAGCCTTCTCTGCCTGTATAAAGAGCATGCCCAGGTTGACATTGTATCTGCAGAGGATAACCAGCAGAGTATCGGCACTGGCGCCCGTTATAATCATGCGGGTTGTCTTTGTCTCCACAAGAACCCTCTCAGGGGGATCCCTTGCCAGCTCCATCATTGCTGTTTCGGCTGCGCCGAGCATCGTAGCGCTCATAGCCGAAAAAGCTTCCTTACCAACCCTTGTTGGAAGGTGCGATATTATGATAAGCCCATCTCTAGAGACTATCGCACTCCCTTCTATCCCCGTCAGCCTATCAAGGTCCTGAAGCACCTCGTTTAGCATCTCCTGTTTTGTTTCTGCCATTTTAACCACCTACCGTTACCAGATCCAACACCTCTTCACTTCCTTCCTGCTCCGGGAGGAGCCTGAAACCGAGTCTGTTGACAGCAACGCTCATGTTGAAGTAGTCATTTAGAAAAGCCATTGCGACAGCTGAAAGGAAGGTGCATGGATGTTTATTGCCGCGAACGAGCTTTTCTATCCTTTCATAATCAAATATGTTATAGCTCTTTATATAAATTTCACCATTTTTTCTCTCCACAATTATCTTACTGCAGTATCCTTCTTCTTCATAGTGATGAAGAAGTTCGCTGAGAGAGACAACAGGATCTCTAAGATCTTTGGGTATCCACTTTCTAGCTTCAGCCCTTTTTAACAGTGTACCTCCTATACGCCTTACTATTGCTGGTGTTGAGACTCCAAACAGATCCGAGATTGAAGAGGTTAGAGAATACAGCAGAACATTAACGAGATCTTTCTTCACCTTTGCCATTATTGGATATTTGTAAACATATTAAATAAATGTTTCTATCAAGGCGGACGCGGGGGGATTTTCATGCAGGTTTTGAAAGGGGGAAGCCCTTCATTTTGAACCCCCGACTCCCGGCTTAGGAGGCCGGTGCCTTATCCATGCTAGGCCACGCGCCCTTCTGGAGAATGAGCATAACCATAGAAAAAGTTTTCTTATCCTTTCTATCATTCCACCTTTATACCTCTCTGCCCCCTGTATCTTCCATTGTACTTTCTCTCAGCAGGGCTCAGCATCCTCTCAAAAACTATCTGTACAAACCTTTCTCCTTTTTTCAGCTCGATTCTCTCATCACCTGCGTTGAAACATCCTATGGTCAGGGTGCCCTCAAATCCTGCATCAACCTTACCGAAAGAGCAGAAGATCCCTCTTCTGGCAAAGCTGCTCCTCACCCACAACTGCGCGCAAATATTCCCGGAGAGTTCTATGGACTCTGTTGTCGACACAAGGAAAAAGCTTTTGGGCTCTGGAAAGCCTCTCATCTCATTTATGCTCAGATCATAGCCATTTGGTGTGAGAGCTTCTCTATCAAATGGATCTATTTTAAGGTCGCCTTTTTCTATAGCCTCTGTTATACCAAGATCGCTGAGGATCATATTCCTTATATTTGCATGAAAATAAATATATATTCTTATTAACATTCACATCAGAGATACTATGACAACGCCGTTTGATGTTGATGCAAACCTTCTGATCGAGAGGTTGGCTGAAAAGCTTAGGAGCGATGGGAATGAGAATATAAAGCCCCCTGAGTGGGCAGGATACGTGAAAACAGGAGCACAAAAAGAAAAATTGCCAGTGCAGAAAGATTGGTGGTATATCAGATCTGCAGCGGTGTTGAGGAAGCTTTACGTTAAAGGCCCTCTGGGAGTTGAAAGGTTAAGAGCGGAGTATGGTGGAGCCAAGAGAAGAGGGTGCAGACCTCAAAAAGCCACCAAAGGAAGCGGGGCTATTATAAGAGAGATCCTGCAACAGCTCGAAAGCGCTGGTCTTGTCTCAAAGATAGAGAAAGAAGGAAGAGCTTTGACACCGAAGGGAAAGGCTCTTCTAGACTCTGTTGCCTACGAGCTTAGAGTAGAGAGGTGAGTTAAACGGACGAAGAACTTGAAAAGCTAAGAAAAAAGAGAATGCAGGAGCTCCTACAACAGCAGTCTGGTGTGGAGGAAGAGAGAGAAGAAAAAGAGCAGGGGGAGAGAAAAGAGATCCTGAGAAGGATAATGACCCCGGAAGCGAGGGAGAGGCTCTCCAGGGTAAGGCTTGTGAAGCCAGAGTTGGCTCAACAGATAGAGGATCAGCTCATATACCTAGCACAGAGCGGCAGGCTTAGATCACAGGTTGATGATGCCATGCTTAAAAAAATACTTGCACAGTTACAGCAGGATAAGGATATAAAGATAAGGAGGATAGAAAAATGAGCAGAAATAAAACAACGGGACTTAAGAGAAGATTAATGAAAGCAAAGAACAGCAATCGCAGGGTTCCTGCATGGGCTATAATGAGGACTGAAAGAAAGCTCATGTTCAACACCAAGCAGAGGAACTGGAGAAGGAGAAAGCTTAAAATATAGCTGGGAGATGAAATATGGACGAAGCAGAGAGAGGGATACTTGAGCGTGTTTATACCATTCCGATAGATTTCAAGAACATACCAAAGAAGCAAAGAGCAAGGAGCGCTATAAAAGAGGTAGAGCACTTCATAGAGAGGCACATGAAGTCAGATTCTGTCTGGATAGATAACAGGATAAATGAGATCATATGGGCAAGGGGTGCTGAAAATCCCCCATCCAGGATAAAAGTTAAGGCAACAAAGTTCGAGGATGGCCTTGTGGAGGTAGTTCCGCTGGAAGAATGATGCTGCAGCTTGATTTCGATGGAAGCGATTTCATAGGGATCTATGGGAGGATATGCGATAAATACGGTGTTTTTGGATCCAACGTTCCAGATGCAACTATAAAAGAGGTAGAAAAGAACCTGGGCATAGAGGCTATAAAGACAACAATAGCCTATGCTAACATAATAGGTTCAATGCTCGCCATGAACTCAAATGGAATGATGGTCAATAACTTTATAAATGAGAAAGAAAAGAAAAAACTCGAGGCGCTGGGCTTGAACATCGGTTATACTGCTTCAAACATGAATGCTGCGGGAAATGTAATACTGGTGAATGATAAGCGAGCGCTGGTGCATCCTAAAGTTCCAAAGCTTAAAGACATGGAGGATGTCTTTGGTGTTGAAGTGGTTAGAGAAGATATAGGCTTTCGGAATGTCGGTATGGTATTCGCACTGACAAATAAAGGGGTGCTTTGCCATCCGGATCTCAGCGATGAAAAGGTAAAAATGATAGAAGAGCTGTTTGGCGTTAAAGGGAGCTGGGGCACAGTAAATCACGGCATGCCTTTTGTTGGTTGCGGGCTTATATGCAACTCGAAGGGTGTTGTCATAGGAAAGAGAACAACAAGGATAGAGATGACTAGGATCCAGGACGCTTTAGATTTTTGAATAAGCTATCTGGAATTATTTTAAGTAACTGAACTTTTGCGTTTTGAGCAAAAATGCTGCTTAGTCTTTAGCTAACCTCTTCTGCCTCAAGCGCTATGCATAAAGCAGCTTGATGAGCTGATTTATACGCACTATACCGTGAGAAATGAAATAACAGGATAATGGCTCTCTGAAGTGCAAAACGTTAATTCAACAGTTTCGTTTATAAACGTGTAGTAACACGTTTTAAATAAAACGCACGTGTGCAATTGATTTTATCCTTATGGTGGTGTCTTTCTCTGTTAAGAGCTCCTATACAGTTTTTATACACAAAATAAGGGCGAACTTGAGGCAGTCTTTGAGAAAAGAGCAGCTCCTTCTGGTATGAGCTCAGCTATTTGACCGTATTTTGAAGCTTATGGATTTTGTCCCAAAACTTTCAGCACAAAAAGTTATAAATATAACAACTGTTATACAGTTGTTTGATGACAAAGATATACGT
>WOYO01000047.1 GCA_011620765.1 Thermoplasmata archaeon
GCGCACTTCACGATCTTCTCTCCATCTCTCAGATCCATGGAAAAAATAGGAATACAGTATTTTAAACTTGTCTGATGAAGCGGATGGCAAAAGATATCAACAACAAATTCAATTGTTATTGGAGGGTGCTTGTGTCTCTACAGGATCACCTAATCAATTATCCAGGCGTTAGGAAAAGAGTAGAATCCTTGATAGGCGCTTTAGATAGTAAGAACTATTCCAGGGCTGCGGGATTGCTCAGATCAATAGCCCTTGAGAATCTTCACATCTATTCGTCATTGCCCGATAGTGCTTTTTTTGAGATCCTTGAATACTTTGGTATTCTGCTCAATACAGAGGAAAAGCAGGAAGTTATGCGAACACTATTAGAATTCACAGAAGCTGTAGAGAGGAGGGAGGTGAGAGAAAAATCCCTTGAACTTCTTGAGAACCATTTTTCTGAAAAAGAAGCAGCAAAAAACTCCAGTTACTTCAAATCCTGTTTGGGGGATTGCGGGGAAAGAGGCTTTGCTTTAGCTAAAAGCGCCCTCTCCGCCTCCATAGCGCTATGGCAAAAGGATCTGAAAAGTTATGGAATGAGCTCTGGTAAATCCTTTTTCGATATTTCCCCGCAAAGCGTTCTTGCAATAGCTTCCTGGGATGAGCTTAAGAAAATCCCATCCTACACTGAAATAGCAGAGAGCGTCAGAGATTCTGCCAGAAGGCTAAAAGGCATTGATGGCGTAGAGACAATGCTCTCTTTAGCAGCCCTTGAGAGCATGGAAAACCTTGCAGATCATCTCATATGGGATGCTTCAAGAAATATATATCTGCTAGAATCTATTGGCAGTGAGGATATAAAAAAGATCTTCTCCCTTCTTGCAAAAATAGATAAGAGGCACATGGGCGCGGTGCTCGATTGCATCCTAGCCCTAGGCAAAAAAGCATGTGATCTGTGTGAGGTGTTCGTAGATGAACTCATAGATTTCGGATTTGTATACCCGGGTAAGACTGAAATAGGCGAGGATTGGGAGGTTGTATACGATAGAAATCATGTAAAATGCATAAGGGTGTGGCTTGAGCTATTTGAGCTTGAGCCAAAAAGAATGGAAAAGATCCTTCTTGCTTTGATAGTAAACCTGAGGGCTGGGGGTGTCTTCATTCCGGATAAGGAGCTCTTTCAGAAGGATGTTTCAAAGCTTTTAAACTCAGAGATAAATGCGGATGTTAAGCATCTCGCAAGACTATTTCCTGTTTATTATACCGAGATAGGGGCCGCAGGAGAGCTCAGAGAGACCACAACAGCAATTGATGAGCTCACATATAGAGAAGATAAGCTTGTTCATTTTTTAAGAAAGCAGGTTCATGTGGAGAGTAGCCCTCTTAACCTGGAGCTTGCGAAAAGGGTGCTTGAATACTGGTATACTGGAGACAAAAGTGTTCTGGCTGGCTATGCACCGGAAGAATTGATTGATGAAGAGATGCAGAAAGGCATAGGTGAGATCCTGCGAGAGCGCTTTGATAGCTTTGAAAGCTTACTTGAATGTCACGATTTTGCTGGGCCTGAAGAAAGGGATGCAGAAAGGATAAGGTATATGCTTAAATTATATCATCTGCTGAAAGCCAAGTATGCGCTTGGCGTAGAGAAGCTCTCAAAGGATCTCAAAAGGTTCGGGGGGGAAGACGTGGATCTGGATAGACTCTTTGGCCTTTTGAAAGAGCTAAAAGAGAAGATAGAGAGCAAGGAAAAGACAGAGGGAAGGGAGGATATATACTACAAGAGACACATAGCCGCAGGGATGCCATCGATGTATGGTGGCTATTATGAACCAAAGTTTGAAGCTTTGGGCTTATCATTTCGCATAGAATCATTTGTTTCTTCAGAGATCCTTGAGGAGTTCAAGAACATAAACCCGCAGTATCTTACAATAAAGAAGTTGAAGAGCATAAAGGATCTATTAAGCAAGCTCATCCTTGGCCTTGAGCTTGAGGGCTTTCCAGCAGTAAAGTTTCGACAACCACTGGATATGCTTGAGCACAGTTTTTATTCCCCGAGCTTTTCTGTAGGGCAGTATCTTAACATATTCCAATTCTTTTCAGAGAGCTTTAAGGAAACGATAAACTCTTTTTTCATAGAGAGGTATGATCCTTTGCTCAAAAGGATATTGCCCAGAGCATGCCCCGATAAAAACATAGAAGGACTATCCGAGAAATTTTACAGGGATTCTATAGCATCAACCTTTTGCCTGCAGGAGCTTGATCTAGTGATATCAGAAACTCTATCCTCTTTACGCAGGATGATGGAAGAATATGATGAAGAAACATGCACCAGCATAGTGTCTTACGATCCTGAGCTCATGATCAGCTCCCTCTTTGAAGCTACCCCGAAGCTGGATAACCCGATATTTCTAGGCTCAAAGGCCTTTCGTTTAAAAGAGCTTTATTCCTCAGGCATACCCGTTCCTCCTGGCTTTGTTCTCACAACAGAGCTCTTCAGGCATATGAAGGCTCTGAGCCATCCAGGTATAGATAGAGAGATAAGCCTTATGCTTGAGGGCTACGTAAGGAAAATAGAAGAGCTCTCTGGAAAAAAATTTGGTGATAAAGACAATCCTCTTTTATTCTCAGTCCGCTCAGGCACAGCGATCTCAATGCCAGGTGCTATGATAACTTTTCTTAATGTCGGGCTTAATGATGAGATCACAGAGGCTTTCAGCAAGAGGCCAGGATTTGAATGGTCTGCATGGGATTCTTACAGAAGGCTGCTTCAGAGCTGGGGTATGGCCAATGGAGTGGATAGAGACTGTTTTGACAGAATAATCGAGGGATATAAAGAAAGATATGGAGTAAAGCTAAAGATGAACTTTACGCCTGAGCAGATGAGGGAGATATCTTTTGCTTATAAAAATGCGCTTATAGAGAGAGGTATACGCTTTGAAGAGGACCCATTCAGGCAGTTGAGGGAGGCTGCTATAATGGTTGCGAACTCATGGGATTCTGAGAGGGCAATGGTATACAGGCAGAACTTTGAGATAGCTGACGAGTGGGGAACCGCGGTTATTGTTCAGAAGATGGTTTTTGGCAATAAAGATATAGACTCCGGTACAGGTGTGCTATTCACCCATGCGCCGAGGGAGGGAAAAAAGGAGCTTTATGGTGACTTTATACAGATGAGTCAGGGAGAGGATGTAGTTTCCGGGCTTGTGCATACACATCCGATATCCGAGCAGCAGAGAATCGAAGAGGGTGGAGAGGCATCTCTGGAGCATTTTGCTCCCGAGATCTATGCAAGGTTGCTCCAGATCTCCGAAGCTGTGCTCGATGTAAGTCATAGCCCTCAGGAGATTGAGTTCACCTTTGAGTCAAAGAGCTCTGAAGATCTGTACATACTTCAATCAAGAGATCTTGTGATACCAAAGAAGATGAAGGCTTTCCTTTTTGCTGAAGGAAACATGGAGCTCATAGGGAGTGGCATAGGCATAGGGGAAGCTCTAAATGGCATCGTTGTTTTTGATATGGAGGATATCGAGCGTTTCCAGGGTGAAAATCTTGTGCTTGTGAGGCCGGATACAGTGCCTGACGATATAGCTCTCATAATGAGGTGTCAGGGTCTTTTGACTTCAAGGGGTGGTGCCACATCCCATGCAGCGGTCACAGCTGCTAGACTCGGGAAGGTCTGTGTTGTTAACTGCAGGGATATGAGGGTTTACGAAAAAGAAAAGAGATGCATTATAGGGAGCACCGAGTTGAGGACTGGCGATAAAGTCGCTCTCGACGGATTGCATGGAAAGGTTTACAGGGGGCACTATCCTCTGACAGAGGTCTATGATAGGAGGTGAAGAATGAAGCTGGGAATAAATGGTTTGGGCAGGATAGGAAAACTTCTTCTCTGGAATGAGATCCTTGAGAAGAGATTTGATGGCGCAGTGGTGAACCTTGGTAGAAAGGTTGGTAAGAGCGATGAGGATTTGCTTGACTACCTTTTATATGACTCAACCTATGGAAACTTGAGCTCTTTTCTTTATGGTTTCTCAAGGGAATGCTCAGTGGAAATAAGCAAGGAGCATTCTTTTCTTATAGATGGCTTTCCTGTAAAGGTTTTGTGTGAAACAAGGGAGCCATCAAGAATAGGATGGGATGAGGAAAAGGTAAGACTTGTTGTGGACTGCACCGGAAAGTTTCGTGATCCCGCCGATGAAGTTAGGGGGCATCTTGCTGGTGGTGCTGAGAAGGTTATTGTGAGCGCTCCTTTTAAAGGCATTACAATGCCTGAAGATGCTACAACTCTCATCTATGGTGTAAACCACCTCTCTTTTAAGCCTGGGGAGCATAACATAATCTCTGCAGCCAGCTGCACCACCACAGCTCTGGCGCACATGGTAAAGCCATTGCTGGAGGATGAAAGGGCATCAAAGATACTGACAGCTTCGATGACTACGGTTCATGCTGCCACCAATACGCAGTCTATCCTTGACTCTGTGCCTAAGGATGGTGCCAAGGATCTTAGAAAAAGCAGATCCATATTTGACAATCTGATAATGACATCAACAGGAGCAGAGAGGGCTCTGGAAGAGGTGCTTCCGCAGGTTATGCGCATAGGTTTTATGGCAGATTCGGTGAGAGTCCCGACCTCGACAGTTTCTATGATCTCTTTAAATGTAACATTTAACTGCGGTGAAGAGATCCTCAACAGGGATTACATAAACGACGTATACAAAAAGAGTGCTGGAGATTTATTGAAGTTCAGTGAGAGACAGAACGTTTCCTCAGATATGAAGGGCTTGAGAGCAGCCGTTGTTATTGAAGGTAGAGAAACCCACACGAGGACAGGCTATCTGGAGATCAAGG
>WOYO01000027.1:0-7806 GCA_011620765.1 Thermoplasmata archaeon
ATAAATCATGTACCACACATAAGATCCATGGAGTACCCTGAAGAAGTGATAACAGAGAGCAAAAAGGGAAAGAAAGAGGTCAGAAAGCTGATAGATCGCGGATCTTTCGTTCGCTATGAATACATGGATCCTGACACCGGAAAAAGAAGCGAGAGCAAGATAAAGCTCGTCCTTAAAGGCAAAACAGTTGAGGAATATTTTATCATACCGGTGAAAGGAGAGAGGTTTCTAATGCTAAAGGCGGAGGAGAAAGGAGAAAGAAAGATATGGGATGGAGAAAAAGCTGTGGATCTCTTTGAATAGACAAGAAAGTATTAAGTATGCCATCTCATATTTTTGTTATGGATTATGTTGCAGGAATATTCATAGATGAGAGAACAAGATGCTGGATCTGCGATCTTGAGGGAAGGGTTGTCTCTAAAGGGGAAAGAGATGGAGCAAGGTATAAAAGAGAGGGCGCTGAGGCTCTGCGGGAAGCGCTGAGCAATGCTTTTTTTACAGCCGCCAGGCCCCTCGGGATCAGAAAAGTCAGAACGATCTCTGTATGCATGCCAGACATAGACACAACAGAGGATGAGATCGCTGTCAGCGGCATATTGGGCACGCTGGGCATAGCAGACAAAGTGCTGGTATACAACGATTCTGTAGCAACTTTCATCGGCGCCATAGCTCCGGAGGGGGATAAAGCAGAGGGCGTTATAGTCATAGGAGCTCTCGGAGCAATATCATTCGGTATGAGTGAAGAGGGAAAGCTCGCCAGAGCCGGAGGGTGGGAGTTCTTTCTGAGCGATGAAGGCTCTGCCTACTGGATAGCAAAAAGAGCTCTCAGAAGCGTTATGAAGTCCTATGATGGAAGGGGTGAAAAAACGTCTTTAGAAAATGCGCTTGTTGTGTGCTTTGGCCTGAACGATGCCAGAGAATTTGTAGATCTGTTTTATTCTGGCAAACTGGATCAAAAAGAGCTTGTAAGGATTTTTAGATGCGCTGTAGACGAATCAAAAAAAGGCGATGCAGTCTCGCTAAAAATACTCAAGGAAGCGAGGGAAGAGCTCTTTCTGCACGCTAAGGCAGTGATAGAGAAACTTGAGCTTGAGAGAAAAGAATTTGAGATCGTTGTGCGTGGAGCTGTGTTTGATGCTTTAAGGGAGCTGGGCATCTATAAAGAATTTGAGGATGAGGTAAAGAAGATAGCAGGAAGTGCAAAGTTCATAGAACCGAGGTATGAGCCTATCTGCGGCGCCGTCGCGCTTGCTTTTGAGAGAGAGACAGGTAAGTTCATCATGCCAGAGGCGAGGGAATAGACCTCTGCATGCGAAGTAGTCAAGAGGAAACAAAAAATATATAGGGAAAGAATGCATACTACTAATTACATGCCAATCTCAGAAAAGCTCAAGGAGAGATACATAAGTTTTCCGGGCTCAGTTTTCAAACAATACTTTCAATCCATGGGCCAGATAATAGGGGATGTCTCGGCAGGCACTCTCCAGAGAGCAGGGAGTGACTTCGGCAAGAGGGCTGCTGTGTCCCTGCGCAGGGAGAACAGAAAAGCAAAGCTTGAAGATGCTCTGAAAATAATAGAAGAGCTTGGTCTAGGAAAGATCAGGTTAGCCGAGGATGCTATATACCTTGAGGACTCTTTCGAGGCAAACGCTATAGGAAGGTCTCCTGTTCCTGTATGCAACCTTACCTCCGGCATAATACACGGTCTCTGCATGGGTCTGGGCCTCAACTATGTGTATTATGAAGAAAAATGCACTGCTCAGGGCAACAACGCGTGCGTTTTTAAGAAGAGAGAGCTGAAGTGGTATGAGAGGGTCCAGGCAGTGATATGAGCTCTTACGATCTCCATCCTCATCCTTATTGAATATGAGATCAATTGAAGAAAGGATAAATGAGATCGAAGAAGAGATAAGAAGGACACAGTACAACAAAGCCACTGAAAAGCACATAGGGCTCTTAAAAGCCAAGATAGCGAGACTAAGGGAGCTGCAGGAAAAGGGAAGCAAAGGGGCTAGAAGAGTTGGAGTGAGGAAAAATGGAGATGCAACATGCGCTCTGTGTGGCCCTCCAAGTGCCGGGAAATCCACGATATTGACTGCGATCACAGATGCTGAGAGCAAGGTTGCCGATTATGCTTTCACAACCACAGGTGTTATTGAGGGGACAATGATCTACAGAGGGGCACACATACAGATATTTGATACCCCTGGACTCATAGAGGGGGCCTCTTCGGGCAAAGGCATGGGTAAAGAGATCCTGTCAACCCTCAGGGTCAGCGATCTTCTGTTGATAGTTCTTGATGTGGATAGAGCAGAAGAAAAAGAGAGCATAGAGAAAGAGCTCTATGCCTCGGGCATAAGGCTGAACAGAAAAAAGCCAGACATAAGTGTCAAAAAAAGGGATAGGGGTGGCATAGAGGTCCACGGTTTCGGCGATAAATCGTTTGTAAAAAGCATAGCAACTGAGGCTGGCATATTGAACGCCAGCATATATGTCGGCAGGGGAACAACGGTTGAGGATATAGTGGATCACTTTTCTGGAAATGCTGTATACCCTAAAGCTCTGTGGATCCTGAATAAGGCGGATACTGGCGAAGAAATAGAGGGTTTTGATGTATGTATCTCTGCAAAAACTGGCAGAAACATGGATAGACTTAAAGAGCTGATATTCGAAAAACTAGAGCTCATAAGGGTTTATACGTCTATAGAAGCTGACGAGCCAATGATCCTGAAGAAGGGATCTACCGTCAGAGATTTTGCCCTGAAGCTGCACAGAGACTTTGAGAGCAGATTCAGATATGCCAGGGTCTGGGGCAGCAGCGTAAAATTTGATGGGCAGCTCGTGGGGCTGGAGCATAAGCTCCGTGATGGAGATAGGATCGAGATAACCTTAAGTACACAAAAGAACGTATAAAAAATAAAAAGCTTGAATGGCCAAAAAGGCAAAAGAAATGAGGGGTGGAATGGGCTTCTCCGACCATTCAAGCTCCAATATATTATATGGTTCTTGTTCTATTTATATCTTTTGCTATTTGTGACTTTGAGGTGAGGAGAAAGAGCAGGCTCTTCAGTAAACTACAAGCCGGACAAACAGAAATTAATAAATAACGCTTGAGTCATCCTGAATAAATATAGACCGATGATGAGATTAAGATGAGCTGAAAGGTGATGAGCCCTATGAGGTGCTGAGGTCTATTATGACAGGAACCATAACCAATACCAAGACAGCAGCATATCATATAGATATTATGAAGAGCCTGTCGACACAGCTTTACAGGAAAGCTTTAGAATGCTACTACCTTATGGTCGGCTCAAACAAAGGGCTTATTTTCCATAACAGCACCAGATTTTTATAAAACAAAACAGATACATCGCATGCAAAAGCTTGTTTTTTTGATTGCTTTACTGCTGATTCCAGTTCCTCTTAGAGGGATGAATGAAATCAAAAGCTTCTCCTTTGATGACTACGATCTAATGCTTTCAGAGGCCGGGCTCACATTGAGTAAGGGCATGGAAGAGATCGTAACCATAAGCAACCTCTCATTCAAAGAGATAAAACTTCCGGGCATATGGGAGATCGAGCACAAAGCAGAGAGATATGATAATATATCAGAGAGAAAAGATGGTTTTTCATTTGAGATTGGAGAAAAAAATACGGTTAATGTGACGTTTGTCGATGACGGCTTCTGGTTCAATGTGAGCTCCCCGCATCTCGTCCAGACTTCATACTCGGGCACAGACTTCTGGTATGGCGGCGGCTCCCTGCTTAACCAGAGCTTTCCTTTAAAAAACGTGGAGCTCAATCCTTTGAGTGACATAATCTCCCAGGCTTTGCCGGATCCACTGAAGCCCATAACGCCTGCAATAGACAGAGCGCTACCTATTCTATACGACAGGATATTCCCGTTCCTCATGCATCTTGCACCCCCTGCTTTATCCGCATTTATGGGACTTGAGAACGATCTCATGATCACCAGACCCTTCGGCTACAACTTTCAGACCCCTTTCTGGTTATCCAGAGCCTTCGGGGTATTTCTCAACACAACCGAACCCATAGAGTATTCGATCGAAAATGGCGTTTTAAACCTGGGAGTGCACAACTACTCTGCGAAAATAATCCTGGGCGAGGAACCTGAGGACATATTCATGAGCTTTATCAGCATGGTCGGGAAACCCTCTGAAGTCATTCCTCTGGATGTTATAAGGGCGCCAATCTGGACGATAGGATCACAGTATGGAACCGACTTTGATCAGGAGGAGGTGCTGGAGTATGCGAGAAGGATAGCGGAGAGCAATTTGAGCCATTCTGTGATAACCATAGATGTTGGCTGGCAGAGAGAGCATGGTGATACGGACTTCGATCTCTCACGTTTCCCGGATCCAAAAGCGATGGTGGATGAGCTGCATAGCATGGGCTTCAGGGTTATACTCTGGACCGTGCCCTACGTCTCTTTAACCTCGGAGAATTACAGAGAGGGCTTCGATAATGGATATTTCATAAAAGCTCCTTCCGGATTACCCATACACATACCATGGAGCTACGTTGCTCAGATAGTCCTTGATGCCTTGCACCTTAAGTTCTATACCGCAGCAAGGGAATTAACAAAGCCCCTGTGCTCTGCTGTTATAGATCTCAGCTATCCAGAGGCTTTTGAATGGTATGTAAAGAATCTGCAATTTCTTGTAGACTCTTATGGCGTTGATGGCTTCAAGATGGATCAGGGTGAAGCTGCCTTCCTTCCAGAAAAGGGAGTTACCCATGCTAACATAACAGTAAACGAGTATACCGATCTCTGCACTGAAGTTGGAAAGAGCTTTGAGTACTATGAGATAAGAAGCGGATGGTTCTCACAGAGCCACAGTGGATGGGCAAGGGAATATGATAAATTTGCTTCCTGGGATGAAAAAAATGGCATAAAGAGCGTGGTACCGGAAGCACTGACCCTATCAATGCTGGGTTATCCATATGTGCTGCCCGATGCTGTCGGGGGCGGTCAGTTCTTCAATGAAGAGTATGACGAAGAGCTATACATAAGATGGGCTGAGCTTGCGGCTTTCATGCCTATCATGCAGTTCTCAACAGATTTCTTTAATCAGAGTGAAAAAGCGCAAAAGATAGCAGCAGAGTGCATGAGGGCGCATGAAGAGCTCTATCCTTATCTAGCAGAGCTTGCTGAGGAAGCAGCAGAGACAGGCATGCCTGTTGTTCGCCCCCTGTTTTTCGAATACCCTGATGAAGAGGAATGCTATCTTATAAATGACCAGTACCTTTTGGGCTCTGATATGCTTGTGGCACCTGTCCTTGAGAAAGGCGCAAGGGAGCGCTCTGTGTATTTACCGGCAGGCACATGGAGAGATTACTGGAGTGGAGAGATCTATGATGGCGGAGAGAGGATAGACTGCAGCGCACCACTTGATAGAATACCGGTCTTTATAAGAGTACAGCAGGACTCTAAATAGATCAGAGAAACGGGCAATCAGCGGACCCACGCCTCTGGGGGCAGCTCCGAGTATATGTCCTCCTCTTTTTTCTCCTTCTCCTTTTTTTCCTCCTCTTTTAGATAGTGCCTGACAAGATCTCTGTTGAACACCCAGTAATGTATTCTCCAGTCCCTTCCATCATAGAGACTTATTGTCTCCCTGCCCGTGGATAGGATTCCTTTACCCTCGAGAAAATAGAATAGCTGTCTGTCCGAGGGGTAAAGGATGTTATCGATGATTCTATCTTCAAATCCGAATATATCCAGAACAAACTCTGCAAGCGCTAATGCTTCGTCCTCCTCTATCTCCATCCTACCTTTGAGGACTATTGCAAGATCCTTTACTTTTATTACTTCACTCATGTCTATCAAACAGATATTTGGGAATGCTATTAAATCTTTTCTTCATTTCGGTATCTTTTATATAGATCATTTTCAACACCAAGCAAATCCATAACCCTCCCGACAACAAAATTTATAAGATCCTCTATTTTCTCAGGCTTTCCATAAAAAGCCGGAGCCGGAGGGCATACTATGACCCCCAGACGGGCAAGCAGGGCCATGTTTGTGAGGGCTATAGCATCCAGGGGCATCTCTCTGGGCGCAACTATGAGCTTTCTCTTTTCTTTCATAGTAACCAGCGCTGCCCTGGTTATGAGATCATCCGCTATCCCATTTGCTATCTTTGCAAGTGTGGATATTGAGCACGGCAAAATAACCATTGAGTCAAAGCGGAAGCTGCCTGAGGCAATTGGGGCAAAGAGATCACTATTCTCATAGCTTTTCTCTGTTTTTGTCTCTATCTGCTCATAATCTATGTGCGCTTCCTCTCTCAAAAGTCTCTTGCCTATCTCACTGACCACCAGAAAGACCTCTATTCCTTTCTCTTCGAGCGCTTCAAGAAGTTTTGCCCCATATATCACTCCCGAAGCTCCGGTTATCGCAAGGATTACACGCATTAATGTAATCTCAAAATTCTTATATATTCTTTCTCCTCTCTATTAACTCAATGTACATTGGCTTGGATGACACAGATTCGAACAGAGGGATGTGCACAACATACTTAACAGCCCTTATCATAGAAGAGCTGCAGAAAAAGGGTATAGGGCTAGTAGATTACCCTGAACTTGTGAGGCTCAATCCAAACATACCATGGAAAACAAGAGGCAATGGAGCTCTCGCAATTCACGTAGGAAAGATCAGAGAGCATGAAAACAAAAAGAAAAGAATAGGCGACAGATACTATATTTACGATAGTAAAGAAGAGTGCTCTGCTGAGGAAGTATTTACTGTCGTGCGCGAGCTTGTGGAAAAACACTCCTGCTTCGATGATGAAAAAACAAATCCTGGTTTTGTGATCTCTGAAAAAAAGCCTTCTAGAGAATTCTATGAACGATGCGTAAAAGAGGTTGTCGAGCTGGATGAAGCCATAGATACCCTGAAAGAAATGGGCGCAAGCTATAAAGGATACAAGAATGAAAGGGGGCTCATAGGAGCAACAGCGGCCATAGCATATACGCCTCTGTTCTGCACCTATGAGCTTCTCGCCTATAGAGAGAGCATAGGAAGAAAAAGGCTTGTTGATAATGTTATGGAGCTTGACAGAAGATTTCCAGAGACGTTTGATAACTATGATTATGAGAATGAGCACGTATGCATAACTCCCAGCTCTCCATGCCCTGTCCTATTTGGTGTCAGGGGTACGTCTCCAGAGCTCTCAGGCGTTCTTGAGGTTCTGCGCACAGAAAAGATAGAGCGATGGATAATATACCAGAGCAATCAGGCTACAGATGAGCACCTCACAAAAAAGCGCATAAAAGAGGTAAAGAGACACACCTCAGCCATAATAGAGGGGATTGTTAAGAATAAGCCAGAGATTATTGAAGGAGGACACGTGCTGTTTGAGCTGACAGATGGAGAGGATGTAGTGACATGCGCAGCCTATGAGCCGACGAAACAGTTTCGAAAGGTAGTTATGAAGCTCATGCCCGGTGATAGAGTGGAGCTGTATGGAGGCATGAATAAATATAATACATTCAACATAGAGAAGATGCTGGTAAAGAGCAC
Organism: Thermoplasmata archaeon; assembly: GCA_011620765.1. Taxonomy (GTDB): domain Archaea; phylum Thermoplasmatota; class UBA186; order UBA287; family UBA287; genus UBA287. The sequence continues at coordinate 7,547 of WOYO01000027.1, forward strand.
AGTAAAGCTCATGAAAAACCCGAAGTGCTGTGGTGTGTCGATGAAGTCAATGGGCAAAGGAAAAGGCTTCAGATGTGAGAAGTGCGGAAAGAGGATCATGGGGGAAAAAGAGGAGGAGGAGAGAGATCTGAAGCCAGGTTTTTATGAGGTGCCTTCATGCGCAAGGAGACATCTGAGCATGCCTCTGAAGGTTATGCTCAAGGCAGAAGCTAAGCCTTTAATGAAGGATCTTGAAAGATGATCCCAGCTGAATGGTATTA
>WOYO01000027.1:7906-23656 GCA_011620765.1 Thermoplasmata archaeon
GAAGCTAAGCCTTTAATGAAGGATCTTGAAAGATGATCCCAGCTGAATGGTATTATGATTAAGAAGAACTAGCTCAAAAGCGCCTCGGCTATTGCTATATAACCTTCACATGATTTTACAAGATCTCTTATCTCTATATACTCATCATTTGTATGAGCCATGCTCTCCTTTGAGGGGCCGAAGCCTATAGTGGTTATCCCCCTTCTCCCGGCGCTCTCGCTCCCATCTGTGCAGAATGAGTATCTCGATAGCCTTAAATCAGCATTTATGTTCTTTAAAGCATCAAAGCTCTTCTTCACAAGATCACTCTCTTCGCTCACTCTCCAAGCAGGAAAAAACTTCCTTGCAATTATGTCCTTGCCTGTGTACGTCTTAGAGGATCCCTCTGCTATCGTTATTGTTGTATTATCCTCTTTTATAAAAGAGCGCATATGCTCTATTACTCCGCTCTCATCCTCCCCGAGCACAAGCCTCCTGTCAAATGTTGCCCTGCACCTGTATGGAATGACAGAGGCTCCCGGGTATGGGTAGGACATTATGTCTGTCAGCTCAATCACAGCCTTACCCAAAAATTGATCCTCCGGCAGCTTGAGCTCTCTTATCTTTTCTATAACCGGCATCATCTCATAGACCGCATTCACCCCTTTTTCCGGGTTAGAGGAGTGAGCCGGAACGCCTTTTGTTTCAACAACGATCTCAGCTCTACCCCTCTGCCCTATATTCAGGTTGAGATCTGTAGACTCACCAAGGACAACAAGATCCGGCTTCATATTGTCCAAAGCTTTACCAAAGAGTATCCCCTCAAATATCTCCTCCATAGGGACGCAGACAACATTGAGCTTGCCGGAGATCTCAGCCATGCTTGCCCCATAGATCATGGCGCTGAGCGCCCCCTTCATATCGCTTGTTCCCCTTCCGTATATCCTGTTACCTTCAACCCTTCCTTCAAAAGGCCCGTGCTTCCATTCTTTTTCATCAGCGGTAACGGTATCCATGTGCCCTTCAAACACGATGTTTCTACCATCCCCCTCATCTATCTCGCCCACTACATTGCCCCATTCATCAATGCGCGATTTATATCCCAGATCCCTCATCGTGTCCCTTATGAAGTACGCTATCTCTCTCTCATCGCAGGAATAGCTCTTTATCCCTATGAGATCCCTGCACAACCTCACAAGATAACTATCATTTATCTCTCTGCTCATCCTTACTCCCCCATCAGCTGAAGCAGAACTGCGCACTTTGCGAACAAGCCATTCTCTGCCTGCTGATATATCACAGAGCGCTCGGAGTCCATGACATCATCATCTGCCTCATAGCCCCGTAGCACAGGTAGAACATGGGTTATCACAGCATCTTTATCCATGAGATCCATGTCCTCCTTTTTCAGCCTCCATTCCTTATACGGCTCATATGCCTTTTTTTCCTCTTCCCATGTCTTTGTATATCCTTCTTCAGCCATTCTTCTGGTCATCCATGATCTCGGGAAAACAACGCTTGCCCCCCTGAGTGCTTCTTGCCTGTCATCTGTGATCTCAAACTTTGCTCCAGAAGCTCTGGCATTTTGCTCTATCCTCTTTATGATATCCTCTGGAAGCTCAAACCCTTCAGGGTGAGCTATAGAAACATCCATCCCGAGCCTTGTGGCCAGAAGGGCATCCTCATCTATGCTGCAATAGCCTCTCGGCACATCAGCATAAGCCCATGTTATCGCAAACTTTCTGCTCTTTAAAGAAGCAAACCTCTCTTTTACAGTCATCAGATCCGCAAGAGCCTGGGTGGGATGGAACATGTCATCAGCCATGTTTATCACAGGCTTCTCAGAGTGCTCTGCAAACTCTCTAAGAATTTTATTTCCCTTTCCGTAAACAAAATCTATAGCATGGTCTAATAGCCTTATACCCAGGGCATCTCCATACAGCTCATACATCTTTGCTATATCCTTTCTGCTCTCCCCTTCTCCTTCCCTTGTCATCGATGAGCTCACCTGCTGCGCATGCCCGCCTAACAGCGTCATCGCGCTCTCGAAGGCGCTCCTGGTGCGTGTTGAAGGAGCATAAAAAAGCATTATGAGTGTCTTTTTCAGAAGAGGGTTGAAAGACAAAAAGCTCCCGTTTTTGTACATGCTCTTTATCTCCTCAGCAAGCGCTATGGTTTCTTCTATCTCCTTTACGCCCCAATCCTGTAAGGTTATGAGATCCCTGCCTCTAAGCTCTGGCACTATGTGCTTAACCTTTGGTACAAACATAGATATAAAGGAGATATCTCTTTAATCTAACTTTCCACAATCAATAGAGAAATGTCAGGACACCATAAGATATCCCTATGGATAAGACTGGTGAAATGATCCATATTACGATTATCTGTGCGATCGCTCTCAAGCTAACCTTTTCCCTGCCCTTTGCCGCCCCCACACCAAACAGGCTCATTGTATAGAAGTGCGCGGCAGGAGCGGGAAGACCCATAAAGCTCATAGCCATGAGCGCTACCGCAGCAACAAGCGATGAAAAAAGCCCGCTAACTGCATCTATCTCTGTTACATCTTTCCCAAGCTTCTCCATGGTTCTACCACTGAAAATAAAGCCCCCGGCTATCAAGGATATCCCACCAAAAAAAAGCGCAAATGGTATCGAGATAGTACCCAGCAGAGGGAATATGGAGTTTCCTACATTATTGGCGCCCATTGAAAATGCAAAGAAGCATCCTACAGCTATGAGAAGAGCTTTCTCATATGGAATCCTTGGAGTTTTTAGCTCGAAGGCACGTGTTGATGCGTATGAGATAAAAAAGCAGATAAAGGCGCCGGCGATCCATGAAGCATAGAAATCAAGCAGGCTCCTAGAGATGAGAGAGCCGAAGAAAATCCCTATCCCTGCTATTGCGCCAGTGGCCATCTCGCTTGTAGAGAGAGGCACTTTTACCAGATTAGCTATCAGAACGCATATAAGAAGGGAGATGAGCGCTACTGCCCCAAGCATTGGATCTATTGACCCGATAATGTTCTTATTGAGGTTCTGTGCAACACCTTTTCCGGCAAGAACTGCCCCCAAGAAGATAAAAAGCGCATAGAACAGCAGGGCTCTCTTCCTGGAGATCACGCCAGCTCCAAATGGTGCTGCCATGACATACGTGCAGTTGCCCCCTATCATTATGCCGCTTATGAATGAGAGAACAAAGAGAACAGGCGTGATGTCCATGCTACACCCAGATAGTTATCTTATCATACCATACTCCATAATCATCACTCCAGAAATCTATTTTTCCTGTTATCAGAAGGGTCGCATCCTGCTTTGCTCTTGCTTCTATGTATGCAAAGTACCTGTGCCCCTGTGTCATGGTAACATTCACATCTACTGTTAAGTTCTGATCTATCTCCTCTTTCGTTGCATTCCTGTAGATCAACTGTGTGCCATAGCTCTCATCTGTTGTGAGATCTTTGATACCCGCTATAACCTCAAATGATCCTGAGGTGAGAGCATTATCCATTATGCCCTTCATTCCCACATTAAACTCAACCTGGACTTTTACACTTCCGCTCTTCACCGGAGAAGGAAAGCTTGCCCCAACTGTTGAATTGGCAAAGAACAAACCAGCAGAGCCTGGAGTCAGTCCAACCTTCACCATTCTCTTTTCCGGATAATACCCCGCATTGAATAAAAGCGCATCGCTGGAGCTCCCTTCAAGCGCCTTTAGCTCCCTTTTTCCCTCTGTTGCATAATCTATATCCATTATCCAGGTTCTCGGCGATCTGAGAGGGAATATGCCCACAGGCACATTTGAACCGAAGAGTGTTTCAGCAGCGATCTTGAGAGAATAGCTATCATTCCCGTATGTCGTTATGTAATTCTTTATCTCTGGATAGTAAAAGACATCCATCGGGAAGCCTAGTGAAAGGAGTATAAGCCTGTCTCCAAGCTCTGAGGTAAGCTGGGGTATCAACATTCTTCCTTTATCCCCCTCTATGCAGAGCACCATATAATCCTTCAGCTCGTAGGTATCGTATCCATAAAAAGAGACGTTCTCTCTTAGCTTTTTGATCTCGGACATGAGATCTTCATTATCTGTTATCACACCTGCGGTTTTGTCCTTGAGTATGGGAACATTATCCCCCACAACAAGGGATATAGCGCTTCTGGCAACCCTCGCAGGTGTATCGCTATCCGCTTTTGCATTTGCAGGTAACTTCTCTGAAAGCGCTGCTGCTCTCTCAACAGCGCTCTGTATGTCTGCCCCCTCATCAACCGCGCTCTTTATGCCAGCCTTTGCTTCCTCTACACCAGTGCTTCTTATCTGAACCATATCGTAGCCTGAGAGAACGGCATCTTTAACGCTCTGCTCAACACTCTCTGTTATGAGGGGTGTTATTATCGCCCCCTCAAATCCTGCGTCTCTGAGAGATTTTATAGCATTCTTATCACCTATCACCAGCCCGTCAATGCCCAGAACACAGCCCACTTTTTCTTCTGTCATGTTAGAGGATATCCCTATGCACCTCAAACCTCCGTCTCTAACCCCCTTTGCAAATGATCCTGCAAGTCTACAAACCAGGGCGCTATCAGAACCAAATGCTCTGGTTCCTATGGTAGTATCCTTGCTCGTTATGTTATCAAATCGTAAACCATAGAGCAGAGTTACGTTGAGTGCTGATAGCTCGGATGCGACGTAAAGCCCTGCACCGTATGCTAGACTATCCGAGTTTGTTGCTCCTATGGCAAGATATGATGGAAAATCAAGAAAATTCATGTAATCCGCTGCCACAGCACCTGATGCCCCTGTTAAATTCTTTTCTACAAGGTTTATGCCTGAAGTTTTTATAGGCACATCGCTCCTTACAAGAAGGATCTTTTCAATAACTCTCTCCGAGTCTATGGCGCTCTCCTGAGCAAAAGATGCGGTGATAAGCAGCAGCACCGCAAAAAAAACCTTCCTCATAAATTACCTTATGTAATCTTTGCTATTTGTTCTTTTCTTATCGTCCATAGAAAGGGCTATGGCCAAATGCAGGTTTAGAGGCACTCTGTCAGGAAGCATCAGAGATCGTGGGCGCTACCGAAGTGACAGGGTATGAATGGTAGAGAGGATGAATTGGTGCCCAAGCTTGAGAGGAGCAAACCTCCCAGGCAGAAAGAACAGCTAAAAGAGGACATCAGGAAAAACCATATTAAAAAGCCAGAAATACCACAAACTTTTGTTTTTAGTCCATGTCTTCCTGCTTACTTACATTTTATCCAGCTTTTCTTCTATGTTGCTGAGATATGGTATGGGACTGTGCTCATGCACATGCTTTGTTATCGTATCCTTTACCCTGTACGGGTTTTCAACACCGAAGAGCTGATAGTAACTTCTTACCCTTGGTTCCTGGGTGTTCTTGCTTCCCCCACCAAACACCCCGAAAAATCCTTTGCTGCCACCACCCGCTCCAGCACCTGCAAATGTGCCTGTGCTTCCTAGGCCAAAGCCCGACTGCGTGATGGGCACAACGTTTCCAAAATTGAATATCCTGCCCAGAACAGATTGCTCAACGGAGATATCTGAGAGCTTTTCATAAAAGATCTCCCTAGTCTTACGCGAGATAAAACTTCTCTTCATGATTATTCTCTCATTTGTTATATAATAGGTATGGCTATCTGCATAAACAGTCACGATAATTAAAACGACAACACCGCATACCACTGAGAACAGAGGAAAGAAGAGAGCAAAATGGATTGCAAGCGTTGTGCTGATATATATCCCGAGAGCAGCAACCAAAGCATTAGCTACAAGGGGTAGTCTGCTCATGAACTCAAGGGAGAGAAGAAAACCTGCAAGCACAAAAATAGCAAAAAAAACGATGTCGCCAAAGGCGCTGGCACTTATCGGCAGGCTGGAGGCAAAAGAGGTAAAAGAAGACCAGTTGAACAACTTCCACAGCGCATAGGCTAAAAGAACGTAGAGAACAGCCACAGAGTAATGCTTTACGAAAGCCATCTTTGCTGGCTTCAGCTCCATCTCTATCTTCTCTCCATCAAGAAGTTTCACATGGTTATTCCGATTTGTAATATATATTGATTTCTATGCCTGGGGCTATTCTTATTCTGTGTTAAAGCATTCTGATAGCAAGTTTACCGGCGCTATTGGCTCTTTTTCTTCTACTCATTAGATGTCTGCACTAAATATAAATATCAAAATGAACATTTAAAAACATGGCATCAAAATTTATAGCTATGGTAGTGATGTGCTCTCTGCTTGCCACGACAGTAGAAGCAGAAAGGCCTCTCAGAGACATCATATGCGGGATATTTCAGAGGCAGCCTGAGGCGACGGAGATAAAGGATATACTTGAGAGCCCTGAAGAATACGAAAATGAAACTGTCACCGTTGAAGGCAGACTTGGTGAGAGGACAGGCTATGGATGGATGCGTGGCGATCTCTGGGGTGTATACGATAATGAGGACAGGGGCATAACGATATCCCTGGTGATTGATGAGGAAAAATATGCAAGAGAAGCTGGTGGAGATTTCGCAGAATACCAGAGGCTGATAAAAGAAGCGCGTGAAAGAATAGAATCTCTAGAGGGAAAAAGTGTGAGAGTCACTGGAACAGTAGATACGAAATATATGAAAGGCAATTATTCAGAGGATGCCCCTCTTCTAATATTCCAGGATGACGGCATAATAGAGCTTTAAGATAGAATCAAAGGAGCACACAGCTATAAATATACGAAAAACACATTATGAGTATGTTTGAAGAAAAGCTGGAGGAGCTCAGTAACGCCTGTGGTATAGCCGGGAGAGAGGGAGCTGTCAGAGATGTAATAAAAAGGTATGGAAACTTTTGTGAAGACAGCGCAGGAAACCTCTACACAAAGAAGGGCAAGGGTAAAAAACTCATGCTGGTAGCGCACATGGATGAAGTGGGCTTTATGGTCAAGCATATAGATGAGGAAGGCTTCATCAGGTTTGAGAGGGTTGGGGGCATAGAGGATTCTTTGCTTGAGGGCACAGAGGTTATTTGTAACGGTTTAAGAGGGGTTATAGGAAGCTATCCCCCGCACGTAAAAGAGAAGGTCTCAAGTAAAGAGATCTTTATGGACTTTGGCTTTTCGTCAAAAAAAGAGGCTGAAGAAGAGGGAATAAGGACAGGCACGCCCATCTACTTTGCTACGCGTTTTTCATCCAAAGGCAAAACGATGGCTGGCAAAGCTTTTGATGACAGGATAGGATGCTCGATAATTCTTGAGCTCATTGAGCGGATAGGTGAGCCTGTTTATGAAACATACTTTGCGTTTTCAACACAGGAAGAGGTAGGATCCAGAGGGGCAAGGGTTCTGGTAGAAGAGATAAGACCGGAGTATGTGATAGCTCTGGAGGGGACAACCGCAGCGGATGTGCCGGGAATAAGGGAGAGCGATGTGCCTGCGTCCATGGGCAAAGGTCCGGCGATAACCGTCATGGATAAGAGCCTGATGGCTGATGAAGGTCTTGTAGACAAGCTCATAAGGCGCGCTGATAGATATCAGATAAAGAAGCCTGCTTATGGTGGGACTGACGCCGGCGTGGCCTTCGGATCAAGGGCAACTGTGTGCTCCATACCCTGCAGGTACATACATGCGCCTTTGAGCATAGCGAGAAAGGATGATGTTGAAGAAGCTTTAGTTATGCTGGAGAGGTTTCTGGCGCAAGAGTAGTGCGCATTCGCGCCCAGGCTCCTTTCCTTCCCGCCTCTCGCTCTCTGATTGAGCTCACGTCTATGACAGATCCCTCCACAGCCTGCGTGATCTCTGGATGACCGTTACTGTGCCGGCGATTATAAAATAGATCATCAGGATGTCTAGTGGGGTTAACGACGCTATAACAAAAGCTGGCTGTATTATGGAAAAGATGGTTAAAAGGATCACCCTGTCAGCTCTGCCGAGGAGCCCCCCATAATCTCTTTTACCGGATAGAGCCTGCGCCTCCACGCCGAGGTAGCTTATGATCAGCACCGTCACCATAGCTATAAATGCCAGATAAAAATTGCAATTAAAAGCCACTCCCAGAAGGATGACGCTGTCAGCATACCTGTCAAGGACGTGGTCTAACATATCTCCCTTCTTTGAGGCTTTTCCCTGCGCCCTTGCAACAGAGCCATCCATGCCATCAAAGAAGCCATTGAGCAGAACGGCTATAGCCGCAGGCAAAAGCATATTTTCTATATAGAGCAAGAGAGCTATAAGAGCAAAAACAAAGGCTGTTATGGAGATAACATCAGGCGAAACCTTTATGTGAAGGGCAATTCTGTCAAAAAGAGGATTGATCTTACCTCTCAGCCTATCCAGAACCATGCCTTATCAATACTCCTCCAGTATGTATGAGGAGAAATCTATCTTACCCGGGGCATACTTCCTCTTATCTTCCCCGCCCTTCATGATCTCCTCAACCTGGTCAGCAACCTCTCTTATGCTCATCCCGCTGGTATCCACCTCATAAACCGCCTTGCCTCTCTCAAGAGACTCTATGGTGATAACATCTATCGCTTCTGCCTCTGCGTTCTCCTTCACCTTTTTCTCAGAATAACCCCTGGCTCTGAGCCTTTTCTCTATTATTGAAGGATCCGCTCTCAGCACTATGATAGCATCAACGCCAAGCTCATGAGCTAGATGCCCGACAACTATGTCTGGTTTCGACTTTAGTTTTATCTTCTCAACATCAACTATCCTGCTATCTGCCTCTTCATCATAACCTGATACAGCACCTGCCAATAGATCCTCGAATCTAACCACATCATAACCCCTGCTCTCAAGCTCATCTGCTACAGAGCTCTTCCCAGATCCGGGGACTCCAGTCAAAGCGTAGATCACATTTGATGTAAAGAACGGGGCAAATAAAAAGTTAACTGAATTGAAGAACAAAAATGATAAGGTATGAGAGCCATGAGAAAAAGTGGATAGCGCAGGGATGGCTGAGAGGATTGTAAAAGAGCTTGAGGATGAAGATGCTAATGTCAGTGATGAAAATTTTTTTGCCATCGAGCAAAAATCTGGAAGAGCATCCTTCATCGATGGCAGCAGCTATGAGCTGTTGAGCACTCCCTCAAAAGATTTTTACCTGATAAGGATAGCAGTTGAGAGGTTTGATGGAGAAAAGAGGATGCAAGAAAGCCTAAAAGACTTTCTGTGCATAGCTAATGGCAATGAAACAAAGATCATAGGTCATGATGGAGAGGAAGAGATAAACTCCTCATCAATGGATATGAGCAGGAGCCTGCTGGAGTGGAGAAGCGCTGAGGAAGAGAATGGCATTGTGTTCATTGACGGCTCACTCGAGAGCCCTTTTTTCGACACACCAAAAACAGGATCGATGTGCGGGGTGATGAAGAGCAGCAGAGTAAACACAAGAAGAATAGCGAAAAGGGCAAAAGCGCTGGGTTTTAGCACATGGGCATATGAGATCAATAAAAATGATTTTGTCTGCAGGCTGCACAGCTTTACAAACCTTGTTTTCGAGGTTCAGACAGAAGACAGGGACAATCTAGCATACGCAGCATATTATTCAAGCGATCCCCTTATACCGGGCTATCCTTTTGGTCTGATGGAGGCACACAGAAGGGCAAAGATAGATAGCAGAGAGGTAAAGGAGCTTCGTGCCCTGCTGTATGCAAGGGGCATAGATTATGTGGAGCTGCACGATTTCCTGGAGGGGTAATGATAGTCGGACAGATAGTTGATGGTAACAGCGAGAGGATCGTTATAAGAAAGGATAGCAATGCCGCTCTGGAGCTTGGCTCTCTCATTGCCTGTGAGGAAAAGGATGGCACAACAATCTATCAGGTTTATAATCTGATGCACGGAAGCCAGCTCTCGAAAGAGAGCATAGAATTTATGGCCGGGATGATGAGCGAGGGGCATGGGTTTGAAATATTTGAAAGGAACCTGCGCAACTACATACTGGCGGAGGCAAAGCCCCTGATAAGGAGCGATAACAGGATCCCCAAGAAGCTGCCGGAGCTGCTCACAGAGGTGAGAGATGTCGAGAGCAAAGATTTCTCTTTCCTTGAGGAGAGGGATCTTTTTATAGGGTATCTGAGAAATGGAAGCAGAACAATAAGGGAGAGAAAAATATGCCTTGATGGAAAAAACGCTCTGACACACCACATACTCATATCCGCAACCACGGGAAGGGGGAAAAGCAATTTAGTTAAGGTGATGCTCTGGGATCTTCTTGATAAAAACTATTGCGGTGTTCTGGTGCTGGATGCTCATGATGAGTACTACGGCAGGAACTCCACAGGATTAAAAGATAAAGATGGGAGCACAAAGCTTCTCTACTATTCCATAGCCCCTATGCGCGGCAGCAGCACTCTGGTCTTCAATCTCTCTTCAATAAAGCCAAACCACCTTGAGAGCGTCAGCGAATTTTCGCAGGCGCAGCATGAAGCCATGTACACCATATATTCAAAGTTCAAAGAGAGATGGCTCGAGTGGCTATTGAGCTTTGATGAGAGTAAATTGAGCAGCATAGAAAAAGAGAGGGGAATGGTACACGGTATAAGGATAGAAACGATCCTCGTCCTTATAAGAAGGCTGAGCATAATACTTGATAGCAGAGTGTTTTCTAAAGATCTAGGTAAAGCGGCTTTAAAGGATATATGTGATGCCCTGGAGCAGGGTGAAAAGGTGATAATAGACACATCCGAGATATCCGCTGCGCAGGAGCTTCTGATAGGGAATATGATAGCGGATGAGATGCTATACAGATATAAAAAGTATAAGATGGATGACACACTGAAGGGAAAGCCTGTGGTAGCATTCATAATTGAAGAGGCACCGAGGGTTCTCAGCGACGCAACAGGCATTTTTCCAACCATAGCCAGAGAGGGGAGAAAGTTCGGTATAGGGTTGATAGCCATAACACAGATGTGCAGTCTAATACCTAAAGAAATACTCGCAAACATGAACACGAAGATAATCATGGGAACAGAGATGAATTCAGAGCGTGAAGCTGTTATATCCAGCGCGCCCCAGGATCTCTCCAAGGATAGCAGAACAATAGCAAGCCTTGACAAAGGTGAAGCAATAGTCAGCAGCATCTTCTCAAAGTTTGCTGTTCCTGTTAATGTTCCTCTCTTCGAAGAGGTAGCTAATGAGAGCGGAAAAGAAAAGGAGAACTACAGAATGAAATTTATCGGGTAAATATCTGTAGAGATCTTATAACAAACAAAAATTAAAAAGAAGAATGCCCATAATCCATATGGAGTACGCAGTAGCAGAGGTTGAAAAAAAGGATGTTGAGCCAATACTGAGAGATGACTTTTTATCCAGACAGTCAATTACAGTTAAAGACGCCACAGAAAAGAGCACAAGCTATGTGCTCATAGAAGGAAAAGAGGGCATAAAAGCTCGTTTGAAAGAGCTGGGAATAAAAATGCTGGAAGAGGACAAAGCTGTCGAGGTAAAAGAAAGGATAAAAAAAGAAGAAGATGAAGCGGCAGGGGGCCTGGGTTTTATATTTGAATGAAAAGTTTAAATAAAACAAGAAAGATAATATGTCGTGAGCGCTGAGAGGTATTATCAGATTGTCCTTAAGGATTGCCTGCTATCTTTTGTTGTCACCACAATCAAAAAGGACAACTTCCATGAGCTATTCTCAGAATTTTTAGATAACCTTGAGGATCTCTGGATTCTTGAGCTGATAAACATGGATGTGAGGATAGAGAAAAAGGAGGAGTTTGTAGAAGCCTTCAAAGCGTATTATGATGCAAACTGGAAAAACCAGAACTCTGTTGAGTTGCTGAAGGATGTTGAGAGAGTGGACATAGAGGAGGAGAAAGAGGATAGCGTTACACTATCCATAAACCAGTGCCCCTTCCTAAAGTTTCATGAAGAGCTCAGGGTTTTAGATGTCCCTGTGGATCTCTGCCTTTTTGGAGCTTTTTTGGTTAGAGGGACGCAGAGATTTATGAAAGAACAGAAAGAGCTGGATTACATATATTCATTCAGTCTTCCTGCCTGCACACTTATTGTAAAAACTAAAAACCCGGAATAGAACAATTTAAATATAAACACAAACATACCTTAATTAGATGACAGGTGATTCATATGAATATAGAATTACATTCAGCAAAATATTTGATAAGGGCTACAATACAAGCGGACGGAATAGTTGAGCAACCGGATGTCATAGGAGCCATATTCGGACAGACTGAAGGGCTACTGGGCAATGAGCTTGACTTAAGGGACCTGCAGAAAAGCGCAAAGATAGGTCGCATAGACGTTGAGTTGAACACACAAAAAGGGAAATCTGTGGGCAAGGTCTATCTTGTCTCCAACCTTGACCGTGTAGAGACCGCTGTTCTGGCAGCAGCCCTGGAATCTATAGAGCGCATTGGGCCCTGCAAAGCGCAGATAACTGTGGATGAAATAGAGGACGTTAGAGTTGCGAAGAGAAAGAAGGTCATTGACAGAGCAAAAGACCTGCTAAAAAAGATGATAGAGGGAACAAAAGAGGAGAGCGGAGACATAGTCGATGCTGTCAGAGACTCTGTGAAAGTTGAGGAGATGATATCCTATGGACAGGAAAAGCTCCCTGCAGGGCCTGCAGTAGAGAGCTCTGACTCCATAATAATCGTTGAAGGCAGAAATGATGTTCTTAACCTTTTGAAAGCAGGCATAAGGAATGCCATTGCTGTTGAGGGAACAAACGTGCCAAGGACAATAGTTGATCTCTCCAAGGTCAAGACGACCATAGCATTTGTTGATGGAGACAGAGGGGGAGAGCTCATACTCAGAGAGCTGCTTGATGTGGCTGAGATTGATTATGTAGCCAGAGCGCCTGAAAACATGGAGGTTGAAGAACTCTCATCAAAGCAGATAATGAAATGCCTCTCAAACAGGGTTCCTGCTGAACAGTATAAGGAGTTGCTAAAGGGAAGCGATAAAAAGAAGCTCTTCAAGATCTTCAGAGAGGAGAGGAAAGAAGAAAAGAGAGAAGAGAAAGAAAAGGAGAAAGAAGAGGCTGCCGCAGTGCAGCAGGAAGCAACAAAAGATGATTTAGATAGAGAGGTTCTGGAGAGCCTATCAGGCACCTTAAAAGCAAAGCTCTTTGATGCAGAGAACAAAGAAATTCATGAAGTTGCTGTCAGAGATCTCCCTGACTTTTTGAAAAAAGGCTCAAAGGATGTTGAAAAGATAATATTTGACGGCGTTATAACGCAGAGGCTCGTTGATATAGCTTCAGAGGTGAGTGTAAAAAAGATCGTGGGAGTGAAAATGGGCAATGTGGTAAAACGCCCCCCAAACATCGAGCTAATAACAAAGGATATGCTTACGGTCAGTGCTCCTTAGCCCAGGCATAATTTCTTATCCTGCTGGTGGATCCAAATCCACAATGTGAGCAACGCTTATGCCTTAAATTGTATGATACTCTGCCGCATCTCCTGCAAGCAACATCCCTTGTTTTATTTCTCTTTCCCATCGAGGGTGTACCCTTAGTCATGTACCTGAATAAAGGTGCGTTCTTTTATACTTTTTCAGCCCTTATACTTTCAGAGAGGCAAGTATTAAATAGAAATATCTCAATTTTCTTATGAGCGGGGGTTGCCGAGCATGGTCAAAGGCGCAGGCTTGAGGGGCCTGTTGCGCAGGCATCCGTGGGTTCAAATCCCTCCCCCCGCATTATTTTAAATTTACCACAGATGCAACCAGAAGTCTCTCTTCCATCACCTCTCTCATCTATCCTTTCCATCAGATCCCTGGCGCTTTAAACCTTTACAGGTATTCTACTCACAGGAGGCGACGACGCAAGCGGCAAAAATTTGAGAGCACTACTGCGAAGAGTATTTTTTACTCTGCGCATGAACAGACGCCATTTTTTCTTTTTTCGAATCTTATTGTTGGATCTCCTTAACCATATAGATCTCTACAGCATGTCTACCGGCAAGGCCAGCAGGAAATGTGGCTGAGGGCTGAACTTCGCCGTCCAGAATAAATTTATCCACCCTGTCCCCCCAATTGTAAACAGATATATCCAGAGTTGCATTTCTATATTTTACATTCAATAGTTTTATGGGCTGTTTTGAAAATTCATAGGGCACAAGCGGATCAAACTCAATCCTGTCCTGTTGAAAATGCATCCCGAAGAGATTGTGATAGACCATGCTTAGATAGGCAGTTGCGCTCCATGTCTGGTTGTGAGCGCTATGCCACAGCTCTCCACACTGGATGCCGCCATACGGCTCACCGGTAACTGGATGATATATTTCTCTGAATTCATTCCCATGCGCGGCTAACTTTGCCAGATTCTGGAACTCATTTGAAAATAAGCTCATGTTTTTATGGTCATACGCAGCCCATGCCCAGAACCCTTGAATAAAAGGCCATATGGTGCCGCAATGACGACCATACTCTGGTTTAAATCTTGGATAGACTGGCCAGAGACATGGTATGCCGTGCTCCGTTATGCACTGGTTTCTGTATATGTCCTCTGCACGCTCCCTGTCTGCAACTCCCGAGAGTATTGCAAGCGATTCACCAAGCCCTTCCATAGAGGTATCCGTTGTTCCATTCTCGTCGATGAAGTATGCATATCTCCCCTCCTCTGGTAACCAGAAGTGCCTGTTTATTGCATTTTTAAGAGCTCCTGCACTTCTCTCAAAGGTCTTTATTTGCTCAGGTGAGCCCCCAAGGATCATGCCCATTTGAGCAGCTATCATGTAAGCAAGATAGTACAAACAATTGGTGCTAAGTGCCTTCATCTCAAACTTACCATAACTGCCATCAGGCTTTTTGGCATAGTCCAGAATAAAAGAAGAGCCCTTGGCTCCAACCATATATTTCTCTGGATAAGAAGCCACTCCATCTGCATAGCTTGCAGGTCCCATAAACAGCCCGTATTCAGGATCGAATTCCTCACTTTCGAACCACTCTAATGAAGTTCTGGTCACCTCATAGGCATACTCAAGGAATTCTCTGTCTCCCGTATAGGTGTAGTAAGCCCAGGCTCCCAGTACCCAGGAAATTGCGTCCCAATATTGGCCTCCAATAACAAATTCTTCGATCTCTTTTGGAGGTGTTTTACTCTCATATGTGAGCGCATGCTCTCTGCCTTTTTGAGCATGACCACCAACACATAATTTGAGAGAGCTCTTCGCGACCTCTGGATAGAGTAAAGCTGCTGCAAGCAAGGTGTTATAAGCCGTATCCCTTGTCCAAAAGCCATATTCTTCACCTGCTTTAAGCGCCTTTTTCCCATCTATCTCCGCTATGTTGGACTCCACGGTCTGCATCGCCAGCTCGTACATTGAATCATAGAGCGGTATGCCTGATATGAGTCGAAAACCCTCATCAGTGGTCTCTTTTATCTCTTCTGATGCAACATGGATGCTGCTGCCTTTTACACATCTGGTTAAGTCTCCTTCTCCATGTTCAATACCATCAGAAAGAAGTCCATCAGAGAGAACTACAAAAATCAGCAATCCTATCATCAATAATGCCAGGATTCTCACGAACTTAAATAGTATACCACTATAATTATCTTATGATGAATCAGGCTCTCATAGATCCTTACCCCTGTGCTAGCTCCAGCGATCAGCACCACAATAGAGATGCAGAGAATAGTCTTTGAGAAGCTCAATCTTAAAGCACATGCTGCAATTTTTGAAATTTGGGCGTAAAATGAGATAAAAGGGATAGAGCATTCGGAGGGATAACGGTTGAGATGGCAGGATTGCACCACTCTTTTTCTTCAGTCCTTCACTTCGACTATCTTCTCTTTACTCTTTGCGCCCGATACAATT
>WOYO01000045.1 GCA_011620765.1 Thermoplasmata archaeon
GTGCCATTTATTGGTAGAATCTGTGGCTTTATGAAAAATGACCTTGCGGGATATGTAAATCCTTTTATAGGCACTGATGCACACGGACATGCATTTCCCGGAGCTACCATGCCCTTCGGTATGGTTCAGCTCAGCCCAGATACAGGCACAGAAGGCTGGGATTGGTGTTCTGGCTATCATTACTCAGATAGCTCCATAATGGGCTTCAGCCATACTCATCTGAGCGGTACAGGATGCGCGGACTATGGGGATATACTTATTATGCCAGCAGTAGGAGAGCTTAAGATAACCCCCGGCTCCAAGGATAATCCAGATGAAGGATACAGCTCAAGATTCTCTCACGATAGTGAAGAAGCCTCCCCCGGCTACTATTCTGTAATGCTTGAGGATTACAGCGTGAAAGCAGAGCTCACATCTACAGAGAGAACAGGCATTCACAGATATACATTTCCTGAGAGCGAAGAAGCTCACATATTGCTGGATCTTTCACATGGGATAGGGGACAGAACAACAGATGCGTGCATAAAAATAGTTGGGAACAGCACCATAGAGGGCTACAGGCGTTCTTCTGGCTGGAACGATCACAGGGTCTATTTCTTTGCGCAATTTTCAAAGCCATTTTCTTCGTATGGAACATGGAATGGAGAAAGCATAAATGAAGGGAGAAGAGAAGAAACAGGAGAGGATATAGGCTGCTTTGTTAACTATGATACAAAAGATAGAGAAAGCATAGTGATCAAGGTGGGGATATCGTATACAGGTATTGATGGAGCAAGAAAAAACCTTGAAGAAGAGGCGAAAGGCTGGGATTTTGATGATTATAGAGAAAAAGCCAGGTACGCATGGAATGAAAAGCTTGGAAAGATAGAGGTGAAGGGCGAAAGAGAGGATATGATAAAATTTTATACTGCGCTGTACCATTGCATGATAGCCCCAAACATCTTTTCGGATGTGGATGGTTCTTATATAGGGATAGACTGGAAGATCCACAGAACCAACACAACCCAGTACACTCTATTCTCACTATGGGACACGTTCAGGGCGCTAAATCCTCTCCTTGTGCTTATGGAGCCAGAAGTCGAGGAGGACATCATCAGATCTATGCTGCGCATATATGAAGACTCTGGGGAAACGGGGCTACCAAGGTGGTTCCTTGCGAACACAGACAACAACTGCATGATAGGAACTCACAGCGAAGCAGTTATAGCTGATGCTTATATGAAAGGACTTAGAGCCTTTGATGTGGAACTGGCATACAGAGCAATGAAGACAGACGGAGAAAAGCCAGGAGATGCAGATCTCGCTAAGGAAGGAAAACCCTGGAGAAGGTTAGGCCTACAGGACTATATGAACCTGGGTTATATCCCTATAAATACCGTGGGGCAGGAAGTTTCGAGAACTTTAGAATACGCATATGATGATTTCTGCATAGCACAGATGGCAAAGGCTCTGGGTAAGGAAGAGGACTACGAAATTTTTTATGATAGAGCAAAAAACTACAGGAATCTGTTCGATTCTGGTATAGGTTTTATGAATGGTAGATACTCAAATGGATCCTGGTTCAGACCGATGAATATGAGTCCATTGCCTTCAGATTATCTTTTTACCCCGGACGGTAAGAATGGGTTGAAGGGGGAGTATTTCAACAACATGAACCTCAGCGGGAAGCCAGAGCTAACGCGAATAGACAAACAGATAAACTTTGATTGGCAGGGCTCACCCGCAGAGAATATAAATAAGGATGAATTCTCAGTCAGGTGGAGCGGGAAGCTAAGCCTGCCAGAAAGCGTGAATGAAATATTCTTAACGACAGATGATGGGGTGCGTGTCTTTATAGATGGCAGGTTAGCTTTAGATAGATGGCAGGATAGATCACCGACAACTGATGTCGTTCCTTTAAAAGGAGGGCACACGTATAACATAACTTTAGAGTGCTATGAGCATGGAGGTGGAGCAACTGCCCGCCTGGAGTTTCTAAACGGTTATCTGCCCTTTGATCCTACTGTGCAGTATCCCTTTTATACGGAAGGAAATGCCTGGCAGTGGAGCTTTTTTGCTCCTCAGGACATTGATGGACTTATAGAGCTTATGGGCGGTAGTGAAAAATTTGTTGAAAAACTGGACTCCATGTTCGAGCAGCCTTCGGTCGTTAAAGGCTCACCAGACATCAGCGGGCTGATAGGCCAGTATGCTCATGGTAATGAGCCCAGCCATCACATAGTGTATCTCTACGATCATGCAGGAGCACCCTGGAGAACTCAAGAAAAAGTGAGGGAGATCATGGAAGAGCTTTATGGAACAGAGGCTGATGGTCTCTGCGGGAACGAGGACTGCGGCCAGATGAGTGCATGGTATGTTTTCAGCGCTATGGGCTTCTATCCTACATGCCCTGGAAAGCCACTCTATGATCTTGGTAGTCCTGTATTTGAAGAGGTAAAGATACATTTGCAGAACGGCAAAACATTCACAGTAAAGGCAAACAACGTCTCAAAAGAAAATGTGTATGTGCTTTCTTGCTTTTTAAATGACAGACCTTTAGAGAGAACGTGGATAGATCACAAAGAGATAGCTGGGGGAGGGCAACTGGTTCTTGAAATGGGAAACAAACCTGTAAAAAGCAGTCTATAACCGAAAGGTGCGTGGTATGGTCTATCAAAAAAATATCGTGCAAGAAGCTCTATATGGGACACAGGGATCTAAAAACAAATACTTAATACTAGAAACTCTAAAATAATAGAAGAAACATAACATATAAAGGTAAGGATGACAGAGAAAAATGTTCCAGTGGATCCCTTATTCTGGTACAGAGTGTTCTATAGGGAGACAATCTACCCGATAATCAGGATAATTCATAAAGTGTATGAAGAGCTTTACATTGCCCTTTTTGAGGGGAGCACCAGAAAGATGTTTGTGACATCATATGGAGGAAAAACGCCGCCGCAGCACATAGCCATAATAATGGATGGAAATAGAAGATTCGCAAAGAAGCTTGGTTTAAAGGTCACACAGGGGCACGTATATGGAAAGGATAAGGTAAAGGATCTTGCGAGATGGTGCAGGGAGCTGAGAATACCTATAGTTACTGTTTACGCCTTTTCAACCGAAAACTTTAACAGGAAAAAAGAAGAGGTTGATACGCTTATGAAGCAATTCCAGATAGCCTTCAGAGAGTTTGCAGACGATCCAGATGTTCATAAGTACGGGGTAAGAATAAGGGCTATGGGCAACATATCTCTGCTGCCAGAAGAGGTGCAGGAGTCCATAAGGTATGCGGAAGAAAAAACAAAAAATTACAACAATTTTATATTTAACGTTGCTGTCGCTTACGGTGGCAGGGAAGAGATCATAGAGGGAGTGAAGAAGATAGCCAGAGAGGTTAAGGAGGGGAAGTTGAGTATAGATGACATAGATGAAGAGGTGGTCTCAGGGAGTCTGTATACCAGTGATCTTCCTGATCCGGATATAATAATAAGGACAAGTGGTGAAGAGCGCATAAGCAACTTTCTTCTATGGCAGAATGCGTACAGCGAGCTTTACTTCACGGACAGATATTTTCCAGAGCTATCAAAGGCTGACCTCTTGAAAGGTATGAGAGCTTTTCTGAAGAGGCAGAGAAGATTCGGTAAGTAGGTGTTATTATGAAGGCAAATGGAAAAGAGGTTAGATCTGTAGAGTACGATAAAGAGAGGAATGTGATAAGACTGATAGATCAGAGAGCTCTACCTGAAGAGCTGAAGTTCTTTGAGGTTGGCGATTATAAGGAAGCGTGCTATGCGATAAAGGATATGGTCGTTCGCGGGGCACCGGCTATAGGCGTAACAGCTGCTTTTGCCATGGCACAGGCGCATCTCCAGAAAAAGGATCTAAAGGAGGTTGCAGGAGCGCTCAGAGCTACCAGACCTACAGCCTATGATCTCAACTATGCCATAGACAGGATGCTGGAGAGCGAAGACCCTCTCAGGGCTGCGATGGAATACTATGATAGTATACTTGATAAAGGAAAAAGGATAGGTGACTATGGAGAAGCGCTGATCAGGGATGGTTCTACGGTTATGACCCACTGCAATGCAGGTGCTCTGGCAACAGCGGATTACGGGACAGCCCTTGCGCCCATAAGAAGGGCAAAGGAAAAAGGAAAAAAAATAAAGGTTCTTGTCAGTGAGACCAGACCAAGGTTGCAGGGCGCAAAGCTCACAGCATGGGAGCTCTCTAATGAAGGGATAGAGTACTACATAATTGCTGATGGGGCATCTGGTTACTTCATGAAAAAAGGCATGGTTGATCTGATCATAGTTGGAGCGGACAGGATAGCATCAAATGGTGATTTCGCCAATAAGATAGGGACCTATGAAAAATCAGTTCTTGCTAAAGAAAATGGAGTGCCATTCTACGTCGCTGCACCTGTGAGCACCTTTGACTTTTCTATAGATACGGGGAGCGAGATACCTATAGAGGAGCGCTCTGAAGATGAGGTTCTTTTTATATCAGGTAAAAGGATAGCCCCCCAAAACTCCAGGGCTTTAAACCCCGCGTTTGACGTCACTCCATGCGATTATGTCACAGGGTTCATAACAGAGTATGGAGTTTTTAAGCCAGAAGAAATAAAAAAGATAAGAGAGAAAAACCATTATGCACAGGGGCGCGTGGCCTAGCATGGATAAGGCACCGGCCTTCTAAGTCGGTGATCGGGGGTTCAAAA
>WOYO01000052.1:0-4979 GCA_011620765.1 Thermoplasmata archaeon
AGCGTATACTTGAAGAGATTTAAGCCTAAGAGAGAGGATGTTAGAGGAGCGTACTTCAGGGATCAGACAGCAATAATACATTCTCTACCCTTCAGGAGGCTTAAGAGAAAGACACAGGTGTTTTTTGCTCCAGAAAACGATCACATATGCACAAGAGTGGAGCATGCATTTCATGTGTTTACAAACTCAACAACTCTATGTAAAGGGCTTAAGGGCAAGGGATGGGACCTTGATGTTGAGATGACCCAGGCAATAGCTTTGGGCCATGATCTTGGGCATCCTCCTTTCGGACACGCTGGCGAGGAAGTATTGAACGAAATCGCGAAAGAACAGGGAAGCAGCTTTCATCATGAGATCAACAGCCTCAGGGTTGTGGACCACATAGCCGAAAAGGGAGAGGGATTGAAGCTCACCTTTGGCGTCAGGGATGGGATAGTGAGCCACTGTGGAGAGAGAATCGAGCAGCACATAGAGCCGGACTGGGAGGTAAAGAAACTGGGGGATATAAGAGATCTGGGCAAGTATCCCGCATCTTATGAAGGATGCATTGTGCGTGTTGCGGATAAGGTATCGTCCCTTGGCAGGGACATGGAGGACGCGCTACAGCTTGAGGTAATAAAAGGAAAAGAGATACCCGACAACATACTCTCCTATCTTGGCATAAAGTTTAATGAAGCAAAGTACCAGTTCAACCGTGCTCTCCTGAACCGGATCATATATGACATCATAGATGAAACAGATAGAACAGAAATGGTGGGAATGTCAGATGAGGGTTTCAGGATGATGCGGGCCATAAACGATTTTTCTATAGAGCGCATCTACAACTCAGAAAAGATCATTAATTACAGGTACTATGTGCGAACCATTATCTACAACATATACAATTCTCTTCTCGGGCTGTTAGAGAGATATGATGTTAACTTGAAGGGTAAAGATTTCATAAGGTCTTACAGGGACTTTGATAATTATGTGAGAGCCTACAGGGGATTTTATGAGCGCTCTGGTGCGGATGAGGTGCAGATATTGATGGACTATATTTCGGGCATGTCTGACAACTATGCGATATCCTTTCAGAAGGATATATCCATTCCCACATAGAAAAATCATTTTTGTGGAGCAGATGAGATCACCTATGTATTTTTACCTTTATCTTTATCACTAGGGGGCTTTGAGATCAGGATTGCTACGCCCAGGAAAACGAAGGCCAAAGGCCAGAGCCTCCACCAGTAGCTCCATGGCATGATCCCCAGGGAAGACATAAGGAGAAGGATCCCAACAGCTATAAAGAGCAAACCCCAGAATATTTTCCCGGCTTTTGTGCTATCCATAGTATTATAACAATATAGGATATATGCTATTTAACTTTTCTTTTTCAAGATGGCGTTTTACATCTATTCATGCCTTACCGAAGGCTCTGACTATCAAACAAAAAAAGGAACAAATTATTTATTGACAATCTGTGCTTTTCATTATGCGCACTCCAGATACTCTACAACCTCCAGAACTAGGGAAAGATTGTTATTATTTAGTTCTTGATAGTGCGCGAAAAGATCTTTTATTGCCCAGGGCAAAGCCAGGTGATAGGATCTTTACCTTGCGGGAATTCTGTGAGAGGGGCTTAGCTCTATATTCGGATAGACCTGTGATCTCCAGAGATAAGGAGCTTGCTCTCCTCGCCTCTGTGATCTCAAAGCATGGAAGGATATATAATAGGGGGGCGCTGATAGAGATATACCGGTTAATGGATGAGCTCTCGAAGAACTTTAAAGAGATAAAGCCGGAGAACGAAAGATTAGAAGAGCTTGGTAATCTGATATCTCTGCATTATTCATATCTCGGTAATATTATAAGCAGAACAATGATAGAGCGAGAGGCTTTATCGCTCATGGAGAAAAACATATGGTTCCCGATACGCAAGGTATATCTGGAGACCTATCCTATCGTATCAGAGGTTGAGGGTCGAATAGCAAAAGCTCTTGATTCGATGGGCGATCTTACATTGATCTCCTCAAACAATACAAATTTTCCTGATCACTATTTTGCTTTTGTGGATGCAAACGAAGAAATTGAGTTTGTTGCGAGGGAGATCATAAAGGCTAACATCTCCGGTGTGCCCCTGGAATTCATGGCTGTGATAACCCCTAAAGTAGATTATCTACAGATAATAGAAGAGATATTTAACGAATACTCGATACCTCACACAAACTATGCTTACAACATGGTAAAGGACACAGAGATCTTTGAATTTTTATCCCAGCTTGTTGCCCTCAAAAAGAATAATTTCAGGACCTTAGATGTTATAGAGCTTTTCAGCAGTCCACTGGTTAGATTTAGATCTGTCAACAAGAGCAGCATGAAAAAGATAAAAAATTTACTTAAAGGAGAAGGCATAGAGGGCATAGAGAAAAACCTTAGAACCGGAGAAAAGGAAGTTGCTGATGATCTTATAGACGCCCTCAGAATGATTGATGACCCTGACTCTTCGCCCATTTCAATGATGCTCGAATTGGGGGTGGTTCAATCAATCATTTCAACAGATGCTGGAAGAGAGAGCATTGCTTATAAAAAGGTTGTTGATGCAATAAGAGATCTTGTATGGGCCGGAGAAGTGGTGGGTGAAAAGCAGTCTATAGAGGCTCTTGTTGATCTTTTATACAATAAAGGCTATCCTGCGCAGTATGCTGGCGGGGTTTCTATTCTTCTGGATAAGAGTGGCTTCTGGGGAGGTTTTGAGAGGAGCTTTTACTGCGGTTTAGGAATGAGCGCTCTTTATCCTGAAGGGAGCAAGATTATGGATGATGAGGAAGCCAGGGCTCTCGGGGTTCTTGAAAGAAAAAAGAGCATAGAGATGAGAGAAAGAATAGTTCGCGCTAACATGAGGGGTACTATCACATGCGTGGTTAATGATAGTGACTTTACAATATTTGATGCTCTGGGTTTGAGCGTTGAGCGCAGGGGTGAGGAACGCAACGAGATATTTTCAAAGGCAGACTTTGAGAGGGCTCTGGCTAAAAGCCCAGAGCTGATAGAGCATGCAGAAAAACTGGGTAAAGATTACCTAAAGAAGATAGAGAGCGCTAGACCGTGCATTGAAAGCAGAGAGTATTACGAAACAAATGAGTACAACGGAATATTAAATCGTGAGGTGGCACTGAAAGAGATATCTCCTGTAGCGCTGGAGGACTATGTTAGATGCCCCTTTTATTGTTTCGCAAAGCATATTTTGAGGTTAAGAGAATCCATTGAGGACAGGAAAGAGATCGCATGGGGTAACGCCGTGCACAGAGCTATGAAAGCTCTGTACTCTAATGAAGATGGAATTGAGGATAGCCGGCTAAAACAAGAGTTCTTCGAGAAAGGGATGGAAAGGATAAGGAGCGTCATGCTTGAGTATATGGATGATCCCTACCTGGGCATAAAGGTGAAGAGAGCTCTCAACAACTCCTTTCCAGAGGTTTTAAAGATTGAGCAGAGCATTGAGGACAAGCCTGTGCACCTGGAGCAAATGCTGTCAAAGGATCTCTGCGGTGTGACCCTGAAAGGCAGGGTAGATCGAGCAGGTGTTGCTGATGGAAAGATATTCGTTTATGAATATAAGACTTCAATGAGCAATGAGGGCATAGAGCTTATGCAACTTCCTCTCTATCTTTACATGGAGGGTCAGCCCTATGGTGGGGGCTACTATTATCTTATAGATGATAGGAGGGCTGAGAGAAAGGATTTCTTTGAGGGGAGGGCACGGGAGGTTGTTGAAGAGGTGATAAACGAAAGAGCTCCAGCGATAATAGAGAGCATAAGGAAGGGTTTTTTTCCCACAAGGTTCATGAAAGGCTCAAAGAATTGCAGGGAGTGCGAAGTGAGAAGAGCCTGTTATACAACCAGAAGGATGGTTCTGCCCTTTCCTTTTGGCAGTTATGTGCGTAGCATGGACAGGGATAGAGCGAGGGGAGGCAAAAAATGAACATATGCTACTCAGCAGGACCCGGCTCAGGCAAAACGAAGACCCTGGTGGAAGAGTTTGGAAGGGCTATAGAAAAAGCAGATATTGGAAGTGTTGTGGCAGTGACCTTTACAGATAAAGCCGCAAACGAGATGGTTGAGAGAATAGCTAAGAAGGAAAAGAGCAGGTTTATGGAGTTCATAACCTCAAATAGAATAGGAACGATCCATTCCTTCTGTCTATCCATCTTAAAAGGCTATATGCCGGTAACGGATGTTATAGATGACAAGCTCTCTGCTGTGCTAAAAGAAAAGGCTGTAGACCTCTACCTCAGCGAGAGCATAGATGAGCTCTTGCTTGACAACTTTGATTTTGATGATCTCAAAAAGAGCATTAGAGCTTCGCTTGAAAAGAGGTTTGATAAAAGAGATTACGTAATGGATGAAAAGAGTTACATTGCGATGAATGATAAAACGCTCCTTGATCTAACAGCTGATAGTATTGGAGCGATCAGGGATTTAGATAATGAAGAGCTCAGGAATCTTATAGACCATAACAGGCTTCTGGATTATGAATCGCTCAGCCTTGGAGAAAAGTTATCAGTTATAGAGAAGATTGATGGTATTGATTGTAATAAAATCAAAGGAATGGCTGGAGCAAAAAAAGAGCTCAAGGACATTATGGATAAAACGATGCTCACCTCAGAGAATTATGAGAGCCTTTTATCCTATGAGCGGGCTATTCTCATGGCTCTTCTGAACGCTTTTGAGAAGGTAAACAGTATATATGAAGAGATCAAGGAAGGAAGGCTGGACTTTGATGACATCCTGATAAAAACTTACAGGCTATTGAAGGATAGCCCTAAATCTGTGAATATAGAATATCTGTTTGTGGACGAATTCCAGGATGTAGATCCGCTGCAGTACAGAATAATAGAGTTGCTTCAGCAGAGGAACAGAGAGATGAGCACCTATGTTTTCGGGGATCCAAAGCAGTCCATATACTCCTTCAGGGGTGCGGATGTTGAGATCTTTAACAG
>WOYO01000052.1:5079-18513 GCA_011620765.1 Thermoplasmata archaeon
ATCCAAAGCAGTCCATATACTCCTTCAGGGGTGCGGATGTTGAGATCTTTAACAGGGTCTCTGAGCAATATGAGCAGAGGCTTCTGGATAGAAATTATAGATCAACACCAGATCTTATAAGGTTCTTTAACGAGGTCACAAAACCTGTCTTTTCTGAGAGAGCAGAGGGATACCTCACACCATATCAAAAGCTTATAGCGGAGAGAGACGTTTTTCCCTCAATAATAGGCTTTGACATAGCAAAGATAGGCGAAGAGGATAGAGAGGCAGAGGTTATCGCTGAAAGGATAGAGGCAGTGGTGGGAGTGCTTGATGTCTCCGATGCTTCAACCATGAAAAAGGCTGATTATGGTGATATAGCGATCCTCGTTGATGACACAACCCACCTCTCTGATCTGACAAGAGCGCTCACAAGGCACAGGATACCCTATCAGATATCTTCAGGCTCAGGCTTCTTTGAGGCTCCGGAGATAAAGACCCTGATGAATCTTCTCAGCGTTCTTGAGGATCCTGAGGATGATATAGCCCTCTTCGGCCTTCTGAGATCAGAGCTATTCCATATGTCAGATGCTGAAATATATGAGATCTCTCTGAGAGACGGAAAAAGGCTATATGAAAGGCTGCCTTCCGGGATACGCAAGGAGATAGATGGGTGGTGCTCTCTCGTTGATATTTTGCCGCCATCCGAGCTCGTTAGCTCCATTGTCGGGGAAAAGAGCTACAGAGGAATATTAGCACTGGGGGAGAGAGGGAAAGTGGCAATAAGAAATGTGAACAGGTTCGTAGATCTTTTGAGATCATTCGAATCCTCAGGCGTAAGGTCCATGCACACGGTGAGCGATATGATCCTCAGGTTTACTGATATGAGGGCAAAGGAACCTGAATCGAGCGTGCCGGAAAGCAACTGCGTCTCAATAATGACGATACACAAAGCAAAGGGTTTGGAATGGCCTGTAGTCATAGTGCCCTATATCTATAAGAGGTACAAACACAACAATGATGATCTTATTTTGAATGAAAAGGGGACAGGTATAAAGACGAACTTAAGAGAGCTTGGCCCGGAGAGAAGAGAGAGTTTGATGCTGATCAGGCTGAAAAAGGAGATGAGGGAGAGGGAGGAGGAAGAGAGGAAGAGGGTTCTTTATGTTGCTATGACCAGAGCCAAGGACCACCTCTTCTTTACAGGGTGTCTCCCCAGGTATATGAGCAAATGCTGGGCTAGCGAGATATTTGATAAGAGCCTGAACTTAACGCAGACAGCAAAGAGCACAACGGACAGCAAACTTCATTACGTTGTTGAGTTTGATGACAACAGCATGTGGTTAAGAAGAGCCTCAACAACTAAAGGCACTGGTGAAACGCAAAGGAGCAAAGAAACCATTGATGTCAGGTTTATAGAATATAAACCACCGGAGGAAAAATTTCTGCTGGACCCCTCTTATGCCAGCTTTTTGCTGGAGTGCCCGATGAAATATCACCTTGCAAAGAATCTCGGTAACCTCTTATCTTTATCTGCACCGGAGCTCAGCAGGAAGGCTGATGGGAGGTTCTATGGAAGCGTCATTCATAGAGCGCTGGAGCTGAAATTTTCTCATCCGAGAAAGATAGTGGAGGAGGTAGCGCTATCTGAGGGTGTAGAGCTGAATGAAGATGTTATTGAAGAGGGAATAAAGAGGGTAGAAAGAGCAGAGAGCGTTCTGAAAAGCTCGGAGCTCAAAGGCGAAGGCATGGAAGAGGTCAGTTTTCTGAAGGATATGGGTGATTTCTACATAAAGGGAAGAGCAGATCTCCTGATATCGGATACTGTCATAGATTACAAGACAGATGCAGATATCGCCGCGAGAATGAAGGAGTATGAGGTGCAGCTCTGCCTCTATTCCATAGCTCTTGGGACTGAAAAGGCCTGCATTTATTCTGTAAAAGACGGAAAACTTTTACCTGTCACTCTGAACAAGGAAGCGCTTCTGAATGATATACGAAAAAGAATCAAGAATCCCAAAGAGAGGATCTCTGGAGAGCACTGCGAAGAGTGTTTTTATAAGGAGATATGCAAGGATCCTTCAGTTAAGATATAATGGATCATCAAGCCTTATTTTTGTTTCCTTGTTCTATCCCCTCTACCGCTCTTGCATTTTTAAAATCTCCCATGACTTCTAGGCACATGATGCTTTTAAAAGAGGTGCTCTTAATCCATGGGTTCTCTTTCAGCAGGTTGTCAATCGCTTCGTCTTCATTCGCTCCTTCTGCGATGCCCAGAACCTGAAGGTTTTCTATATCCTTTCCATCTGGCTCATATGTGTAGCCCTCATCTGTGAGAACTATGTACTTTTTCATGATCCATGATCGCATGCGGGATATAAAAGTTTTCAAAATAGTTATAAAGCAACACGGGTTTTTATTTTATGGATCTTTCCCTTGATATCTCAGGGATCCCTCACAAAAGAGGGACTCAATTTGTTAGAGTTTTGACAGAGAGATGGTTTGAGAGAAATATGTTCTGCCCTGCTTGCCAGAGCGATTACCTCAAAAAGACTGCCACCAATACAAAAGTTATAGATTTCTTCTGCCCTATGTGTGATGAAAAGTTCCAGCTGAAGAGCTTTTATCACCCTCTGGGTGCAGAGGTGGTAGATTCTGCGTATAAACCAAAAATAGATGCCATAAAGAATGGAACCATCCCAAATTTCGCTTTTTTGCACTATGATAATCAACGCTGGGTTGTAAAGGATCTTGTTCTGGTTCCGAGATATTTTATATACCCCGAGCTTATAAAAAAGAGAAAACCTCTAAAGAGAGGAGCAAAAAGAGCGGGGTGGGTTGGATCTACTATCGTTATGAGCAGGTTGCCATCCAGAGCAAAGATCGCTATTGTTCATAACGGATATGAGATCTCAAGAGAAGACATAAGGAAAATGTGGAAAGATATAACATTTGTCAAAGATCTCTCTTTATCCTCAAAGGGCTGGTTATCCGATGTTATGGCCTGTATCGAAAAAATGGATAAGGAGGTGTTCTCTCTGCAAGACATCTATAGCTACAGAGAAGAACTTGCCAGGCTACATCCAAAAAACAGAAACATTGAGGCAAAGATAAGGCAGCAGCTCCAGCTTTTGAGGGACAGAGGGGTTATAGAGTTCCTTGGTAAAGGAAGATATAATGTCGGTAGATCTTTGGTGTGATAGCTTAAACTTTATCAACAATAGCGTTGCAGCCTCCTAGAAACCCTTGACTCTTGGTTGTAGCTCATAAGCTATTAGAGCCCCGGCACTTGATATGATGCTATCAAGGACTACAGGTATTCTATGGCTTGCTGCAGATAAAATTACTCCTGCGATACCGCCGATCTCAAAGCCAGGCAAATTCTGCGGGCAAATCAGGATCATAGATCGTTCAGATCTGCAGACAACCTCACCATTTCTTCTCAGCGCTTAATTGCGCATGGGATATCCCGCTTTTCTGTGTTTTTAAGATCTCCTCTTTTACAGCATAATGCTTACCGTAGAGATTATTCTCAGAACAGCGATCCGCGTGATGTATAATTGTTAGAGGTATATGCTATTCTACCGGTAAAAATAGTGCGGGCGCCGGGATTTTCATTGGATTGCAGGTTTTGAAAGGGTACAACCGCAACTCTTTGGTTGCGGTAAATTCTTGCCTCTGGGCAAGGATGCAACCCTTCATTTTGAACCCGGGTTACAGGCTTGGCAAGCCTGAGTGATACCAGGCTACACTACGCCCGCCTGAATAAGAAATGCTTTTTTTATTAATCTCTTTTTCGCTAAGCATTGTGGGATCATGTACGTAGCAAAAATTATATATTAAAAAAGCTTTCTATCTTAAGAAAGAGGTGTTTTTGATGAATACAATAAAAACTGGAACTACTACATTGGGCATAACGTGTAAAGATGCTGTAGTTATAGCTACAGACAGAAGGGCTACTGCCGGTACCATGATCGCCCACAAAAACGTTCATAAGGTTATACAGATAAGCGATCACATAGCAATGACCATAGCTGGACTTGCAGCCGATGGTCAGGTTCTTGCCAGGTGGATGCGCTCAGAGTTTGCCCTTTATTCCATAAAAAATGGAAGGGAGATCAGCGTCAAAGCTGCTGCTACGTTTTTATCAAATCTCCTGAATCAGTACAAGTTCACACCGTTTTATGTTGAGCTTCTTGTCGGTGGTTATGATAAGGATGGTGCGCACATTATAGATCTTGATGCTGCAGGAGGACTGTTTGAGGATGACTTCATCTCAACAGGTTCAGGTTCGCCTTTCGCCTATGGTTTGCTGGAGCAGAATTACAGGAAAGACATGGATCTCAAAGAGGCTTTAAAGCTGGCAAGGGACTGCGTCAAGGTCGCAATGAGCAGGGACTCTGCTAGTGGTGACGACATAGAAGTTATATACATAGACAAAGAAGGTTTTAAGCGACTCAGTAAGGAAGAGATAGCGAACCTGTGATATAGAGCAACGTAATATAATGCAGCATAAATAAAAAGAGAGAGGTCAGATGGGTTACCTGGACGAAGTAACAGATAGAGTTCGAGAGCTGATAGGCGGAAAGGCAGAGATAACCTCTATAGAATTTGAGGGACCGCTGCTAGCGGTCTATACAAATAATCCGGAGGTCTTTACAGAAGACGCTATAAAAGAGATAGCTAAGGCTATAAAGAAGAGAATTGTCATAAGAACAGATCCTGCGCTCAGAGAAGAACCTGAAATGGCTGAGAAAGAGATCCTGTCGATAGTCCCAGAGGAAGCAGAGGTGACATCGATCTTCTTTCAGGATGAGAGTGGAGAAGTGATCATAGAGGCAAAAAAGTCCGGAGTTGTTATAGGAAAAAATGGAGCAATATTGAATGAGATAAGGGATAGAACGCACTGGGCACCTGTAGTTTTACGAACTCCGCCAATACACTCCACAACAATAGAAGAAGTTCGGAGGATCCTTTCAAACAAAGATGTTGTTGAAGAGCGTAGAAACTTTCTCAGGAAGGTTGGAAGAAAGGTCCATAGAGATGTCGGTGAAGTGAATAATTGGGTAAGAACAACAGCTTTGGGCGGTTATAGGGAGGTCGGTAGGAGTTGCACACTATTAAACACAGCTCACAGCAAGGTTCTGATAGATTGTGGATTGAATGTTTCCTCATCTGACGATTTTTTCCCATATCTGAACGCTCCAGAGCTGCATCCCTTAGACTCTATAGATGCCGTGGTGATAACCCATGCTCATCTAGACCACTGCGGCATATTGCCATGGCTTTTCAAAATGGGGTATGACGGCCCTGTGTACTGCACAGAGCCCACAATGTATCTTATGGCTCTGCTGCAGCTAGACACTCTTAGAGTAACGATGGCTGAAGGTAGAGCACCCCTCTACAGCTCTGAAGATGTGACAAAAGAGATTGAGCATTGCATAACCCTGGGATATGAAGAAACAACCGATATATCGCCAGACTTAAAGATGACTCTCTACAATGCAGGACACATACTTGGCTCTTCGATGGTCCACTTCAATGTGGGTGAAGGTTTCTACAACGTTCTCTTCAGCGGGGATTATAAATATGAGCGAACCATTCTCTTCAATCAGGCAAACAAGCGCTACCCCAGAGTAGAGACACTCATTATGGAATCAACATATGGCGCAAAGGAGGATATCCAGCCATCAAGAGATGAAGCTATTGAGAGACTTGTGAATGTCGTTTCAAGCGCGATAGCAAGGGGGGGCAAGGTGATGGTGCCTGTCTTCTCTGTAGGTAGAAGTCAGGAAGTTATGCTGGCTTTGGAGAGCGCTATGCGCAATAATGAGATAGAGAAAACTGAAATATACCTGGATGGTATGATCTGGGAGGCTACAGCAATTCATACAGCTTATCCAGAGTATCTAAACAGCGAGCTTAGAGCTAAAATCTTTGAAGAAAACAATCCTTTTCTTTCAGACATCTTCGTGAGGGTTGACAGTAGAGAGATGAGAGATAAGGTGCTCATAGATCCAAAACCGTGCATAGTTCTTGCAACTGCCGGGATGATGAATGGTGGTCCTATCCTGGAGTACCTGAAGTATTGGGCAGGGAGTGAAAAGAATGTTTTGATCTTTGTTGGATATCAGGCAGAGGGAACTCTGGGTAGAAGGATACAGAAGGGGCTGAGAGAAATTCAAACCACAGAAGGAGGGAAGCCAATAACGATAAAAGCAGAACTGGATGTTGAGACTGTAGACGGTTTCTCGGGGCACAGTGATAGAAGGCAGCTGATAAACTATGTAAGGGATATAACCCCCAAACCGACGAAGCTCATAGTGTGCCACGGCGATGGGACAAAGTCAATAGAGCTTGCCGCAGTCATAAGGAACAGGTTTAAACTGGATACAAGGATACCTGTGAATCTGGAGTCTGTGAGGCTGAGATAACTCTCAATAATTAAAATTAAGACTCAGAAGCACACCTCTTTTCGGTGCTTTCTCAAACTTAAGTTTTCCTTCTCGAGCAAGCCAGCCTATTCCCATATATATAAGGCCAGCAGGGACATCTACTCTTGAAAGAACCTGAGATACTGCGAGTTTGTCTCCTTTGCTCAGAAGAGCCCATATCTCCCCTGCAACATTGCCTATCTCGTATTCACTTACTGCTGGCATAACTATAATCTTTGATCTTATATAAAAAATTATTTATAGAGGACTCAGTCCACCTCCATCTTTGAGAAAGCATAGCCTCCCAGCAGCACGAGCACGATAGCCCAAACCAGCAACACCACAAAGTCTGTCCATAGTGGTATTACCGACGGCACCCCTGTTATGAGAGATCTTATGGCATCAACGCCGTATGTGAGCGGATTTACAAATTGCAGCTGGTAAAGAACAGGTATGCCCTGTAGCTGATTTATCGGTGTTATTGCACCAGAGAGGAAAAATATGGGCATGGTTATCAGCTGCACGAAGGTCATGAAACCCTCCGTATCCTCAAATAAAGATCCCATTATAAGACCAAAGCTAACGAAAGTCACGAATGTCAGGATCATAAAGACTAAAGCCCCGAGAAAACCCGTAGCGCTTGCTATCCTAAAATCGAACCAGATTCCGAAGAGCAGGGCAACGCCTAAAGTTATAAGGCCCTCTATTAGAGCGGTTGTTAGCTGTCCAAGGCTTCTACCAACTATAAGGGTTGTTCTTGAAACCGGAGCAACCATAACCTCTTTCAGAAAACCAAAGTCCTTGTCCCAGAGTACACTTACTCCTCCTCTCGTGCCCCTGAATAGCAGGTTTATTGCCAGCATGCCAGGGACAAGGTACGCAAAGAAAGTAAGCCCTCCGAACATGTCCAGATTCTGTTGTCCCATAAACAAACCGCTCAGAGGTAACGCAAAAAGCCCTAAGAACAGAAATGGTTGCAGAACCATGCTGAATATCCTGCTCTTTGCATGGAAGAACCTTATTATCTCCCTGAGCCACATGCTGTATATGGGCTCTATCACTCCCATCTTTTTCTCATTATCCCTAACTGTTTCGTCCATCTTATTGCCTCCTTCTCCTATTGTTCTGTTTTACCTCTCCTTCCGCTTCTCTTATACTCCTTCCGGTGAAGTGTATGAAAACATCCTCTAAAGTGGGTAATCTCTCTTCTATGGATCTTATATGAAATCCTTTTTCATCCGCAAGATCAACAATGCTTTCAACTCTTCCTTCTCCATTCTCAACGCTGAGGACTAAAGAATTACCCTTTTCCTCAACATTTCTAACCCAGGACAGCTCTTTTACCACTTCAGCAAACAGCTCTCCATCTTTCTCTACATCTACGGCGATAAGGTCCTCCCCCACCTGGGCCTTTAACTCTTCAGGAGTCCCTATGGCCACTATTTTTGCTTTGTCTATGATTGCAACCCTATCGCAGAGGTAATCTGCTTCATCAATATAATGTGTGGTCAGTATAACAGTAACATTCTCTTTCTCTTTAGCTCTTATTATCTGCTCCCAGAGATCCGCTCTGGCGCCTATATCAAAGCCTATCGTCGGCTCATCTAGGAAAACGACTTTTGGGAAGGCCATAAAGCCTCTGCCAACTTCAAATCTTCTTCTAACGTTTTCCGGAGTCCTATCCAGGATTGTGTGCTCCTTACCCTGAAGCTCCATGAGCTCTATAACCTCCTTTATCTTTCTCTCCCTCTCTTCTTCAGGCATGGAGTACATCCTGCCATGGAGATCAAGGTTCTGGTAGCCCGTGAGGTACCTGTCTGTGGAACGGTCCTGAAAGACAATTCCTGTAGATTTTCTAACCTCAGAAGCCTCTTTTACCACGTCATGCCCATTTATTACGGCAGTGCCTTCTGTGGGCTTTAAGAGAGTTATCAGCATCTTTGTTGTGGTTGTTTTACCAGCGCCGTTCGGACCAAGGAAACCGAATATCTCCTTCTCCCTTACATCAAAGCTTATGTGATCTACAGCCGTGAAGTTTCCAAACTTCTTTGTGAGCCTCTTAACCTCTATCACAGGTTTTCCTCCCTCTTTTCTCTGCCTGCGATAGCTCTTCACATTATCCAGGCTCTCTTTTCCGGCATAGGATAGAAGAACATCATTCAGTGTTGGCCTGTGAGCGCTTATTGAAGCTATTGAGAGGCCTGCTCTCTTTGCTTCTCTCATGACATCTACCACGCTTATGTGCTCTCCTACGGACAGCTTTAACGTTCCATCTGTGCTATCTATGCTAACAGGGATTTTCTGATTACCAAAGACTTTCAGGAGCTCTCCTGCGGTGCCATGCGAAAGCTTTATCTCCAAAACGGTTTTACCCATCGCATCCTCGAGCTCTTCAGGTTTGCCAATAGCCATTATCTTCCCTTTGTGCATTATCGCTACCCTGTTGCACAGGTATTCAGCCTCTTCGAGATAGGATGTGGAAAGGAATATCGTTGTGTGATTCTCTCTGTTTACCTTTTTGAGGTAATCCCATAGATAGCGCCTTGTCTGAACATCTACTCCTATTGTTGGTTCATCAAGGAAGAGGACCTTTGGATCTATGAGCATACTTCTTCCTATCTCAAGCCTTCTGAGCATACCACCGGAATAGTCATCCACTCTTTTATCCGCCTGCGCAGATAAACCCACCGTTTCCAGTATTTCGTCAACCTTCTTTTTCCTGATCTCTGGCGGTAAGCCATATATCCTTGCTGCATACTCCAGGTTCTGCCTCCCTGTCAGATAGGTATCAACTGCCTGCTCTTCGAATACTACACCTATTGACTTCCTTACTTCCATAGGGTTCTTCAATATATCATAACCATTGACCGTTGCTGTGCCCTCTGTTGGTTTTCGAAGGGTTGAGAGCATCATAACAGTGCTCGTTTTCCCTGCGCCATTTAAACCAACAAGACCAAATATCTCTCCTTCACTAACCTCAAAACTGAGGTTGTCAACAGCAAGAAGATCTCCATACCCTCTGGTTAGACCATTGATCTTTATCATTGCATTTGTTTTTGTTTGTGTCATGCTTTCTGTTATCATTTTCAAGCCTCCACTGGTATAACATCGACAATGGATCACCAGCATTTAAATTTGTCTATATACTTCTGCCATCAGTGTATTGTTTTAGGGCGTGTTATGGGAAATTATGATATAAATTTCAAAAAAGCCTTTAAAGAAAAAGCCCCTGAAATAAAAATGTTTTAAAGGTAGAAGAGCTATCATTTCTATGGATTTTTTACCATTCGTTGCGGGATACCTTGCGATTATAACCGCATTAGCAATCTATTTCTCACGAAGGATAAAAAGCTCAGAGGACTTTGCGGTTGCAGGAAGAAGTCTCGGTACGCTCGTGGTCGCTGGAACTCTGCTGGCTACATGGATGGGGGGAGGAACCATACTGGGCACAGCAGAATTTATATACACGTATGGTCCATTAGCTGGAGCGCTGTACTGCGCTATTGAGCCAATAGGTATAGCTCTCTTTTTCCTGATCTCCAGGCGCATATATCTCACAAAGAAAACGACAATATCTGAGATCCTGTATGAGCGCTATGGAAGCTTTGCTAGTCTCATATCTGCTATAGCAATAGTCCTGGCATATGTGGGCATACTATCATATCAGATAGATGGCATGGGCATGATAATAAGCTACTCCAGCGCCATTAACCCGGAGATTTCATATGCGGTAGCACTCATCGTCATGGTGGTGATAACAATAAGCGGAGGCTTACTTTCTGTTGCATATACAGATAGCATGAGCGCCATACTCATAACGCTTGCCCTCCTGTTAGGCATACCTTTTGCTCTATCTGCAGCTGGTGGGTTCAGCGGAATAGCATCCTCCATTCCTCCTGAAAATCTCACTATAGGAAGCACCCTATCCCCTGTCCAATGGATAGGATATTTCCTTCCTACAATACTCCTTGTACTGGGAGATCAGAACATGTACCAGCGCATATTCGCTGCAAAGGATGAGGGTAGTGCGAGACATGGAACCCTCTACTGGCTTTTAGGATGTGTCATAATAAACGTGCCGATAATTATCCTTGCTGTATCCTCAAGAGCTCTGGCGCTCCTGCCTATGGAAAGGGCTGATGAAGCCATCATAGCT
This sequence comes from Thermoplasmata archaeon, assembly GCA_011620765.1. Classification (GTDB taxonomy): domain Archaea; phylum Thermoplasmatota; class UBA186; order UBA287; family UBA287; genus UBA287. The sequence goes on from WOYO01000052.1 coordinate 15,649, forward strand.
ATAGCTTCAAGCACTCTGCCATTTGTGATTGGAGGGATAATCCTAGCAACAGCTGCAGCATTTTTGCTAACTACGGGCGACTCTTACCTGCTTTCCAGCGCTACGGTAACGGTTTATGATATTATTGCAAGGTATTCTAGAAGAGAGATCAGAGACAAAACCAAACTGAGTCTTCAGAGATTGCTGGTCATTGTATTTGCCCTTCTATCTTTTGTAATGATAAGATTTTTTCCATCAGCTCTCTCGATACAGATGTTCGCATACACAATATATGGAGCTACAATAACTCCGGCACTTCTTGGAGGGCTACTCTGGAAGGGTGCAACAAAAGAGGGGGGCATAGCCTCAATGATTGTCGGGATATTCGCAACGCTCATCGCTGAATGGACAGTGACAAGAGCGATCGGCATAAACTCGGTGGTGGTATCTGCGCCGCTTTCTTTCATAACGCTCATAATCATAAGTCTTCTGACAAAAAAGAAAAACTCTGACGCAATTTAACCATATGCGTGGGTATTCATTCAAGAGAGGATTCAAACCAAGCGAAGAGAGACTTGTTGAAGCGCTCAGAAATAATTTCGACTCTTTTGAGAAAATTGATGAGAGGATAGAAGGAAAAGCGAAGGATGAAAAAGGAGGAATAAGATATATAGCAAGGATAGAGGATGCGGAGTTTGAGCTGGAGCTTAAGGAGAAAAAGCTTTTTGTAGTCACAAAAAAAGCCGGAACAAAAGACGTTCTGAAGAGATACAATCGCTTCCTCGAATCTTTAACAGGCTATACAGCTAAGGAAAGAAGGAAGAGAATGCTCAAGGAAATGAACAGCAACCCTCTCTGAGCTCTATTTCATATCCCATGCTTTCTGCAAGTTTCACCGCCTTGCTTGTTGGCAAAACTATCCTTTCAAATCCCAGCTCTACGGCTTTTGGATCTATTTTCTCTCTTTCTTTACCCCTCATGCACCCTATGGCAAGGACGCCTTCAAAATTCTTTCTTGCAAACTCGAGAAAATTTTCAGGTTTTTCTAATTTTTTATCGCTTACAAGAAATATGAGCACAAGCTTTTTTACCCCATAATCTGAGAGGACCCTTATCTCTTCCTTGTTTTCTTCTGTTCTCTCCAAGCCATAAAGAACGTGAGGAACAACTTCTATCCGGGACTCAAGGAGGAGTTCTACCATTTTTTTTATATCCCTTGAGGTATAAGGCGCATGGTAGTTGCTTTTTAGCACGCCATCATCAAGAATGAAATCAACAAGGACCTGATCAATGCGCAGGGACTCAAGCTTTTCTATATCTCTGGCGTCTATAACCCCGGGATGTATGGCTATCTTTACCCCACTCTTCTTCAATGCGTTTATACCATTCTCAAACCTGGCCCAGGGCACTTTGCCACCAAAGTTTCCACCGCTGAGAAGCACCTCTCTTTCATTCTTCAGCATCTCATAAAGCTCTTCATCGTTTTTTGGGGTTAACATTCCTTTCAGAGATCTGCCCATGCAGTGTTCACACATCTGAGAGCATGAATGTCCAGTCATAGAGACTGCCTTTTTTGGATGATAAAAAGTTATTCGCATAGCATCTTCAGCACGAATGTAGAACTCCAGCCGAACTGAAAGCAGGAAGGAGTATTTCCATCGCTCCCCCAGCCCACGCCTCCAGTAAGAGCATCGTAGTTCTCATAGATGCCGCCCTTTCCTTCCATCATGTCCAGTGTTCTTTCCATGAGCTCTTTTGCTTCATTTTCATATCCATATTGCTCTAAAGCTTTTAAAGCGCTGTAGCTTGTTACAAGCCATATCTGTCCTCTCCAATAATGGCCACTACCTTCCTGATTATAATACTCGCTATTGTAAGCTACAGTTGGAATGGGATGTTTTCCAAAGAATTCTTTTTCATTCAGGAGATGCTTCTCTATGACCTCTCTGGCTCTGGTCTCATTCTCTGTTGTGAAGCAGGGGTGCCATATGGCGGGGGTTAATATGTTTATCTGCTTGCCCTCGTCGAGATCAAACCATGCTTTCTCACTCTCATTCCACATGAGCTCATCTATCCTTGCGCTCAGCTCTTTACTCTTCTCAGCCCAGCTCTCGCTCTCATCAGCATACCCCAGCTCTCTTGCCCAGAGGCCCAGATACCTCATATACTCAGAGACAATAGCATTGAGATCAACGGCATCAACGCATACGCGCACAGAGCCTATATAACCAGGATCTCCTATCACAAATCTTGGGCTATCGTCCCATCCGCTCTCATCCGGAGCTAAATATTCCAGCAGCCCGTTTCCATTTGTGTCTCTATCCTCAAAGAACCATTCCATGTATCTCTCACTGTACCCATACATGTCCTTTAGAAATGTTTTGTTCTGTGTCTTTTCATATATTGCATCTATTGCATAGAACTGCACAGGCGGTTGCGTTATGTTTGATACAGTAGCCAGGGAATCATCCATCATGTGGCATAGCATCCCATTGTCTTTCATCCCTTCAAACTGAGTATATAGGTACTCCATTGCGAGCGTTGAGTTGAAAAAGTTTGCGCCTAATGCCTGAAAAGCTGTATCCCATCCCCAGAAGAAATTGAAATGAACCTTTGAAGGAACAGAGCAGTTCAAGCTCATTCTATTTCTGGGTGCGTATATGCCCATTCTCAGAGCGGTTAGCGCAAGATCAACAAGATCTTCATGCTCTTTAGATTTTGAATTTACACCCCCTAAAAATTCGCTCCACTCTTTATTTATTCTATCAAAAGGTGCTCCATTTCTTAAAACGTTACAGTATCCATCAAAAAAGTTCTTTATCGCCTCATCCCTGCTGGTTCCATAGCCAACAACTATGAAAAAATCCCTGGTATTATCAGGTAGAG
>WOYO01000052.1:18613-23446 GCA_011620765.1 Thermoplasmata archaeon
CTGCTGGTTCCATAGCCAACAACTATGAAAAAATCCCTGGTATTATCAGGTAGAGGAAAAAATGTGCATCTATAGATCTCTGTCGTTTCCCCAAGGGCTGTTGAAAAGAGCTCCCCCCTCACCGGTGGTGGTATTATCCTGATAGAGTCAAGTAGTAGAGTGTTATGCGATTCTATATCGCAATCCTGAACCATGAACTCTCTGGATGTGGCATTTTCAAAGTCATTCCTTATCCTTATTTCTGCTCTATCACTGAGCTGTCCTTCTATGAGCAAGGTGTCTGTATCCATAAAATATGCTCTTGCGTTAGCGCTGATATCTTTAAAAGTTGCCTTTTCCTCTATATAGAATGGATGAAAAGTTATCTCCCTGACATCAGGGTTATCTCCGTTTACCTCTATCCATGTATGGGAAAACATCCCGTTGTTTGCTGCGAGACAGCTGTAGTGCGCAAGTTTCATAAATTTTGATTCGCTAACATTTGCCTTTATGCCAAAGTGCGATCCAAAATCGCTTATAGGCCCACCTGTTGTGAGGGACTCTGCATAAAGGGGGGCACCATCAAAGTATACCTCTTCAGAGCGAACCTCATTCAAACTCCAGGGTAGGATGATGAGCGCAATAAAAAGAGCGATCTTTTGCATATTGAGTAAAAGCATGGACGGTATATAAATTATAGGATAGGATAATAATGAAAAGATACTCATGAAAATAGGCAGAGAAGTATACAGGGATTAGCTAGCAGATACAAATTTTAAATATGAACATGACAATGCTGATATAGGGCCGATGGTCTAGGGGTTATGACGCTGCCCTTACAAGGCAGAGGTCGCCAGTCCGAATCTGGCTCGGCCCATTTCCTCTAGTTTCCTACCTATTCTTCTGAGATCCTCTTCATATCCCTCAGTCTGCTTCATTGCCACCCTATCGCACCCATACGCATAAGCCGTGATCTTTTTCATCTCGTTTGGTAAAATCAAAAACTCCGGTACCGTAATATAACCTGTAGGAAGCTTGAAATCTTTCTCCATAAAGAAAAGCGGCATATCCCCATGGTTTTCTAAATCATATCTTGCTTCAGATAAAACATAAAAAGCGGATATGCCCTCATATCTACTCCACGAAGGAACAGTGCTCTTAACCTTCAGGTCTGGACCCCTGAGGGTATGGTCAAAACTCTTTGTTTTGCCATTGCTTGTGATCTCTATTCTATATACACCACAGAAACAATTTTCCTTTGGTTTTTCACTTATCCTGACAACCCGGTTCCCCATGAACCTGGAGCCGGAGGGAGATACCACAGTGCTTTTCTCAATATCTTCACTGTTTAGTAACAGGTAGACGTGGAGATCCTTGCCCACAACAACCTTTACATCATGTTTTTTTCTAAAGGATCTCATAGATATTTTCTTACGGTCTCTCTCACACCCTCTTTTGAGCGCGTACCAACGATCTCATCGACCTGCGATCCATTTTTGAAAATTATTAGCGTTGGTATTGATATTATCCCGAATCTCTGTGCTATGCTGCTGTTCTCATCAACATTGAGTTTACCGAATGATACTTCCTTCAGCTCTTCAGACAACTCATCTATGCGCGGAGACATTATCCTGCATGGCATGCACCAATCTGCATAGAAATCCACGACAACCACAGCGTTCTGTGATACGAATTCTTCGAAGTTTTTATCATACAACCTTTGTACAGACATCAATATGCTATTTTATTCATTAGATTAATACTTTTCTGTTTGATGTTCATGTTGTGTGATATCAGAGCCGGGTTTTGAAGTCTACAGTAACAGGCAACGAACCCTCAGCCTGATCATCACCAAATAGAATATCAGCTAAAGCATTCATATTGCACTCCTTTTTTCCGTAGATCGCAATGCACGTTTTTGCTTCAGGAAGCTCAGCAAGATCATATGGGACATCCATCGAAACAACAATAACGGGTTTTCCTAGCTCAAGGATCTTTTTTGTTAGTGTTATCTGCCCTCTGTTCATATTTCCTTTCTGGGTAAATACTATTATGGCCTCAGAGCTTGTAGCTTCGCTGACAGCTCTTCTCAGATCTTCGAAACCCGGATTGCTGCTAACCTCTAACACCTTTGTGTTGCTGTAGTGCTCACGTATATAATGCCCGGGATTGTTATAGTCCAGGGAAGGATCCTCGGCTGCCGAGAAAGTTGAGGTCGGTACCACTACCAGCAATTTTTTAGAGATATCTAGAGGGATCATATTCGCTTCATCTCTAACAATGGTTATCGCGCTCCTTGCTATTTCAAGCTCTTTTTCCTTATGCTCTTCGCAGCCTACTATGGAAGGATCTATCTGTGGTTGAGATATGTGCTTTTTCAGGGCTACTATCCTTTCATAGGACTCATCGATTCTCTTCTCGCTTATTTCTCCCTCCTCCACAGCAGTCTTTATCTCATCTATGGTTTTGCCTATTGAGCCGAGCCAGTCATCCCTGTACTGCGGCATCAAAATGATATCTGCACCAGCCTTGATCGCCTCAACTGCTGCTCTCTCAGTAGGTCCGTAATACTCAGATATTGCTGCCATATCCATTGCATCCGTCATTATCACCCCGTCAAAACCGAGATCTTTTCGTAATAAGTCTGAAAGCACCTTTTTTGAGAGAGTGGCAGGTCTTTCTTTATCGATTGAATTAACTGTTATGTGAGCGGTCATTATGCAGGGAAGCCCCTCATCTATAGCATCAGCAAAGGGCTTCAGATGCACTCTCTCAAGGGTATCCCTGCTGTAATTGACAACCGGTAATCCTGTGTGGGAGTCCGTTGCTGTGTCGCCGTGGCCAGGGAAGTGCTTTCCTACCGGGATGATGCCTGCACTCTGGAGACCATCGATATAGGCTCTACCGAGCTCTGAAACGAGCGCAGGATCCTCACCAAAGCTTCTTAGACCTATCACAGGGTTTTTCGGGTTTACATTAACGTCGAGCACAGGAGCAAGATCCATATTTATGCCCAGAGCGGAGAGCTCCTTTCCGATTATGTTGCCAACAGAATGCGCGTAATCCCTGTTTCCCGTTGCACCAAGCGCCATATTGCCTGGGAAGTCTGTTGCGCCAGGTATCCTTGTTACACTGCCCCCCTCCTGATCAAGGGATATAAGCAGGGGCAGGCCCAGCTCTTTCATAGACATAGCTTGAAGCTCCGTGTTTAGCCTTGCTATCTGCTCCTTGCTTTCTAAATTTCCAGCCCATCTGAAGAGCACAACTCCTCCAACCTTATGATCTCTTATCATCCTTTCGATCTCTGGTGTTATATTGGATCCTTCAAACCACACCATCAGCATTTGCCCTATCTTCTTATCCAAACTTACTTCTTCGCCGTTGCTTATGGTTGGTAGCATAAGCAAAAAAGAAAGCACCATTACAATACCCTTCATAAAAAACAATAAGATTATCATTATATAAAACTTTTCAACAAGTGTTAATAACTAATTTTTCCTTTTACGTATAGGGCCCATGGTCTAGCTGGTTATGACGTCACCCTGACACGGTGGAGGTCTCCGGTTCGAATCCGGATGGGCCCACCTATTCTAGTCCTTTTCTACAAGGGAATTTATGGAGTGATTTACGGCAATTTCGCCCAGATCGGAAACGTAAGAGAAACACCTTCTCAGGCTTTCCGTGATGTACGCTATTGGAACGTTATGTGCGGAGAAGCTATGTATCTCCTCAGCCATGTTTCTTGCTTCATCTATAGTACTGTTGGCGCCTTCTGCATCATTTTTAAAAAAGGCATTTGTAGCATCCTTGTATAATCTGACAACAGAATCTCCTGCTCTCTCAAGATCTTTTTTTACATCTCTATCGCTCTTATCCAGAGATAAAGCATTTGTGGCGATATTCTTTGTGTGGTCTGCTATTCTCTCAACAGTTCTTGAGAATAAAAGAATATCCGGGACCTCTCTCTTTTCAGCCTCTCCGTTAATTCTGCCCTCCAGGATCTCATGGCATCTCCTTATTATGAAGAGATTGAGCCTGTTTACATCATTATCTCTCCATATTATGTCATCGCACATATTTTTGTCTACTTTTTCTAAGGATGCAATAGAGTCTTCAAGCATTGTTGCTGTTATTGTTATCATTCTTCTGAGAGCACTTTTCACAGATATGCCACCGGGGCCAACTATTGAGTTTATCTGGATCATGTCTTTTTTTTCATTAACGACCTCTATCCCTATAAACCGATTAGTCAAGTTTTTTATGAAGTCCTTTGTCTCCAGGTCTATCATCGAAATATTCTTTATTACTACAGAATCAAAACCCTTTATGTAAGCAGAGGTAAAAAGCCTTTCAAACATTTTTCTATTCCTATTAATGCCGAGAACAATCTGCTTTTCTCCATTCTCAGCCTGAGGATTCCATATGCGGAGAGAGCTCTCATCGATCTCAATAGCTACAGGGTCCCCATTCTCAAGATTATTCCTCAGAATCCATTTCTTTGGTAAAGATACTATATATGTAGAGCCACCTGTTCTCTGTATTTTTCTTGTTTCCATAGACTATATAGTTTTTGCAATTTATAAGTCTTTCACAATAACTATTCTATCCCTCAGACAGAGAATTGATCATTCTTTTTATCGGCATTGAGAGCATATCTATAGCTCCATCCAATCCATCAAATAGGTTAACCAGCAAGGAATCATAGATCCTTTTTAAGTAAGGAGCTAGCTGCGAATGTGTAATCATCATAAGCTTTGAGAGATCATCGCTAAGCCCAATACTATTCTCTATATAGTATGCTATAACAGTACCGATCATGGACCCCAGCAGAGGAGAGCTTACAAGAACAAAAAA
>WOYO01000098.1 GCA_011620765.1 Thermoplasmata archaeon
GCACCAAGTCCTGAGGCAATATCCTCTTCGCTTGCTTCCTCTTCTTTCTTCTCTTTTTCTTCCTCTCTCTTTGTTTCTTTTTTATCTTCTTCAGATCCAGAATCCCCATAGACAAGAGCGCTCATAGTTGCCGCTCTTGCCTGTGCTTCTTTTATTAGCAGATCTATCGTTTCATCGGCGACAAAACCTGTTCCTATTGCGATAGCCAGGGCATCTCTCTGTGCTCTGCTTATGAAGGTGCTCACAGTCTCATCGGTTATGAATCCTGTTGCAAGAGAAAGTTCAATAGCGCTGTTGTGCGCGCTCATTATCTGCGCTATTCTCTCATTCAGGTCTATTTTGAGATCCTCATCACGGAACAGGATGCCGGACTCTAAGGTCGCATTTGGATGCAAACAGGCTTCAAATGGGGATATCTCAAGTCTCTGAAGAGCAAGAGCGACATCAGCGCTTATGGGCTCATTTGCCTTTACTAACAGTTTATCCTCCCTTATTACTATTTTACCCTTCTCTATCGCCGCAGGTACGCCTGCTTTTTGAAGCTCAGCAAGCACTGGCCCTGGACGCAAACTCGTCTCTCCTTTTCTGACCCAGATATCAGAGGGGGCTATCTGACCTGCCTTAGCAGGTAGAGGATACCTCTTTTCAGTAAGTAGAGAGTAAAGCTCAAATGAGTCACCATCAAATGCAATAACAGCGCTCTCCCCCTCCATGTAATCGCTCAAAGCATTCATGCCAAGTTCGGAAAATGCTCTCTCCAATAGCGTTTTTCTTGACACCCTTATCCTTGCTTTTGTAGCTCTTCTTATCTCATGAAATGCTGAAGAAGGAAGATTGTGGAATGTAGCTATCGCTATCGTATGTGCATCTTTGAGCATGTCCTTAAGGCTCTCAACTTCCTCTATTTTCCATTGTGCGACTCTCTTTGCTCCTACCATCTGTCCACCCTCACGCTATCGCTCATGGTGAGCGAAATGTATATGCTCTCTATGTTATCTCTTCCCCTCTCGAGCTTTGACTCTATTTTGGATAGTGCCGCCCTTATATTTTCGCATATCCTGTCAACGTCCATATCCTCCCTTCCTACAGGGAGGCTTATCGATGGAGAGCTTTTTGTTCTTGCTCTGACGGTATTCTTGAGAGATCCTACCATAACATTTGGGTCCGCATTTGGGGGCATTGGCTTGGGCATTTTCCCTCTGGGACCGAGGACAGCACCAAGGTCTCTACCTATGCGAGACATCAATGTAGTTTCAGCTAGAAAAAAATCATAGTTGCCTGCTATCTTTTTTGCTTCTCTCTTGTTCTCCTTAAGGTGCTCCATATCCTCGTCTGTAAGAACAAGATCCGCTACATCTCTTGCTTTAAAAGCCAGCTCGCCCGTGGCAAATATGGCAACCTTTACAGGTTTTCCTTTGCCATTTGGCAGAGTTATCTCCTCATCGATCCTGTTTTTTGGATTTTTGAGGTCAACTCCTTTAAGGTTTACAGTAAGATTTACAGTCTGAATGAAATTTTTCTTCGTCGCATTTTTGAGCAATGTTTCAACAGCTTCTTTTAGTTCCATAACCCACCTTAACCGTTATATTAGCTTATATTTTTATTCCTTTCCTCAATTCCCTGGGATCCTTTCCGTCTATTGTGACCCCAACGGAGATCGCTGTTCCTATAACCTCTTTCATTGTGTCCTCTATATCTCTGCTGAGTGTTGATTCGTGCTTCATCTCTGCTATCTTTTTTACCTGATCCATCGTGATGTTTCCTACCTTCTGCCTCAATGGGTCAGGTGAGCCCTTGGTAGCTCCTGCCTCCTTTAAAAGGAGGGAAGAAGCAGGTGGCGTTCCCACCGATATTTCATATTTCTTTGTCGCAGGATCTGTAACCGTTATTATCACAGGAACCTTCATCCCTGCAAACCTTTCAGTCTCCTTATTTATCCTGCCCACAACATCATTTATGTTCAAGCCTAGAGGACCTAACGCCGGACCAAGGGGTGGTCCTCCACTGGCTTTTCCTCCTTCCACAAGCACCTCTATTTTCTGCGCCATTTTCACACCTTCTTTTCAACAAGTTTTACGCTGGTTATCTTCAATGTCAGCGGTATCGGAACCATAACGTCCAGGAGCTCTACAGTCACCTCGCCCTTAGGCTCATTGATGCTTATAACTCTAGCTTTCTCTCCTTTGAAGGGAGCGGTTGTCATCTCAACTATCGCACCCTCAACTATGTCTTTTGCTGGGGATGGTGGTTTTATTGAGCTCTCAAGCTCTTCTATTGGAACCGGAGTAGTTATCAATCCTGTCACATATCTCAAGCCACGTATGACTGAGGTTATTGAATTCCTATCTTTTCCTTCAACAAAGATGTATCCTCTTATCCCTACAGGGACAAGGACGGCATAGATGTTGCTCTCTCTGCTCTCATCAGCTCTTTTTTTTATGCTGTCTGCAACATCGATCTCTCTCCCGACCCTGGTCTTCACTGAAAATATCATAATCAAAAGCGTAGTGTGTTGTCCATATAAAAAGCTTTTCTGCTACAGAAACTCTGAAGCTCTGATCTCCATCCTTCTTATGGACTCTATCTTCTTGCACTCATTGAAAAGATCTGTTGAAAGGCTGTCATCCATGAGTCTTCTTATGAGCTCTTCGAGCGTTAGCTTTGAAACATCTTCCTGAAGCTTTTCCACAATCCTTTTTCGCATTGCGCTCTCCTGCAATCTGTGTATCTTTTTTTCAGTTATAGCCATTACCTTGAGCCTTATTTTCTTCGAATCTAGCGTAGCAACATCAGCAACCTGATCTATTTTTGCGTGTCCTTTCCTTGTCACCCTTGTGGTTCCGCCCATCAGTGTGTGACCAACAAATTCTGTGCTTGCCTGCAATCCCTGGACGTCAGTTATCTTGAATATGAATTTATAATTCTGCTTGGAGAGCCCTGCACCCAGATCCTGCATGGTGGCTTCTATCTTCCTACCAACTATGCTCTCAGGCTCAGAACCAAAGATTTCGGCTATCTGCACGTTGTTCAAAGCCGATGGTGCCAGGACAGTATACCATTCCTTTACTTTTTTCTTCTCTTTTCTGCTGGTTGTTTTCTTAGCCATTATGCGTTATTGCTAAAAGGATTTATAAGCTTTCTCTTGGAGAGACTGTCGAAAAAGAGGATATGAGATGGAATATGGTAATAGGAATGAAGTGTGTTCTATTATATATAGGAGATAATAGCAGGACTGCACACCTATATATATGAGAAATTCTATAAATAGTATGGAAAAAGAAGAAGAAAAAGATATGACGACAAATCAGGGCGCTCCAGTGAGCAATGATCAGAGTTCTCAGACCGCTGGAGAAGCTGGGCCAGTCCTGCTTCAGGACTATGAGCTCATAGAGAAGATTGCGCACTTTGACAGAGAAAGGATACCGGAAAGGGTGGTGCATGCAAGGGGAACGGGAGCGCATGGATACTTCGAATCCTATGGCACAGCTAAGGATTATACAATAGCAAAATTCCTTCAGGATAAGGGCAAAATAACCGAGGTATTTGTGAGATTCTCAACAGTCATACATTCAAAGCACTCTCCAGAAACCGTAAGAGATCCCAGGGGTTTCGCTGTGAAATTCTACACAGAGGAGGGGAACTATGACATTGTTGGTAACGACCTGCCAGTCTTCTTTATAAGGGATGCAATAAAGTTTCCTGACGTGATACATGCCCTGAAGCCAGATCCTGCCACAAACATACAGGATCCTAAGAGATACTGGGACTTCTTTTCAAAAACGCCTGAAGCAACCAATATGATAACCTACGTATGGTCAGACCTTGGTATACCGAAGGATTACAGGCACATGAATGGTTTCGGGGTTAACACCTTTGTGTGGGTCAACGCAAAGGGAGAGAGAAGGTATGTGAAGTACCACTGGGTCTCAAAACAGGGCGTTGAATCTTTAAGCAGGGAAGAGGCCGCAAAGATAAGTGATTTCAACCATGCAACAAGAGATCTATACGAAGCGATTGAAAGGGGGGATTATCCAGAATGGGAGCTGTGCGTGCAGCTTATGGACCCGGAGAAGGAGGTTGATTTTGATCCTCTTGATGATACAAAAATCTGGTCCGAGCCTCTTATGCCGATAGGCAGGATGGTTCTTAATCGTAATCCAAAAAACTTCTTTGCAGAGGTGGAGCAGGCTGCATTTGCTCCTTCAGCCCTGGTGCCGGGGATAGAGCCTTCAGCGGATAAGATGCTGCAGGGAAGGCTCTTTGCATACAATGATACCCAGAGATACAGGCTGGGACCCAATTATCTGAACCTGCCAATAAACAGGCCTATAGCGGAGGTTTACAACAACCAGAGGGATGGGAGCATGACCTTTGATATCAATGAAAAAAGAACAAATTACTATCCGAGTAACAATAAAGATGCTCTGAAGGAATCTCCAGAGCATCCAGCTGCAAAGATGCCTGTAAGTGGCTATGCTGGTAGATACTCTGTAAATAAGGGAGATGACTTCTCTCAGGCTGGAGCGCTCTACCGCAGCTTCTCTGAGAAGGACAAAAGCCATTTGATAGACAACATAGCTGTGGAGCTGAAAGATGTTGATGAAAAAGTGAGAAAGATAATGATCTCCTACTTTAC
>WOYO01000076.1:0-1292 GCA_011620765.1 Thermoplasmata archaeon
AGCACAAAGATAGCCGAAAGGGGAATAAGCATAAGACAGACTATAGCTGATGATCCTGATCTCAAAGAGGATCCAAAGCTCTTTGTGATAACAGAAACCCCTGTGCCTCCCGAGCTTATACTGGAGATAAAGAAGGTGAAGGGAGTTAAGAACATAGTGATGTGGTGACAATATGGTGATAGCTCTTCTCCTCGCAGCAGGCGAATCAAAAAGGACACTACCCATAATGAAACAGCTCTATCCTGTGCATGGTACGGTATTGGTAGATCTTGTCATAAAAAAACTTCTTGCCACTAAAGTAGATAAAGTCCGGGTTATCCTGGGGCATGACTGGAAGGAGGTCCAGAGGGCTATGAAAGAAAGTGTTGAGATGGTTGTTAACACAGAATATGAAAAGGGGATGCTGAGCTCAATAAAGTGTGGTCTGAAGGAAAAAGATTCATACCTCATATTTCCTGTAGATCACCCTCTTGTGAAAGTGGAGACAGTAAATATGCTCATAGAAGCTCTTGAGCGCAAGAAGAACCATGTGATTGTGCCTGTGTTTGAAGGTAAGAGAGGTCATCCTATAATCATTCCGCAAAACATGTTTGATGAGCTAAAAAATTTTGAGGGCAGAGATCTAAAAGAATTTATACATTCAAAGATCACAGAAGATGTAAGCGTAGAAGATGAAGGTATTGTTATGAATTTCAATACAATAGAGCAATTGCAAAAATTGGATAAATTACTATAAGAATAAAAACTATGGACGAAGAGATGCTCAGCAGAATGGCAGAAAGCATAAAAGAGAACAGAGAGTTCGTTATGGTAGAGGTGATAGAGAGCTCGGGCTCTACCCCCGGTAAGCCTGGGTTCAAGATGCTCGTCTTTGATGATGAGATCTTTGGCACAATAGGTGGTGGCGCCCTGGAGAAGAAAGCTGTAGAAGAAGCAAAGGAAATGCTTAAAGAGGGAGAGTGGATAAAGCTAGAGGATATAAACCTGGAGGAAGAAGGAATGATGTGCGGGGGTAATGTAAAGCTCCTCTTCGAGAAGTTCTCTGCAAAAGAAAGGATAACAGTCTTCGGTGCAGGGCATGTAGCAAAGGCTTTTGCAGAGATTTCAAAACTAACAGGCTTTAGTATAAGAGTTGTTGATGATCGACAGAACCTTCTCTCAAGTTTTGAAGGATGTGAGACTGTGCTTGGCAGATGCGAAGAGGTAGCTGAAAAGCTATCGGTTGATAAGGACTATGTTGTGATAATGACAAAATCGCATGACGAAGACCTTGAGGTTTTGAAGCGGCTTAT
>WOYO01000076.1:1392-4628 GCA_011620765.1 Thermoplasmata archaeon
CTTTTTAAAAAGATAACCAATACTATAGTTTATGGTGATGACTGTAGTTACCGTGAAGGTCCCTATACCTAAAGAGTTTGATGTGGGTAAAAACGTGCGTGTAGAACACTATACGCCATCCAGGGGTGAAGGTGGCAAGATCCTGCTTAGAGTAAAAGATTTTGATGAAGAAAAGATAGAAGAGATCATGAGAGATCCCAATGTCCTGAAAATGGATGTTGCTGGACCAATAGCCTCCATAGTCCTGAACAGGTGCGCAATCTGTGAAATAGCAAAAGGTTCTTTTTTGCTTGAAGCTAAAAAGGAGGGCGAGAAATATATGATATGGAGGCTACTGGTTGTCGATGAGTCCTTCAACACAGAAATACTAAAAAAACTGGGTGCTGAGATAGTCTCCATAAAAAAGTTCTCAGAGATTGCTGAGCTCACAGAAACTGAGGAAGAGGTCCTCAGGCTTGCTTATGAGATGGGTTATTTTGAGACCCCAAAGAGAACAAGGATAAGAGATGTAGCCACCAGAGTTGGTAAAAGTCCTTCCACCGTCAATGAGGTTATACAGAGGGCGGAGAAAAAGGTCATAACACACTGGATCTCTAGCTGATTTTCCACCTTGTTTCTTTACCAGAATCTTCGATCTCAATACCGCACTCGGAGAGCTTTGCTCTTATCCTATCTGCAAGATCATAGCGCTTTTCCTCTCTCAGCATCTTTCTGATATCAAGGATTGCATCTATTATCTCAGGCTTTATGTTTTTTTCCTCTTTACTCTCAAAGAGCCCGAGGATTTCGGAGACATCTTTTATAAAGCTCCTCACTTCGCTGACTGTTTCAACATCTGAAAGTGGGCTCACATTTATAGCTTTTGCTAATGGGAACAATGCTGCTATCGCCTCCCTGGTGTTGAAGTCATCATCCATTGCTTCAAAGAATCTATGCTTGCAAGAGAGCAAAGTCTCTTTCAGCTCTCTGTCCTCCCCTCCTTCTTTATCTGTCCCTTCAGATCTCTGAGCTCTTCTGAAGCTTGTATCAAGCCTTTTATAGGCCTCATCAGCCTCATTCAAAAGCTCATAGCTGAAGTCTATAGGACTTCTGTAATGGGCATAAAGAAGGAAAAATCTTAGAGTCATTGGCTCATATTTCTCCAGTATCCCTCTTATAGTAAGAAAGTTGCCCAGCGATTTTGCCATCTTCTCTCCATTCACAAGCAAAAAACCGGTGTGAAGCCAGTACCTCACAAATGGTTTTTTTCCAGTTAAGCTCTCAGCTATTGCCACCTCTGCTTCGTGGTGCGGGAATATGAGATCTATGCCCCCGCCATGGACGTCATAGCTTTCTCCCAGATAGTTGAGAGAGATCGCGGTATCCTCAATATGCCATCCCGGCCTTCCTCTGCCCCATGGGCTATTCCAGAATGGTTCGCCCTCCTTCATGCTCTTCCAGAGGGCAAAATCCTCAGGGCTTTTTTTATTCTCATCCACCTCAACCCTGGCTCCCGCTATCAGCTCTTCTTTTTTCTGCCCTGACAGCTTTCCAAAATCTGAGAATTTTGATACATCAAAGTATACGTTTCCGTTGCTCTCATAAGCAAACCCCTTTTCTATCAGCATCTCTGTCTGCTCTATGATCTCTTCAACATGCTGGGTTGCCCTTGCGAAAAGATTTACGCTCTTCACATTGAGTTTTTCCATGTCTTCATAGTATATCCTTAAGAATCTGTCAGCGAGCTCTTCAGCTTTTATGTTCATCTCCCTGGCTCTGTTTATTATCTTATCGTCTATGTCTGTTATGTTCTGTACATAAAAAACGGAATAACCCTTGAATCGCAGGTATCTTGCTACAACATCCATAGCCACATAGGTTTTTGCATGGCCTATATGAGGATAGTCATAGACTGTGGGTCCGCATACGAACATCTTAACAATCTTACCTTTTATCGGTTTGAACTCTTCTTTCTCTCTGCTCAGGGTGCTGTAAACAAGCATAGGTCTAATGTTTATCTCTTCTTAAAACTCTTTCTCACTATGGCGGTGCAGACGAAAAAGAGCAGAAACGTGAGAAGCGCCAGCACCTTTATCTCCATATCCGCGCTCTCTTCAAGGATCATTGTCTTGTAGAGCATGGATCCCATAGAGAGATATCCTGCTGCCACTGCTCAACCTCACAATCATGGGGGTTGCCGTTCTTCTCGCATCTTTAACCTTCATTCCTCGAAACCTCTCCGAATCTCTCCTTCACAAAACCTATTCCAACAGATTTTATAAACAAACCGACTCTCGGTCCAGATTTTTTTATCCAATAGGGATATAAATAGCTTCAAAAAGTTCTTTCGTTTTGAGTCCTGCCTCTTCTGCCACCTCATATGTCATATTGTGGATATCTTCTCCTGAAAGATCGTCCTTCAGTCTTTCTCCAGGGATCTTTAGACCCATATTCTCGATAATTCTCTTAAGTTTTTCATCCTATAGATATAACCGTTCTCGAGGCTCGTTATCGCGGTGATGGCATTTATTCCTACGTTTATGATGAGTTTGTTCCAAAGTTCTCTCTTTATCTCCGTCGCAACCTCCGTTTCTATCTTCGACCCATCGAGAATTTCTTTTATCTCCTCGCCCTATCTGTTAGTTTACCATTTAGTTCCCCTGTGATAGTTTTTCCACTTTCAGTATGTTTCACTTGTCCCGGCTCCAGAAGTAAAGCGCCATGAGACGTAACTCCACCTAAAACGTGCTTGATACCTATTATTTTTCCAATTTGCCCTTCATATTTTCACCTCAAATCTATATGGCGCAATTTCCGATAACGTTTTGAGCATATACGACATTGCAACCGTTGGGAGCAATGTCCCGAAGGGCAAGGGCGTTAAGCCTGCAGCGTATATGATATTGTTATCTGAAGTTGTTTTGGGCAACTCACTGAAATCAATGACTCCTTGTAGAATTTTCTGGAAGCCAGTCCTCGGGAACTCTGTAAGCACGATATACCACATTAATGGGGGGGTCTACTGGAAGAGGCACAGGAAGTACCAGGGCGGCGCTCGCGGTATATGGAGAAATATATTCCCACACGATCTCTTTGTCTTTCGTAACCTCTATAATCCTGCCTGTTGCGCCCTCAGTAATCAGAGTATTGCCATTTGGAAGACGCTGGGCAGAACTTATAAAGAAAGAAAAAAAATGGTGGTTTTCTCCGGAAAGTGGTAATGGATACAATCCTGTCCTGTCTTTATATTCCCAGAC
>WOYO01000087.1:0-2919 GCA_011620765.1 Thermoplasmata archaeon
TGTTGCCTGCGTTCTCCGCCAGCATCCTCATATTCATGTTGTTTTTGATCGCTGATATTGGTATGGTAAGCTCAGGGATAAGTCTGCTGAAAATCCTCAAAAGAGGATAGAACAGGCGTATAACCTGCAGGGGTATAGACTGACCGAAAAGCTGCATCCCTACAGCAGGAGCTGAAGCGACAATACCTTCAATATCCTTTTCCATAGAATATCTCAATGCTATTCCTCCACCAAGGCTGTGTCCCAAGAGAAATAATTTTTCTGTATGCTCCTGCTCTTCCACCAGATTTACGAATATCTCCAGATCTTTTATATAGTCCTCAAAAGATTCAACACTGAGCTTCATGCCCCCTGATCTTCCGTGCCCTCTGAGATCCATAGCGTATGCAGACACTCCAATCTCATTAAGTTTTTTTGCAAAAGAAGTAAAGAGATCAGAGCTACTGCCGTAACCATGAACCAGGACTATGGTAGCTAAAGGCCTCTCAACCCCCCAGCTCTGCCAGTATATTGGTGTTCCATCAAATGAAGCATAATATCCATCAATATGAGCCTCAGATAACCCAGCCTCATAAGATAATGCAGGAGGCTCAAGGAGCAGCAGAGACAAGATAACAACCAGTGGGAGAAAGCGATTCATATGGTATTAAGGCTCTACAATTATAAGAGAATTACGTCAGAAATGCATATGGAGATCTGTCATGTTTTTAGATCCTTTTCTATCCACTTCTAAAGCTTAATACAAAGATCAGATAAAGTCATCTATAAATATCCATAGCCCGATAGCATCCTATGAAGTTGATCGATGGCAATGCTATTGCAGCGAAGATAAGAGATGAGATGAGAGCGGAGATAGAAAAAGAGGGCATAAAACCAAAGCTTACAGCAATGCTCGTGGGCAATAATCCAGCTTCAGCAGTCTATGTGAGAAATAAGCAGAAGGCATGCGAAGAGGTAGGCATTGACAGTGAGATCATAAAGCTTGAGGAGAGTATAAGCGAGAGGGATCTGTTAGAGGTCATCAGAAGATTGAATGAGGATAAGAAGACAAATGGCATCATAGTTCAGCTTCCTTTACCTGAGCAAATAAGTGAAAATAAGGTTATAGAAGCTATAGATCCTTTAAAGGATGTTGATGGCTTTCATCCAATCAATATGGGCTTTCTTCTTGCTGGAGAGCCAAGATTTGTCCCTTCAACGCCCCAGGGCATAAAGGAGCTTGTTCTTCGCTCTGGTTATGGGTTTGATGGTAAGCATGTCGTTATAGTTGGCAGGAGCAACATAGTCGGAAAACCTCTGGCTGCTCTCCTTCTATGCAAGGATGCTAATGCCACCGTAACCGTTTGCCATAGCCACACAAAATACTTGAATGAGGTAACGAAAGAAGCAGATATACTTGTGGCTGCGATTGGGAAAGCTGGATTCATAGGAGAAGAAATGGTTAAAGATGGCTCTATTGTTATAGATGTGGGTATAAATAGAATAGAGGATAAGACAAGGAAGAGCGGGTATAGGCTTGTGGGGGATGTTGATTTTGATGCTGTCAAGGATAAAGTTGAGGCTATAACCCCTGTGCCTGGAGGTGTTGGGCCTATGACCGTAGCCATGCTTCTGGTCAACACTGTAAAAGCTTACAAGATGCAATGAGAATAGCTCAAACTCCCGTGCGTTTTTATCCATACGTAGGCGGGGTAGAGAACTTTGTCTATGAGCTATCTAAAGCTCTGGTTGAGAAAGGGCATAGTATACGTGTTATCTGCTCAAATGAGGGGCAAAACGATAAGGACAGAATAAAAAATATAGATGTAAGAGCGCTTCCCTATGCATTCAAGATAGCTAATACCAACATAACGTTTTCCTTGCCCTTCGCTATCAAAAAAGAGAGCTATGATGTAATGCACACACATATGCCTACACCTTACACTGCAGATGTGAGCACTTATCTCTCAAAAATAAAGGATAAACCAGTGGTGTTAACCTACCATAATGATATTGTTGCGCAAGGGCCTTTGAGGGTTTTTTCTTACACTTATAATGTGGCTTTTCTCCCACCACTGTTGCGAAGTGTTGATGTTATCACTGTCAGCACCATTTTGTATAAAAAAAGACTTGAAAAAAGATATCCCGAAACAAAAGGGAAAATAGAGGTTGTGCCCCCGGGTGTAGATGTTGAACGCTTTAAGCCCTCAATTAAAGAAAAAGAAAACAGAAGAAAGCGCATATTCTTCCTCAGTGTCCTGGATGAATTTCACAGATATAAAGGATTGGAGCACCTGCTTGAAGCTGTTAAGGGATTGGATGTTGAGCTTGTGGTTGCTGGTGCAGGAAAGCTTTTAGATTACTACAGAAAGAGCGCTGGAAACAACGTTAACTTTTCAGGCAGGATCAGCGAAGAGGAAAAGATAGAACTGTATCAGAATAGCGATCTCTTTGTTCTCCCCAGCATAAGCGAGGAGCAGGAGGGCTTCGGTATAGTGGCTCTTGAAGCTCTAGCGTGCGGTACCCCTGTTGTAGTCAGCAGTATAGTGGGTATAGCAGAGGATGTGAAGAAGCATGGCTGCGGGGTGGTTGTTCCGCCAAAGAATGTAAATGCTATTAGAGAAGCTGTAATGTCTTTTGAGTCAGGGGTAAAGGAAAGGAAAAAGGCAAGAGCTCTAGCTATGGAGTACTCATGGCACAGGATTGCAGAGAGGTTCGAAGGGGTGTATCAGAGAGTTGTGAAATAATCAGGTTATCTTTATGCTCTGTATCCTAGCTTAAAGATCTCTGGTAAGGGATGCAGATATCGTTGTTGGCCTCCCACGCCAACCAGAGTGATATCCCAAAAATATCTTGCACTCTATCAGAAAAGAATTTATGCTCCGTACCCTATTCTTTCTTATGTTTGAGCTCCTGCACTCAAAGCCTCTGGCTTACTTC
>WOYO01000087.1:3019-9678 GCA_011620765.1 Thermoplasmata archaeon
TACCCTATTCTTTCTTATGTTTGAGCTCCTGCACTCAAAGCCTCTGGCTTACTTCGGCAGAGGTGCTATAGGAAATGTGGATAAGGTGACTGAGAAAATAGAGGGTAAGCTTTTTGTGATCACAACTGGAGGTGCTTACAAGCGCTCAGGCGCCTGGGATGCTGTGAAGATAGCTCTGGAAGAAAGGAAGATAGAATATGAGCTCTATGATAAGGCAAGAGCAAATCCAACCTATGAAAACTGCGACGAAGCAACACAGATAGGTATAGATATCGGTGCAGATTGGGTCATGGGCATAGGAGGGGGGAGCGCAATAGACACTGCCAAGATTGTTTCTGTGCTCATAAAGCACCCTGATAAAAAAACAAAGGATCTCCTTGAAGATGGATTTGAGGTTAATGATGCTTGCCAGAAAATAGCAATAAATCTAACTCATGGCACAGGCACAGAGGTGGATAAATTTGCTGTTTCTCAGAGCGATAAAGAGTACAAGATAGGAATAGGTTTAAGGGCTTTTTATCCTGATTATACAATAGATGATCCGGATCTCACAAAAACCCTTTCTAAAGAGCAAACAATCGCAACAAGCATAGATGCTATGAACCATGCATTTGAGGCTGCAACAAACGCCAATCAAAACCCCTATTCAATACTTCTCGCAAAAGAAGCTATTGCGCTTATAGCAGAGAATCTTAGAGCAACTATTGATGATCCACAGAACAGCGAGTTAAGAGAAAAGCTTCTATTTGCTTCAGCCATAGCGGGTATATCTTTTGACATAACAGGCACGCACATAACGCACGTCCTTGAGCATGCAATAAGTGCTATTAAGCCGGAGATCGCTCATGGCACAGGGTTAGCAGTTTTTTTGCCCGCTGTTGTTGAAACGGTTTATCCCGTAATGCCGGAGCTTGTATCAGAACTACTTGCACCTGTAGTAAAGCTTCAAGGCAAAGAAGATGAAGCCTCTAAAGCAAGGGAAGGAGTTAAGGAATGGTTGGAATCCTTCGGAATAAATGTGCATCTTGGAGACTATGGCTTTTCAGGTGAGGATAAAAAAGAGATCGAAGATAGAGCGCTCTCCCGCTTTTTTGAGAGGCAGCTTGAGGGCTCTCCAATAAAAGTTGATAGAGCTTTGATTGAGAGGATCATAGAGGAGTCATTTTGAGAACTCTCACTATCGGGATAGCACTGATGGTTGTTGCAATATTGCTTTCATTAGTAGCAACCACTGAAAGAATTGACAGGTTTGACAGGAGCTATGAAGCTTCTGGTGCTATTGATCTCGGGGATGAAAGGTCATTTCTTGAACAAAGAAGCGCTATAGAGAGCAAAATAAGCATAACAGGTGAAGAGATCGTTAATGTTACTATCACATATGGGGGACAGAGTGTTAATATATCAACAAAAGATCTTGAGCTATCATAT
Source organism: Thermoplasmata archaeon (assembly GCA_011620765.1). Classification (GTDB taxonomy): domain Archaea; phylum Thermoplasmatota; class UBA186; order UBA287; family UBA287; genus UBA287. The sequence goes on from WOYO01000087.1 coordinate 4,448, forward strand.
ATACCCGATGCGATATCTTTAAGTGATACCTCTCTCTATGAGTGCAGCATAATAGCAAGCGCTGGAAAGCCTTATCTTTTTCTTTCTTTTCCTGCGTTGTTGTGCTCTCTTCTTGGTTTCGGTCTTGTCTTCTTTTCTATAGCTAAAAAGCTCAGAAAGTGATTAAAAGAGATTTTATAGATTCCATCTTTCTCTTATCCTTTTTTGATCCCCAAAAGCTATAAGGCGCATATCTGGGCTATTGCATAGCCTCTATTGTTTCTCAGTGCTTAAGGCTAAAAGCGTCTGTGAGATCGCATGGTTTCGAAGAGCGCTTATGCATTTATGTGCACAAAAGTCGTTCTTGCCGCACCCATGTTCCAGTTGGCATTCCACACGCAACTTGTGTGAGCCGCAACATAGCCATTACCCAGATAGAGGGCCACATGATCTATGTATCCTCCTCCATCCCAGTCGTATCCTATGACGTCCCCTTTTACTAAATCGTTAACCGAGCTTTTATAGGAGCCGTATCCATTGTTGACGATCCATCTACATAACCTGTCGGCTCCAGGCTCACCATAAGTGGGCGGCACCCTGGATGGCACAGGTAACCCACCACCACGATAATTAGGTTCCTGCCCTATACAGCACGAAACAAAATGGGCGCAATCAACTCCGCTCCTGCCTTTTATGCTTGTTCCTGGAGCCAGATACTCATAATTGCTACCGCCATACCAGAAGTAACAGTCACTGCAAACCTCATCCCAATACTTAGAAGCGTAGCTGTAAGCAGCATCCCTGTCGTAGGCTACATTATAGGCCATTTGTCCTATCTCAAAGCTATCCCTGAGAGAAGAGATATCTCCATTGAAAACGTCTCCATCAACATAACCTTCTATACCGGGGCAAGAAGTGCGGTCGCTCCATTGCCAGAAATCCCATGAAGGCCACACACCGGGATCAGGAAGGATCGATGTATCATGGGTATAACGCGCTATCCACAGGCTATACTGGATGAGAGATGGATCAAGGTTGTTTGCATAGTAACTGTTCACATACAGCACAGGAGTTATACCCGTTTCATCTCTTACCGTGTTCATGAATTCATGAACCCAATTTGATATGTAACTCCACTCCCCTTCACCAACCTCAAGGTCTAATGTTGGTCTCATATAACCTTCAGTCAGGTAATCATCAATAACGCTGACAAAGAATCTTGCTTCATCCACAGCGCTGTTGTCCAAAGGTCTTGCAAAGTGGTACGCTCCCATAAGCATACCTGCTGCTCTGCCATTCACCATGTTCTCTTCAAAATTTGGATCCCTGTATGTCACTCCCTCTGATGCTTTCACAAATGCAAACCTCTTGCCAGATCCATACACCTGATACCAATTTATCTCTCCCTGCCAGTGCGATACATCGATACCATCAACAAACTCCTGTGGCTGATACACAATCTGTTCTTCAACCTGCGAGCTTGTGAAAACCAGGGAACAGATCAGCGCAAAAAAAAGGACCAAAGTAAAATTTTTGTACATACATAACAACATTCGTTTGTATATATAAAATTTTATGATGTTTTCTTGCTCTGTTTGTCTTTATTTTTGAATAAATTCAGGATACCTCAAGTCAATATCCTGGAAACAAAGGAAGAAAGGCAGATCAGCATCAACAATATATAAAGGTAGAAAACCATAAGCCGCATGTCCGAGTTCAGAAAAGATCCTGTTACCGGCAGGTGGGTTATTATAGCAACAGAGAGAGCAAAGAGACCCTCTGATTTCAAGCTCAACGCAGAAGAGAAGAGCAATGGACCATGCGCCTTTTGTGGGGGGCATGAGAATGAGACGCCAAAAGAGATCTTTTTTATAGGCAGCTCACCATCTAACTGGGATGTGAGGGTTATTCCTAACATGTATCCTGCGCTCCGTATAGAGGGAAACCTTGATAGAGAGGGCATGGGTATGTGCGACATGATGCAAGGCGTAGGTGCTCATGAGGTGATAATAGAGACACCAGACCATACAAAGGAACTCTCAGATCTTAGCGTAGATGAGATAAAAAAAGTTCTTATGGCGTACAAAGCCAGGATAATTGATCTTGAGAAAGACAAAAGGCTTAAGTATGTTCTGATATTCAAAAATAAGGGTAAAGAAGCTGGAGCATCATTACAGCATGCTCACTCCCAGCTTATAGCTACACCTATCACCCCCAAGAGAGTCAAAGAGGAGCTGCAGGGGGCTAAAGAGTACTATGAATATAAAAGGAGGTGCGTCTTCTGCGACTATATAAAGCAGGAAACAAAAGTGTTTAAAGAGAGAGTTATAAAAGAGGATGAGCACTTCGTTGCTCTCGCACCTTTTGCCTCATCCTTTCCTTTTGAGGTCTGGATATTGCCGAAAAAGCATAGCCCTGACTTCAGTGCTATAGGTGATAAAGAGGTTGAAGGCTTTGCCGCCATGCTAAAGGATATTCTTAACAGAATAAAAAAAGTGCTTAATGACCCGCCATACAACTATGTGCTTCATATGGCTCCATTCAGAAGACCAAAAACAGGTTATTGGGGAAGTATAGATGAGGACTACCACTGGTATCTTGAGATAACGCCGAGAATAACAAGGCTTGCCGGTTTTGAGCTCGGCTCAGACTTTTATATAAATCCAACCCCACCGGAGATAGCTGCAGAGGTTTTGAGGAATGGATAGAGTTCAGCGATACTATTTTAAGAGTAAAGTCCATTCTTAATTATGCAGGCTGACAGAGTTCCAGAAAGAGATGATGTAGAGGAGAGGTATCACTGGGATCTTTCCACATTTTACAATGATAGCTCATGGGAAAAAGATTTTGAGAGAATAGATGAAATGGTAAAGCCCATAGAGGAGATGCAAAGTAAACTGAATACGCATGAGGATATAGTTAAAGTCCTCTCCCTGAGGGCAGAGCTGATGAGATTTACTGATAAGCTTTACACCTATGCAAGCCTGAGGGCTGACGAGGACACAAGAAATTCTTATGCTCAGGCAAGAAAATCAAGAATGCTCAGCAAATTAGCAGAGGTAAACGGTAAGATAGCATGGATAGAGCCAGAGATACTATCTAATCCAGCAGTTGATGAGGGCTCTTTTGGTGTGATGAACTATCATGTTAAAAGAATAGTTAGAAAGAGAGGTCATATGCTCTCAGCAGAGGAGGAAGCGCTCATAGCAAGGGCAAGCGATATATTCTCTTCACCATACCAGACATTCAACTTTCTTGCTCATGCGGATATGAAATTTCCAACAATAGCCGATGAGTCTGGCAGAGATGTGGAGCTATCTGAGGGTCGTTACATCTCTTTCCTTCAGAACAGGGATAGGCGTGTGAGGAGAGATGCTTTTAACGCTTTACTTGGAACTTACAGCTCTTTCAGGAATACTCTAGCATGCACCTTAGCTTACAACGTGAAGGCAAATAATTACTTAGCAGTGTCCCATCACTTTCAATCAGCCTTAGAGGCAGCTCTGCACGAAGACAATGTGCCCGTAGAGCTATACAATAATCTTATAGAGACAACTCATGGTAGGATAAACATCCTTAGCAAATACCTTGAGCTTAAAAGGGAAGCTCTTGATTTAGAAGAGCTGGACATGTATGACCTATATGTGCCAATTGTTCATCCACCTGAAATGAAGCTGCCATTCGAGAGAGCTAGAGAGCTAATTTTAGAAGCATGCAGGCCTCTGGGTGAGGATTATTGCGATGTGATCAAATCCGCATTCGAAAGGAGATGGATAGACTTATACGAGAACAGGGGAAAAATGACGGGTGCTTACTCTGGCGGATGCTATGATAGCGATCCATACATTTTGATGAACTATAGGGATGATATAGATAGCGTATTCACCCTTGCCCATGAGCTCGGTCACTCAATGCATACATACCTTGCAAACAGATCTCAGCCCTACATCTACTCAAGATATCCAATATTCGTAGCTGAAATACCATCAACTCTGAATGAAGCTTTGCTGCAGGAATACCTGATAAGGACTACAAGCGATCTCACACTTAAGGCCTATCTTCTCAACAATTTATGTGAATCGTTTAGAACCACCGTATACAGGCAGGTTATGTTTGCTGAGTTTGAGAAACTGGTGCACGAGATGGATGCAGAGGGAGAGCCACTGACAGCTGAGAAACTTTCTGATACATATTACAGGCTGAACTCCGGCTATTATCCAGTCATCAATGGAGACAGAATGATCTCAATGGAGTGGGCTCGTGTACCTCACTTCTACTACAATTTCTATGTCTATAAGTATGCCACAAGTTTCTGCGCGTCCCAGCTCTTTGTTGAGAGAGTGCTTGAGGGAGAAAAGGATGGTTACATTGAGATGTTACGTGCAGGTGGTTCTGATGATCCTTTAGAGATAATAAAGAGAGGTGGTGTCGACATGATGGACAGGAAAATCATGGATGCAGCTTTCAATAACTTTGACAGAGCGATCAGAGAGCTAAAAGGAGCGCTGCAGGATCTCGGGGCTATCTGAGCTTATTTGCTCCTGCTGTGCAGAAGTTTGACTTTACGTAAAGCACAAAGACAAAGATCTACTGTTTATTTTTATGCTATATATTTGGGACCTATCCTTTTTAAAGATGGAAAAGAAAAGGATAGAATGCTTTTAATGCAAATATAATCGTAAAATTTTAGAGCGAATTACCACTGCTATTCCTTTAGCGTTTTCAGGCGAGCAGAACAGCGCATAGCTAATCTCTATGCCATTCATCCTTCAGAATTCCCATATTAACAATGTTACAGTATCCCCCGTTCTTATAAACCGCCTCTCTGCTGATACCCTCCTTCTTGAATCCCAGTTTTTCATAACAATGAATAGCTTTTTCATTAAACTCAAAAACCCATAATCCAACCCTGTGCAAATTTAAAGTGTTGAAACAGTAATCCAGAGCTATTTTTGTTGCCTCAGTGCCATATCCTTTATTCCGCTGTGCTTTATCTCCTATTGTTATCCCGAGGGTTGCATTTTTCAACTGTAACATTAAATTGAGCGCGCCGATCGATTTACCGTCATTCAGGCAGATCCCAAAAAAGATCATGTCTTTGTTTATCTTTTCAAAGAATTCTTCTCCCTTCGATCTGTTCAGGGGGAGCTCTTCTCTAAGAGTTAAATGTCTTATTTCCGGGTCGTTCATCCACTCCATGCATTTATCCAGATCCTCTTTTCAAGAGCTCTCAGGTATATGCGCTCACCGAT
>WOYO01000087.1:9778-16143 GCA_011620765.1 Thermoplasmata archaeon
TCTATGGTTATGCAGAAGGGCGTTCCTATCTCATCCATCCTTGCGTATCTTCTGCCTATAGAGCCACTGTCATCATAGTAGCAGGCTATGTCCTCACTTTTCAACAGTCTATAAACCTCTCTAGCGAGATCCTTCATCTCCTTCCTGCGTAGAAGGGGAAAGACGCCAAACTTTATCGGCGCTATTTTGGGGCACAGTTTTAAGGTTGTATAATTCTCATCTCTTTCAAAATTATGGTATAACACAGAGTAGAGTATCCTGTCTATCCCATAAGAGGGCTCAACGACATTTGGCACGAACTTTCCCTTTTTCCTTATCTCTACCTCAAAGCAATCCTTTCCTATCTCAACCCCGTTGACCGTTATCTCATCTATATCCTCATTTTCATCGAATTCCATTGCGCTGATAGCCTCTGCGAGCTCGGGCTTAAGCTTCTCCATCTTTGGCCTTAACCCTTTTTTTCTCCGCTCAACAGAAAAATCTTCCTTTGAGCTCTTCATATGGGCGCTTAGATCATAGGTTCCTCTGTCAGCAATACCAGCAACCTCTACCCATTCGTCAAGAAGCACCTCAGCATCCCAGCAATCACTCGCATAGTGCGCTCTTTCTTCTTTTGCATGCTGTCTGAATCTAAGTCTGTCGCCATCAATACCCGCTTCTTTAAGAAATCTCTGCGTTATAACCATGAAGTACAGTATGTATTCATTTTTCACAATCCCTCTTTTCAGGATCTCATGCACATTTATGCTCAAGCTTTCATTGTTGTTAGTTAAAAGATTGAGCTCTTCTTCAATCCCCAAAAGCCCCTTACACCTGTTTTCATCATAGAAGAATTCTGCTTCGGCCATGTTAAACTCTCTCATCCGTATAACTCCCTGCCTAGGGCTTATCTCATTACGATAGCCTCTGCCTATCTGGATAACCCCGAAGGGTAACTTCTCTCTAAAATAACGGTAAGCATTTGGAAAGTTTATGAATATGCCCTGTGCGGTCTCCGGTCTAAGGTAGCCCCTTGTCTCTTCTCCTATGGTGGTTTCAAACATGAGATTAAAGGTTGAGATGTCTGTTAACCTCTCTCCACATTTTTCGCACAGGATCTCTTTTTCTTCAAAGATCTTTTTTATGCCCTCCAGATCCAGCTTTGAAGTATCTATGCCCTTGAGAAGGTGGTCTGCTCTGTATGCGCTTTTACACTTACCACATCTTGCTATATAATCTGTGAACCTATCCACATGCCCGGAAGCTTTAAACACGACCTCAGGGGTTACAGCAGGACAGCTTATCTCCACAAAGTTGTCATGCGAAAGATAGTGCTTTTTCCATAGCTTTTCAAGGTTTTCCTTCATTGCGGCACCGAGAGGACCATAATCATAGAAACCCGCAACCCCCCCATAGATCTCAAAGGAAGGGTATAGAAAGCCCCTCCTCTTGCAAGTGGCTAAGAGATCTTCTGCGCTCATAATGCCTTAAGAAGATCTATATCCTCAACCATCCCCTGCAGTTTGCCTTCAACATTTACAACTGGGAGCTGCTCAACATTGTTTACACGCATTTTCCTTGCTGCTATACTGATTGAAGTTCTTGGGGATACTGTGATAACCCCTTTCACCATCGCTTCTTTTACTGGCATAGATGGTAAAGAAAGCACGGCGTTCACATAATACAGTCCTACTATATCCCGCATTCCTTCCCATGTCCATTTGTCTTCATCCTCTCCTAGTCCTATGTCTATCCTGTTAACAGACTCATCCACCTTTGCGTATTTGAATAGGTCTGCTTCTGTTATCACACCTGTGAGTCTCCCCTCGCCATCTAAAACGCAGAGAGCATAGGAATCTGAGACCTCCATTATCTCCCTTATTACGCTAAGTGGTGTTTCTTCATAGACCGGTATACACCTGCCCATAACAAGCTCAACAGGCTCTTTATGCTCCCCGTCCTCTATAACTCTAAGAAAGTTTACAGTTCTTATAGCACCCACGAGCGTTCCTTCTTCGTCTATCACAGGCAGGTTGTGTATTCTGTGCTCATACATAAGCTTTGCAGCCTCACTTATGTCTGAGTCCAGCTTTATGTATACAGGATCCCTTCTCATGATCAGAGCGACCTGATCCTTTTCAGGGTTTCTCAGGATATCCTTTCTTGTGACTATACCCTTCAAGCTCATGTCTCTTTCAACCACATAAACTGCTCCCACATCCTTTGTCACCATTAACTGAAGAACCTCATTTCTACTGGCTGGCAGCTCGATAGTTACGTGATCTCTGTCCATTATTTCTTCAACCTTCATTAAACCACTTTACCGTAAATGGTAAGGGTATTATTAAAATTTTCTGGTGATTTAAGATCTACCAATCCTTTAACTTTAAGCCGCTCCGATTTAAACTACCTGGCAGACTCTATGAAGGATCATTTGTGATCTATTATGCATCATTCCAGCTTAAAACGAAATTTTCTGATGGCAGTGATGCAGGGTTAATGGGGAAGCAGGTTATTTCTCCATTATCAGGGATAAGTTCAATAGATTAACGATTACATCAACCTTAACATCTTTTCTTACCAGATGCCTGGCCATTCTAACTTTTTTTATCCTTAATCGAAAAACTTAATAGGTGAGAACAGGATAAAAAATAGATGGATCCAGAGTACAACCTCGAGCTTATAGAGAAAGAGCTGGACGATCTAAATTCAGAGAACCTGCCTGTTATAGTGGAAGGGGAAAAGGATGAGAGAGCTTTGAGGGCTATAGGATTCAAGGGAATAGTAATAAAGGCAAACCAGGGGACTTCCATATTTGCTCTCTGTGAACAGATATCTAAAAGATACAGAGAGATTATACTTCTGCTTGACTGGGACACAAAGGGTTGCGAGCTCAGCACAGAATTTCAGAAGGACTTAAAAGCAAATGGGGTCCATTGCAACACAGAGCATAGCAATAGATTGCACATGCTAACTAGGGAAATAAAGGATATAGAAAGCCTGGATACTTATATAAAAAAATTGAGAGAGAAGGTGATCACTCGACCATGACCTTCTTTCCCTTCTCCTTCTTTTTCACAGTTATGCTAAGCACTCCATTCTTGTATGTCGCTTTTGTGCTGGAAGTATCAACGCTGGCCGGTAGCCTGAGCTCTTTGTAGTATTTCTGCGCGCCCTCTGCGCTTACCCTCACACCTCTTTCGGTGACCTCAACGTCTATATCTTCCTTCTCAACCCCTGGGACCTCCATGGTTATAACAAGATCATCATCCTTTTCCATAACGTCCGTCAGAGGTTCTCTTGTGGTTTCATCTCTGCTACCTGGCTGGTTACCGAAGCTTTTGATCACAGGCTTCCCATCTGGTCCCATCCTTACGGAGTAGCCATAGACGAATGGTCTATCCATAAACCTTGACGGATCCCTGGCTATTTCATCCATCTTCCTTCTCATCTCTTCGAAGATATCATCGAAGTCCCAATCTCCAAAGAAATCGTCCCAGAAGTTCCTTCTTTTTTTTCTATCATCGTCCATATCTTTCACCTCATCATATAGTTTCTATGCCTATCCTCTTATTAAATTCTTTTGATACATTTCTGTAGCGTTCTAAATCCTCTTTAGGAATAGCTTTTGACATTCCCAGGGCTTCCTCAAAGTGCTTTTTTTCTATCCTGAGCGCATTCAGGTTCTCTTTTCCATAGCCCCTTGATATAAATTCGCGTATTGCAAGCATTGACGCTTTTCTGCAGAGCTCCTCTATATCAGCACCTGTATAGCCTTCGGTTATCCTTACAAGCTCATTTATGTCCACATCTTCAGCTAAAGGCTTTTTGCGAAGGTATATCTGGAATATCTCCTCTCTAGCCTCAGCATCTGGCATGGGTATCTCTATTATTCTGTCAAATCGCCCTGCCCGCAGAAGGGCTGTATCTATGATGTCAGGCCTGTTTGTTGCTCCTATAACAACAACATTGTTCAGCGCAGATATACCATCAAGCTCTGTCAATAGTTGTCCCACCATGCGCTCTGTAACATTCGAGTCGCTACCGGTGCCCCTCTTTGGAGCTATAGAGTCAAGCTCATCAAGGAATATTATGCATGGGGCTGCCTGTCTCGCCTTTCTGAATATCTCTCTTACCGCTTTCTCGCTTTCACCCACCCATTTACTCATCATTTCAGGGCCTTTAATGCTTATGAAGTTTGATTCACTTTCTGTTGCTACAGCCTTCGCGAGCAATGTTTTTCCTGTGCCCGGAGCGCCGTAAAGAAGTATTCCCTTTGGTGGTCTTGTATCTGCATACTCAAAGAGATCAGGGTATTTTAGTGGCCATTCTATGCTCTCTATGAGCTCCTGCTTCACCTCTTTTAGCCCACCTATATCTTCCCAGTGCACATTTGGCACCTCAACGAAGACCTCTCTCAGAGCGCTGGGCTCCATCTCTGTTAGTGCGTCCAGAAAATCCTTCTTTGTGACTGTCAGCTTGTTTATAACGTCTGCGGGAATCTCCGGGGCATTCAGATCTATCTCTGGCAAAACTCTGCGCAATGCGTGCATAGCTGCCTCCTTTGCGAGAGCCGCTAAATCTGCACCTGTAAAGCCATGTGTCATCTGGGCTAGCTCATCCAGTTTTACATCCTCGGTTAGAGGCATCCCTCTTGTGTGTATCTGGAGTATTTCTAACCTCCCATTTTTGTCAGGTATCCCTATCTCTATCTCTCTATCAAAGCGTCCTGGCCTTCTCAGCGCCGGGTCTACAGAGTTTGGCCTGTTGGTTGCTCCTATAACTATAACCTTACCCCTGCCCTTCAGGCCATCCATGAGGCTCAACAGCTGTGCAACAACTCTTCTTTCAACTTCTCCCTGAACTTCATCCCTCTTCGGAGCTATTGAATCTATTTCATCTATGAATATTATTGAGGGAGCATTTTCCTCTGCCTGTTTGAATATATTCCTGAGATTTTGCTCGCTCTCCCCATAAAACTTGCTCATGATCTCAGGGCCGCTTATCGAAAAGAAGTTTGCATTTGTTTCATTGGCTACGGCCTTTGCTAACAACGTTTTTCCTGTGCCCGGAGGACCATAAAGTAGAACACCCTTTGGCGGCTCTATGCCAAGCCTTCTGAAGAGCTCTGGATGCTTCATTGGGAGCTCGATCATCTCTCTTATCTTTCTTATCTCCTCCCTTAGCCCTCCTATATCTTCGTATGTTATCCTTTCAACCGCTGCTTCTTCCCTAGCGGGTTCTGTTGAGAGCTTTATCTGTGTATTCATGTTTATAATAACAACGTCGCTCGGCTGTGTCGCCGTTACAACAAGCTCTATCTTTGTGCTCATTATCTGAATCTCAATGACATTTCCTCTGGTCACTATCCTATCTGTCAGCATCTGTATCAAGTATTCCTCTATCCCGGGAAAAAATTGCAATGGTTGGGTTGGCGCAAGGGTCACGCTCTGTGCAGGCTTTGCGTCCACCTTATATACCGTTACTCTATCATCAAGCCCGACCCCAGCATTCCTTCTGAGATTTCCATCGAGTCTTATGACATCCTTGCCCTCATCCTCAGGATATCCCGGCCATAGTTTTGCTGCTGCGCTCTTTGCTCCTTCTATAACTATCGCTTCCCCTATCGAGAAGTTCATCTGCTCCATTATGCTTGGATCTATCCTCGCAATGCCTCTGCCAACGTCTCTAGGCTTTGCTTCAATCACTCTGAGATTTATTTTTTCCATGAGTAGTAGTATATCTGTGCTTCTATAAATACATTTCTCTCTATGCCTACCATCTGCTGTTGAGCTTCTTGAGGTGTTGGAGCACAAAGTAAGATAGATAGATCTGCTCTATCTTTTATAGTGCACTGAACATTTTAGCGTCTTGAGCCTGCACAATATTCGGGTGATAGATGAGCTGCTTCAAGATACTCCAGATATGCTATCTTAAGCCCTTTTCTTGCGACTCTTATCGGGCTTAAGGCTCTCCTGCATTTCTGACATGAAACGTTGATCACAAGTATGTGCCCGTGGCTCCCCTCAAATTTTGTTCTTGTGATCCTTAACTCCTGCAGAGAGAAGCTTTTACCGCATCTGGGACATGTTTTTATCTTCTTATTTATGATATCCTCATCCAGCTTTTTTGGTAACTCAACCCTTACTATTCTCTCATCTCTACCATCGATCTTTATGCTTAACCTCTTTGCCCCTGTGATCCTGCTATGTACATCGACGGTCCAGATCTCTCCCACCCTGTGGATCTCCAGATTTTCAGAGGCGAGTGCTGGAAATGATTTTTCAATGAACCTCTCTGCAACATTTTTTGCAGATCTCTTATTTTTTATCATCCTCAATAATACTGTGTCTCTGTTAGACTATATTCTTTTCTATTTTCTAACT
>WOYO01000087.1:16243-22825 GCA_011620765.1 Thermoplasmata archaeon
GCGACCCGAATTTTAGATCTCAAGCCTTATCTCTTTCTCAACCTCTGATATGAGCGTTTCAAGAGATCCTGAGAGCTTTTCAATATCATCGCTCAAGCTTCTATCTTCATCAACAAATCCTGTCAGCTTTCTTATATGCTCATAGGCTATCTCACTTCCTTTACCAAACGATAAAGGTTTTCTGAAGTCCAAAGCCTGGGCAGCGCATATAAGCTCTATGGCAATTATCTTTTTCACATTCTCAACGACGGCCATTGCCTTCCTTGCAGCTATGGTTCCCATACTCACATGGTCCTCCTGGTCTCCTGCTGTGGGTATAGAATCCACGCTTGCCGGATGTGATAGAATCTTATTTTCAGACACCAGTGCAGCGGCGGTATATTGGGATATCATGAAGCCACTGTTTAGACCACTGTCCTCTATCAACGCTGCAGGAAGATTGCTCAACTTTTCATCCATGTATCTAAAGCTTCTTCGTTCACTTATGTTCCCTATCTCGCTCATAGAAATTGCAAGGAAATCCATTGCCTGAGCTATGGGCTCTCCATGAAAATTGCCAGCAGATATAATCTCTTTGGTGTCTGCAAAAACCAGAGGGTTATCACAGCTGGCATTCATTTCATTTTCTATTATCCGTTTACAGAAGGCTATGCTCTCATGTGCGCAACCAAGCACCTGTGGAGCGCATCTTAAGGAATAAGAATCCTGAACAGTTCTGCATGATGCATGGCTCTCTATGATCTCACTTCCCTCTATAAGCTTCTGCAGGTTCATGGCGCTCTTTATCTGCCTCTCCAGCCCTCTTGCTCTGTGTATTCTCTCATCAAGAAAAGCCTTACTGGCCAGCAGAGCCTCCATGGACATTGCGCATGCTATCTCAGAAGCTTTCAGAGCTATGATGGAGTTGTGGAGTGCTAATGCACCTATGGATGTCATAACTGGAGTGCCATTTATCAGAGCTAGCCCCTCTTTCTCCTCCAGGGCTATGGGCTCTATACCCGAACCTTCACGGATATTACCGTCAACAAACCTTTTACCCTCCCCAATAAGGAGCAAAGCTATGTGCGCCAGTGGTGCAAGATCCCCGCTGGCACCTACAGAACCTTTTTCCGGTACGTATGGATATATCTTCTTATTTAAGAGCTCTATAAGCTTTTCAACAAGCTCTATGTGCACTCCAGAATTCCCCTTTGCCAGCGTATTTGCCCTCAAGAGAATTGCTCCCCTGACCTCCTCTTCGCTGAGTGGTTTTCCTACTCCGCATGCATGGCTTCTGAGAAGGTTTACCTGCAATTTTTTCCTCTGATCCTTACTTATCTTCACCTGCGCGAACTCCCCGAAGCCTGTAGTTACACCGTATACTAACTTTTCACCATCTGCAATATCTCTTATAACCTCTCTTGAGGCTTCTATCCTCTTCTTTGCACCGTCGCTCAGTTTTACGGGTTCGTAGCCTCTAGCTACATTAACAAATTGCTCCAGTGTTAGCCCCTCTCCATCTATCTCCATATTCTGCTAAAGGGAAAAGAGAATATAAAATTAACTGGCCTAGCCAAAAAAGTCGAGAGTTTTCTGGCTCTTCTTTTTCTTCTTGAATTTCTCAAGAGCCTTTATTACCCTATCTTCAGAAAAATCATGTTCATCACACAGAATCTTTTTCACCTTTTCCTCATCAGGTTCCTTCCACTCCAGCGTGTAATCCTCAGTAACCTCAGGCTCAAGAAATATCTTTTTTATTTCTTCATAGTTCTCTATTTGTTCGAGGATGTCTTTACCCTCCTTTACCGCTGCAAGCCCTTTCTTTGGACCATGGCCAGAGATCCCTTCATTAAAATCTGTTCCGACTATTATGCCTATGTCTATAAGCTGCTCTCTTGTTATACCTAAACCCTGAAGAACCTTGTCAAGTTCTATGATCTCCGGTGTTATTTCTGTATACTCATTCCTTCGGGGGAGCTTTCTTTTTCCAGTAACCGCTACGTTCCTTGCCAGCACAGGAGTGCCGAATAATAGAGAGTCATAGTCCTGGGAAACGCTGGCAAAGCAGTCTTTTTTCCTTGCCATAAAAGCAGCCTGTGCTTCTCCTTCCTGGGGAGCCTGAACAACAGGTATGCCAAGAGCTATAAGCAGCTCTTTAGAGTCTTCTATGAGATCTGTGGTTAGCCTGGAGGTTTGAGCAGCCTTTGTCTTTGCTCTCTCAAGGTCTCCAATCTCTAATGCCTCTCTCCACTCTTCTTCAGCTCTGCTTTTTCTGGAGGCTCTCTCATCCAGGGTTCTGTGCTTCAGCAGCGGAGGTCGCCCATCAAAAACATAAACGAGTTTCGTCTGATTTTCTGCTATGTTTGAGTTTCTGTATAACAGGCCTGAGAGGTGGGAGGTTACTCTTCCTCTAGAGTCCTTGAGGGGAGTCCCGTCCTTCTGCCTTATGTTTGATAGAAATTGATAGATCGTGTTGTTAGCATCAACGGCAAGGGTTTTAAAAGCAAAGTATTCCAGTGAACAACTTTCAGCGTATGGGTTTACTATCTCCCCTATCGCTACTCCCATTACTTTCCTCTGAGCGCTCCTGCATTCACGCTTGGTCTCGAGTGAACAGAGCGCTTGCCTTTCTTTCTAAGCCCCCTGTTTTTTCTGCCCTCTGATGTGAGCCCTCTGAAGACCCTTCCTTTCTGCATCGGGTACATGGCAGAGTCCACAAGTATAACCTCAAAGTATTTGTGCTTTCCATCTTTGGCAACAAAGTAGGAGTTGAGGACCTCCATGTTTGGATAACGCTTAACAGCTCTCTCTTCCGCTATTCTTTTCAAACTCTTCTTCATCGTTATCTTTTCCATACCCATCTTTGAGGCTTTTCTTCCCTTGTTTGGTCTAGGCTTTCTCAGGCTACCCCTTCTGACCTTTACTCTAACAACAATTATCCCTTGCTTTGCTTTATAGCCTAGAGCTCTGGCTCTATCAAGCCTTGTTGGTCTCTCTATTCTGCATACAGTAGGTTCCCTGCGCCACCCTATCAATCTTGACCACCTGAGCGCTTTGAATTCATCACTTTGCTGCTTTCTCCAGAATTCGTTTATGTAAGAATATGTTCCTTTCATCCTTCATTGCAGGGCTTTCTGCTTTTAAATAATTTTTGTAATAGGTGTATATAAAATGTTATATAAACGGTATCACCTTTTCCTTATGCAGGCGATAAGAGCAAAAGGGCTTTATGATGGAGTAACTGTTAAGAAAGATGTTTACATAACATTTGAGAAAAGGATAGAAAAAATAGCTGAGGAAAAACCGGATTGTGAGATCATAGCTGAGGGTATAGTAACCCCTGCTTTCATAGATGGGCATAGCCATATAGGCCTTGCCAGAGCCGGAGAGCCATCATATGAAGAAGAGACGAACGACGAGCTATCAGAGTTTCTTCCATTGAATAGAGCTATAGACTCTATATACATGGATGATCAATCGTTCACAGAGAGCATAGAGCATGGTGTCCTTTATGCACATGTGATGCCAGGAAGCGGTAATTTAGTTGGGGGCAAAACATGTTTGATCAGAAATTGGGAGAGCAGCGTGAAAAAGGCGTTTGTGAAAGACATAGGGATGAAGTGTGCTCTTGGTTTTAACCCGAGATCAACAAGAGATTGGAAGGGCGAAAGGCCAACAACAAGAATGGGAGCTATTGGACTTTTACGCAGAGAGCTCTATAAAGCAAAGAAAGCAGAAGCGCTTGTAAAAGAGGGAAAAAAGAGCATAAATGAGATAGACCCTGCAACAGAGGGAATGATAGAGATCCTTAATGGAATGCCGCTCATGGTTCATGTGCATAAGAGCGATGACATCTATACCTTGCTTGCTCTTACCTCTGAGTTTGGTCTTAGATGTGTTGCGAATCACTGCGGTGATGTCTTTGCGGAAGAGGTATGGAAAGATCTTAAAGCTGCCAGCATACCTGTGATTTATGGTCCTATAGACTCATTTTCCTACAAGGTTGAGCTCAAGCACAGCAGCTGGAGGAATATAGCATCTTTAGTCGCTGTAAACCCCCTATTCGGGCTAATGACGGATCATCCTGTTGTTCTTCAAAGAGACCTCTTCATGCAGTTAAGGCACTTTCTGCGCTTTGGTGTGAGCAAAGAGAGAGCAATAGGGATAATAACGCAGAAGAACGCAGAGATCCTCGGGCTTAATGATCTGGGCACGGTAGATGAAGGAAAATTAGCATCAATGATTGTGTGGAATAATGATCCCTTCGAGCTTGGCAGTTATCCTGCATTGTGCGTAGGAGAGGGCAATATAATATACGAAGGATAAGATGTATCTGGGCGCGCATGTCTCAATAGCGAAATCCATAGCTCTCGCTCCTGAGAGAGGAAAATCAATAGGGTGCGAGGCGATACAGATCTTTACAAAAAATCAGAGGCAGTGGAGAGCAAGGGAGATCGGTGGTGAGGAAGCAAAGGAATTTGAAGAGAACATGAAAAAGAATGAGATCAAAGAGGCTGTAGCTCATGTGTCCTATCTGATAAACCTTGGAAGCTCAAACAGTGAGCTATGGAAAAAATCTTTGGAATCATTTATGCATGAGACAAACAGGTGCGATGTTTTGGGCATAGATCATCTTGTGATACACCCCGGGACAAACAGGGATGAGAGTGAAGGGATAAAAAGGATAGCCGAGGGAATAAACAGAGCAATAGAGAGCTCCAATGTTATAATAGCTCTAGAAACAACAGCAGGACAGGGGAATTCAATAGGGCACAGATTCGAGCAGCTCTCTAGCATAATAGAGCTCACAGATAAAAAAAGAGTGTCTGTGTGCTTTGATACATGCCATACCTACGCAGCTGGCTATGATATAAAAGAGAGCTATGAAAAGGTAATGGAAGAGTTTGATAGCGTTATAGGCATGAAGCACCTCAGCACCATCCATCTTAACGATTCAAAGGGCTCCTGTGGAAGCCACCTTGACAGGCATGAGCATATAGGTAAGGGCGCTTTAGGCACGGAGACTTTCAGAAGGTTGGTGAATGACAAAAGGTTATCAAAGGTCCCAGGGATACTGGAAACGCCTGGAGGGGATGAGGAGTTTAAGAAAAACCTCGATACACTAAAGGCTCTGCGATACTCTTTTTAATGTGTAATCCGCTCAACTCTCTGTGATACGCGACTATGTAAGGCTGATAAGGCCCCTTAACTGCACTATGGGCGCTTTTGGCACGGTGATAGCAATATTCATCTCTGGCGGGAGCTCTATAAGCAACTATGCTTCTGGTGCTGTTACAGCCTTTTTAGCCATGGCTGCAGGAAACGCTCTGAATGACTATACAGACATAGAGATAGATAAGACAGCGCACCCTCAGAGACCCCTTCCCTCAGGGCGCATGAGCAAGAATAGAGCTTTATATTTAGCTATAGGGCTATTCCTTTTAGCATGCCTTGCTTCCTTGCCTCTTAGTATCTATCCTTTTGCAATAGTTCTTGTGAACATCTCTCTGATGATCCTCTATGAGCTCTATGCAAAAAATAACCCTGCAGGCAATATAATCATAAGCTACCTCGTTGGTTCCTTATTCCTTTTTGGCGGAGCAATCGCAGGGCACATGAAAAGCTCCTTCTTTCTTTTCCTTATGGCATTCTTTGCCACTCTTGGCAGGGAGATAGCAAAGGGCATAGAGGACGTAGAGGGAGATAGGGGAAAAAGGAGAACAATAGCCGTGATAAATCTTTCCGCAGCAAGATATCTGTCAGCTGTATTCATAATAATAGCTGTGATCCTCAGTCCTTTGCCATATTTGCAGGGTTTGTTTTCAGCAGTGTATCTTCCATTAGTAGCTCTCGCGGATATCCTTTTCATATATTCCATAACAAGAATGGGGAAGAACTCAGTTACGCTGAGATACTCTATGCTTATAGCCCTTCTTGCCTTCATAGGTGGTGCCATATGAGTAAGCACCTCTCTCTCATAGATCCCGAGAAGCAGGAACCTGAAAAGGCGGGCAGAATAGCAGAGATAAGTGAGAGGGCTGGCAGCTGCGCCATTCTTGTTGGTGGCTCAACGCATCCAGGGCAGGAAGTGCTGGATAGAACGATCATTGAGATAAAGAAAAGGTGTGGTTTAAAAACAATACTCTTTCCCTCTTCCAGTGCCATGCTGTCGTCACATGCTGATGGTGTACTCTTCATGTCTCTCCTTAACTCCAGGGATAGAAGATATCTGATAGAGGAGCAGGCAAAAGGGGCAAAGTTCATAAAAATGTCAAAACTGAAGGTAATACCTCTGGGATACATCGTTGTTGGCAATGGAGAGAGAGTGGGAGAGGTCGGGAGAGTGGAGTTCATAGATGAGAGAGATGTTGATAAGCTCACAGGTTACGCGCTTGCAGCGCAATTTTTCGGGATGAAAGCAGTTTACATAGAAAAGGGATCGGGCGCTGAAAAGCCCATAGATAGCAAAACAGTACGCGAAGTAAAAAGAGAGCTAGATATACCTTTAATTGTTGGAGGGGGCATAAAGACGCCAGAACAGGCAAAAGAGCTTTCAAGGGCAGGGTGTGATTATATAGTTACAGGCACGATAGTTGAGCAGAC
>WOYO01000091.1 GCA_011620765.1 Thermoplasmata archaeon
GATATTGAAAAAAGCCATAGTCAAGGGAATGAACATAAAAGGAAGGGGAAAGAGGATCTGTTTGCTATGGATGCTGAGAACATGTATAGGATCTATGCTTAGGATCCCATCTTTCTTATAAGCTAAAATGGTAAAAACAAAAAATTTTATTCTGCACCTGCATTAATCTGTATGGATCCTTTTATGCGCAGAGCCTTAAATCTAGCAAAGAAAGGTTACACATCCCCAAATCCAATGGTCGGAGCTATCCTGGTCAGGAACGGAGAGATCATCGGCGAAGGATACCACAGGAGGGCAGGAATGCCCCATGCAGAGATAGAGGCTATAGAGGACGCAAAGAAAAAGAACAACAAGGTTGAAGGAAGCACTCTATACGTTACTTTAGAGCCATGCTGCCACTATGGTAGGACACCACCATGCACAGATGCCATTATAAGAGAGAGAATAAAAAGAGTGGTTGTGGGGATAAGGGATCCAAACCCTGAAGTCAATGGAAAAGGAATAGAAAAGCTGAGAGGTGCAGGCATAGAGGTTGTTGAGAAAAATTATATGGAGTGCAGGAGGATAAATGAGGTCTATTTCAAATACATGAAAGAGCACATCCCCTTTGTCATGCTAAAGATGGCAATAACTCTCAATGGTTGCTATAAAACAAAAGAGCGGTATATAAGCTCTCAAGAAGCCCTGAGATATGTCCATGAGCTGAGAAAGCGCTATGATGCTGTGGCCGTTGGAGCAAACACTCTGCGGGAGGATGATCCTCAGTTGAATATAAGGTTCATTGAGCCGGAGGGCAGGGAGCCATACAAGATAGTTTTTGTGGAAGATACCTCCACGCTCCCGGAGGAGTTCAAGCTCATTCATGATAAAAAGTTCATAGCGGTTTGCCAGAAAAACCCCAGAGGGCTCAAAGCTGTAGAGGCAAAGGATCTCAGGGAAGCTCTCAAAAAGCTAGCAGGTATGGGGATAACAAGCATAATGCTTGAGGGGGGGCAAGCAATAGCTCAGAGCGCATTTGATAGCGGCATCATAGACAAATGCCTATTCATAGTTTCCCCTGGGTTTTCTGATGGCAGGCAGCTGAAACTCAAGCTGAAGCAAAAGATGGATCTCAAAAGAGTTTTTAAGCTCGGAAATGATATAGCGATAGAATGTTCACCGGCATAGTTGAAGAGGTTGGAGAGATCATAAGCAGAAGCGGTAACAGGATATACGTTAAGGGCAGTCTTGAGGATAGCATCGGGGCCAGCATAGCTGTTAATGGCGCATGTCTGACTCTTCTTGAAAAAAGTAGGGGAGTTCTTACCTTTGAGGTTTCTGAAGAAACGCTGCGCAGAACCAATCTCTCTTTTAGCAGATACGTTAATCTTGAGCGCTCCCTCTCTTTAGGCTCAAGAATAGGAGGTCACATAGTCCTGGGGCATGTTGATTGCGTCGCTGACATTTTAGATGTGCAAGATGGATGGATAGAGATAGAGGTTTCTGATAAGGAATACATCGTCGAAAAGGGTAGCATTGCTGTAGATGGCATAAGCCTCACGATAGCTGAGGTTGGAGAGCACAGCTTTAAGGCAGCTATCTTGCCCTATACGATAACAAAAACGAATCTTAAGTATGGACAAAAAAAAGTTAACCTTGAATTTGATTACATGATTAAAGCGCTGGAAGCGCTTAAAAATAAAAAAGAAAAGGCAGAGGAGGAAGAAGGATGGAAAAGGATAATTGGAGCGATGTGATAGCAGGCGTAGAAGAAGCTTGTGAGGAGCTGAAAAAGGGAAAATTTGTCATACTGGTTGATGATGCGGAGAGGGAGAATGAGGGGGATCTTGTATTGGCTGCAGAGTTCATAGATGAGGATAAGATAAACTTCATGGAGAAATACGCCAGAGGCTGGATATGCGTCCCTCTGCCAAGAAAAAGACTTGATGCCCTCAATATTCCTCTGATGGTCAACGAGAACACTTCAAGGCACACCACAGCTTTTACAGTCACCATCGATTATCTCCATGGCACCACAACAGGCATATCCTCAAGAGACCAGGCAAAGACGATTAAAGCTCTGGTTGATGAAGGATCAAAGCCAGAGGATTTCGCAAAACCGGGACATGTAAGACCCTTAATGGCAGTGGAGGGGGGAGTCCTTAAGAGAGCAGGTCATACTGAAGGCTCTTTAGACCTCATAAAGATTTCAGGTTTAAAAGAGGGGAGCGTTATATGTGAGATAAAGAACGATGATGGAACAATGGCAAGGATGCCACAGCTTGTTGAGTTTGCGAGAGAGCATGGGCTTAAGATAGTTACAATTGCCGATGTTATATCATATAGAAGGAAGAAAGAAAAGCTCATAGAGCGCGTTGCTGAATGTGCTCTTCCAACAAGGTTCGGGAATTTCAGGGCTGTTGCTTACAGGAGCTATGTGGATGAAGATAGCTATATCGCTCTGGTCAATGAGCCTACAGGACTTGTAAGGGTTCACTCAGCCTGCTTAACCGGAGATACCTTCCATTCTCTCAGATGCGACTGCGGAGAGCAGCTTGAAAAGGCCCTGGAGCGCATAGGTAAGGAGGGGGGTATCCTTCTTTACATACAGACGCAGGAGGGTAGAGGCATAGGGCTGTTGAACAAGATAAAAGCCTACCAGTTGCAGGATGAGGGGCTTGATACCGTGGAGGCGAATAAAGTCCTTGGATTCGATGAGGATCTCAGGGACTATGGGATAGGGGCGCAGATATTAGCGGATCTTGGGGCAGGGCGCATAAGATTGATGACAAACAACCCGAAGAAGGTCGTCGGACTAAAGAGCTACGGGATAGAGATAGAAGAAATAGTGCCCATAGAGACAGAGCCCAACAGCTGCAACGCTGCATATCTAAAAACAAAAAAGGTGAAGATGGGTCACCTGCTGCAAAAGGTTTGATGCAGAGGATGAGATACTATCTCGCTCTCGGCACAAATGATGGGGACAAGGAAAATAACATTAAAAGAGCCATAGATGCGTTAAAGAGCCTGGGGGAAATAAAAAAAGTCTCCAGTTTCCATACAACAAAGCCCTGGGGGTATAAAGAGCAGGAAGATTTTCTGAATGCTGCGATAGAGATCGAGAGCAATTTAGAGCCAGAGGATATGCTGCACGCTATCAAAGAGATAGAGCAAAAGCTAGGGAGAAAAAGGACATTTCGCTGGGGGCCCAGAATAATTGATATAGACATCCTTCTCTGCTTTGATGGGGAGAAAGAGATATGCTATGAGGACGAGCAATTAACAATACCGCACAGAAATCTGTGCGATAGGGATTTTTATCTGCTTTGCTTGAAGGATCTCGGTGTCACCAGGGTTTGCGGTAAGGATATAGATGATCTCTTGAGCGATCTTGGTTAGGCTTTACAGAATAGCTCTTTAAGGAATAGAGAAGGGAATGACAAAAGAGAAATATGCACAGAAGCATTCGCTTTATGCAAATGGAAGGATCACTGAATGGACAGAACTTAAAAATAGCGATAGTTGCGAGCAGATTCAACGATCTGCTAACAAAGAATCTCATAGATGGCGCTATGGATGCGCTGAAAAGACATGGAACAGAAAGCATAGACACCTTTCTCGTACCAGGTGCATTCGAGCTCCCTTTGATCTCTGATAAAGTGGCTTCAAGCAAGAAGTATGATGCTGTTATAGCGCTTGGTGCGCTGATAAAGGGGGCTACCCCACATTTTGAATACCTCTGCGCCAGTGTGACAAAGAGCGTAGCAGAGATAAACATCAGGCATGGCGTGCCTGTGATCCTGGGGTTGATAACAGCAGACACCCTCGAGCATGCGATAGAGCGCTCAGGAACAAAACAGGGAAACAAAGGATTTATTGCTGCAGAAAATGCTATTGAGATGGCGAATCTGGTAAAAGAGACGAAAAAAGTATTTGAAGAGAAATGACCGTTCATATTAAATGAACCCATGGATCATAGTCATACTTGCGCTTCTGGCGTTTCATTTCCTTTTCATAATCCTCGGCAGGAAGCACTTTGAGAAACTCAATATGAGCCCTATGGTCCCTTTTGTTCTATGGCACACAAAAAGAGGCTTGAGCTTTCTTGACAGAGCATCGGAGCACAGGAGGTTCTGGAATGCATTCCACCCAGCAGCGCTGGCTCTATGCTACATCGCAATGCTGGGCATGATTGTCCTTCTGATTGTTGACGTTTACGCCATTATGCAGGCCCCAGAAGCTGTAGGTGGCATGGACCCTAGGATGATTCTTGCTTTTCCAGGAATAAACCCTATAATACCGATAGGCTATGGAATACTGGCTCTCATAATAACGATGGTTTTCCATGAGCTATCCCATGGCATTGTCTCAAGGCATCAGGGTATAACAGTAAAGACAATGGGTCTTCTTTTCTTCATAATCCCCCTGGGTGCGTTCGTTGAGCCGGACGATAAAGAGATAGAGGCTTCTGAGCCGTCAAAAAGGCTAAGAATTGAAGAAGCTGGAGCTGGTATGAACATGGTTATAGGGATCATAGCCCTTTTGTTAGT
>WOYO01000001.1 GCA_011620765.1 Thermoplasmata archaeon
CCCGGACTGGAGGCTCCACAGGCCTCAAGGCTACCTTTACCCCACCCCGGCCATAAAAGGAAATGCGCTCTATGGTTTTAATTTTTTAGCTTGATTAACCCGTTCTCCCTGAGTATGGAGATGAATTCGCAGAGCCTTTCATATAATGGTTCCACACTATCCCCAAAGCTCTCTTTCAGCATTTTTCCTATATCCTCTACGCTCCTGTTTCCATCAATGCTCTTCCAGACAAATGAGCCGTAGCTATCCAGTTTTATTCTGTAGTCTGGCTTGATCATCCATTTTCTTACGATCCTTGTTTTGATCTTGGGTTTGAGAAGGACCACCATACCATCCTCCTCAATCCATTGCGCTGCTCGTTCAGGGATCAGAGGGTTACTCATATGCTTTCTTTCTTGCAGTAAAGTACGTTAGAACGAACATTATTACAGCAAACACGACCAAAGTGATCGGTAGCTGCTGCGTTGCGCTCCAATTCCATGGGGACCATGAAGGTGGTGAGGGCGATATCACACCACTGACTATCAGAAAAGCAGATGCGATTCCTGTTATAGCTTCACCCGCTATCATACCGGTGGCTATGAGAGTCCCTGTTCTATCCGCATTTCCTCTCTGCTCTTCGTTTAATCCCCTCCTTGTCCATATCCGTTCAGTTATCCAGCGGGCTATTCCCCCCAGGAAAACTGCAAAGGTTGTGCCAACACCCAGGTACATACCAATGGCAACAAGCATGGGTGAAGGGACCTTAAGAAGGATTATCGCTATCCCTATTATTATTCCTACAAGAAGGAGAGGCCATGCCGCTGTTGCTGTCACTATACCCTCTGCCAGAACGGCCATCACGCCGCTCTGAGGTGCCGGAAGCGATGGACCGCCAATTCCTTCACCAGCCATTTTAGCCTGTTCTAGAAGAACGTTAAAGGTAAAACCTATAACCGGTGCAGCGATTATAACGCCTACTATCTCTGCTATCTCCATCTTCCATGGAGTGCCCCCGAGCACATGCCCTATCTTGAGATCCTGAGTAACATCCCCACCTATAGCTGCTGCAGCACAAACCGTTGTCCCCACAAGTATCGCGGCGCTCAGGCCTGCTTTTGCCATTTCACTTCCTGGCTCGCCTCTGAGCCCAACGACAACCATAAATAATGCGGTTATAACAACGGTGAGTATTGCCATTCCTGAGACAGGATTGTTTGAGCTCCCCACCAGAGAGACTATGTGCGCAGATACTATCGCGAAGACAAAAGCTAAGATAACCATCAGAACGAGGGCCACTATAGAACCAACAACCATGTTCATCTGGAAGTAGTAGAATATCCCCAGAGGTATTGCTACAAGTATTATCAGAGCCATGTCTAATCCGAAAGGAATGTCTGCCTCCGTTCTCATAGAGACAGAAGGAGTCCTTAAGCCGGAAGAGAGACCCTCAAAAGCCTTTTTTATGCCTCCCAGGATGACGCCTCTGAGATTGAATATGGTATAGCATGCTGCAGTTATCATAGCTCCTGCACCTATCTGCCTCATATAATAATAGTTCCTGGCAAAACCGCCAACATCTGCCAGATCAGGATAAAGGTAAATTGAGAGAGGATAAACTGCAAAGTATGCGAGGACAGCGCCAGCGAACATGAGCGAAGAGAGCGTTGGTCCTATAATGTAGCCAACCCCGAAGTAAGCCGGTCCTGTAACAGGAGTCTCCCAATATAGGAAGCCCTCATGCATCCTTATTTTTAAAGCCTCAATAGAAGACTTTCCTACAGACACCATGCCGCTGACACCTTCTGGTATTATATAGAATATTGCTTGCAGAGATTTTATCGCAGCACCGAATAAGCCTGAGAGCAAAACGAGCATCCCTCCTTTACCACCTTTCTGCCCTGCCTTTACAACCTCTGCTGTTGCATAGGCCTCCGGATAAGGTAGGGACATATCATTAACTATCATCATCCTGAAAAGAACGACAAAGAATACGCCGATAGTGCCTCCAAGGATGGCAACAACCGTTGTGACGATAATGTTGAAGTTCTCCCATAGCCCCAGATATATCATCGCAGGCAAAGTGAAGGCAACACCTGCGACAAGGGACTCTCCTGCGCTTGCGGCTGTTCTTGCAAGGTTCTCTTCCAGTATCGTGCCTCTAAAAATTCTCAGGACACCCATCGCTATGACCGCAGATGCAAAACAGGCAGCAACTGTCATGCCGACTTTGAGAGCCATGTACGCATTTGCCATTGTCATGACCACGCTCAGGATAGCCCCCAATATAATACCCTTCCATGTGAGCTCAGGAACCTTCTCTTCAGGAGCCACATAAGGAACATATCTCTTCTGCCCTTCCACCATAAATTTAATAGTTTTACTAATATATATCATTTACGATCTGTCATGGATAATTGCCTTCTCTTGCAGCTACAGCAGTTCCATCAGGCAGTCTGGCTAAAACCTCTACAGAATTACCTGTGCGCTTGATAAGAGGATCTCTAATAGAAATGCAATGAAAAGCTCCTATACCCTTTATTTTAAGCTCTGTCTCAAAGCTACCTGTCTGCTAAAAGCGTTACAGCATATGTGCACATTACCGCCAATTCAAGTCTCTTTACAGGCTCGATAAGATCATACTCCTTCATCAAGCGCAGCATTGTGGTGCTTTCGTCCATAGAATTATAAGCCCGCCCAGCATACCTTTATTGTTATTCCATTTCTATTATTTTCAAGAGCCACATCGTAAAAGTGCTATGTCTGTATAAAAAATGTTTTGATTGCTATGATGAATAAGTTCAGCGCTCTGTGTCCTTCCGGTTTACTTTATAATGGAATCATTTTTATCACTGCATTTCCATTATCAGTGTGAGGTTTGTTTTAGATTCAAGCGCTATACTCAATAACTTTCAGCCAAAAACAGGGGATGAGATAGTAATACCAAGCTCTGTGGCTGAAGAGCTGAAATCGCATGAGGGAAGGGAAAAACTTGAGACGCTCATCTCCCTTGGTGCGGTAATAGAGAAGCCGCTTCAGAGATATGGTGCGAGGACAAAAGAAATAGCCGAAGATGTGGGAGAGCTGGGGAGGCTCTCTGATGTGGATATTGAGGTTATTGCGCTGGCTCTTGAAAAAAAAGCATGCGTTGTGAGCGATGATTATTCCATAGAGAATGTATGCAGATATGCGGGCATAGATTTTCTTCCAATCAGCACAGAAGGTATAAAAAAAGTATTCAGGTACAGATACAGATGTACAGGGTGTGGAAGATATTATAAAAGGTATTATGAAGAATGCCCGGTATGCGGTTCAACGCTCAGGGCAAGGAGGGCATGATGCTTGCAAGGTTAAAGAAGTTTGGTGAAAGAGATACACCTCTGTTGCTACAGGAAGAGATTGTTAAAGGAAAAAAGAGAGAGATGGACCTTGGGGAGGAGATAGAGAGAGGCTATGACATCTACGTAATAAAGGATTTTCTACCCATGAGCAGAAGACCGAAGGATCTTGCTTCAGGCCTTCTCAAGCTCAGGAAAGAGATAGGAACAGAGCCTCTGATCTATTGTGCAGGTGCTGGAGAGATCAATGCGATAGCACCTTTGGCTTATGCAGGTGTAGATCTCTTTGATTCTATAGAGTGTGTTAGAAAGAGCAGGGAGCACATGCTGATGGAGCCGTCATTCGGGGGCACGCAGAGCTGCTTACCCTATGATGAACTGTTTAAAAAAAATCTTGAAAGGGTAAAAACAGAGATTGAACTTGTAAAAAAAGCTATAGAGGAAAAAGATCTCAGGGAGCTGGCTGAAGTGAGGAGCCTTTACGATTCCTCTCTCAACGTGTTCATGAGGGCTATTGATGAGGAGTATCACACGATGGAGGCTTTTTCTCCGATCGCCTCGAAGCTCAAAGCACTCTCATGCTACTCTCTCTCAAGAGCAGAATTTGAGAGGTATAGAAGAAAGGTGCTGGGGTGGTACAGAAAACCTGAGCACGCTGAAACTTTATTGATCTTACCATGCTCTGCCAGAAAGCCATATTCACTATCAAAGACGCACAGACTTTTCGCCGAGCATATAAAGAACAGAAGAGCACTGCATGAATTGATAGTCACCTCCCCCCTGGGTATAGTGCCAAGAGAGCTGGAGCTTTTTTTCCCGTGCGCAAACTATGACATACACGTATCACACCACTGGTATGAAGATGAAAAGGCTATGATAAGAAAAATGCTTGAGGAATTTTTAAAAAGGAATGAATATAAAAAAGCAATAGTGCACTTTGATGACCCCTTCTTTTTGGATGCGCTCCAGGGGCTTGAAATTATATGCGTTAATGATAGAGATATAAGATCCGATGAAGCCTTGAAATCGCTTGAGGACGCCACAGGGGGCGTAAAAGGAGAAAGAGAGCTCATAGAGGATATGAGCAGCGCAGCACTGTTTCAGTTCGGAGAAAATATATTTGAAGGGTGCA
>WOYO01000051.1 GCA_011620765.1 Thermoplasmata archaeon
TATTTATGTACCACTCAAGGCCGTCAGGATTCCATGGATATGACCAGCCAGAGGTCCCTGCATAAAGCTTCATTTCAAAATTCAAATTTTTATTGCACTCCTGATATAAATAGATGATTGTGTATAGATTTTATGTGAAAGTTGGGACAGGATCCTGGTAAAGAGCATAGTGTATACGCCAATGATCCGGGATGAATTGACCGTAAAAGAGCTAACAAAAGTGGATCGCTGCATAACCAGAAACTGTAAACATGGAGTAAAAGAGAACCACCTCAAAAATTTTAGCAAAAAATACGGTTAATCAGGTTTGATCTATTAGAGTGGAAATTCTCTAAAGAATGTTTTTGTTATGACGCCCAAACCCGAGCAAAGTTCTGGCAAAAGTTTAATATGTGAGCAAAACGCTTATTTGCTTATGAATGTACTATATCCTGCATTTGTGCTAGCCGGTGCATTGATAGCTCTTGCTTACGCTTTCTTTTTGATGCACAAGATAAGGGCTTTTCCTCCAGGCACGAAGGAGATGGTAGAGGTCTCTGGCTATGTGAGGGAGGGAGCAAAGGCTTATCTTAAAAAGCAGTACAAAACTATAGCAATCGTTTTTGTTGTGCTATTTTTCATCTTACTCATAATGTCTTTTCTGGGCTACCAGGCCTCTCTGCTAGTGCCTTTTGCCTTTGCTTCCGGAGGCATTCTCTCAGCTCTCTCTGGTT
Organism: Thermoplasmata archaeon; assembly: GCA_011620765.1. Taxonomy (GTDB): domain Archaea; phylum Thermoplasmatota; class UBA186; order UBA287; family UBA287; genus UBA287. Next base: position 714 of record WOYO01000051.1, read on the forward strand.
ATATAGGGATGAGTGCGGCCACAATGGCAAACACCAGAGCTGCAAATGGTGCAAGAGATAGCTTTGCTAAAGGTTTTAACATCGCTTTCTCCAGCGGTGGTGTGATGGGCTTTGTTGTTGTGGGTTTTGGCCTATTACTGGTTGCTATCTGGTTGCTTGCGCTTGTGAACACCTCAGATCTCAGGGCTGTATCTGGCGTGCTTCTGGCATGCAGCATGGGAGCAAGCTTCATAGCCCTCTTTGCCAGAGTTGGTGGAGGTATATTCACAAAGGCTGCCGATGTGGGTGCAGACCTTGTTGGTAAGGTTGAAGCAGGGATACCTGAGGACGATCCAAGAAACGCAGCCGTCATAGCTGATAATGTGGGCGACAACGTCGGGGATGTGGCAGGTATGGGTGCTGATCTCTACGAAAGCTATCTGGGAGCAATGATATCCGCAATAGCCCTTGGTGCTTCAGCCTATGGAACCATGGAGGCTATGTTCTTACCTGTTGTCATAGCAGCGATAGGAATATTCTCCAGCATGGCGGGTATGCTTCTTGTAAGGGTAAAGGATGAAAAAGTTGAGGCAGAGGTTTTGCTGAAGGCAATGAGGAGAGGGAATTATTCAACAGCCTTACTTGTCATTGTGTTCTCTTTTTTTGCCATCTACCTTCTTTCAGGAAACTATGGTTTGTACATATCACTTATCTGCGGTCTTCTTGTGGGAGTTCTGATAGGCAGAATAACGGAGCACTACACATCTGAAGCATATGAGCCTGTGAAGAGGATAGCTGAGAGCTCTTCCACAGGGCCTGCGACTGTCATACTTGAAGGGATGTCAACAGGAATGGTTAGCGCTGTTATACCATGCATTCTTATCTCTATTTCTATTATCGCAAGCTATTACCTCTCTGGTTCATGGGATAGCGGATTTGAAGAAGTGTCCCAGATACAGGGACTCTATGGCATAGCCATATCCGCTGTTGGTATGCTCTCTACTCTGGGATTCACCCTGTCCACGGACGCCTATGGACCTGTGGCGGATAATGCAGGCGGGCTTGCAGAGATGTGCGGTCTTGGCAAAGAAGTTAGAGCAAGAACAGACACCTTTGATTCTATAGGGAACACAACAGCAGCTACCGGAAAGGGCTTTGCTATAGGTAGTGCAGCCCTTACAGCTGCAGCGCTCATTGCGACCTATAAAGACAACATTGATTTTATGGCTGGGGAATCTTTGACGCTGGATCTCATGGATCCCAGGGTGCTGGTGGCTGTTTTTATAGGTGCTATGTTACCCTTCCTTTTCAGCTCATGGATTTTAAGCGCTGTTGGTAGAGCTGCTTCTGCTATGGTTGAGGAAGTAAGAGCTCAGTTCCATAGGGAAGGGGTTATGGAGGGAAAGGTTAGACCTGACTATGCAAGGTGCATAGAGATAAGCACAGGAGCTGCATTGCGAGAGATGGTTATGCCCTCATTGCTTGCGGTTATAGCACCTCTGGTTATCGGCCTTTTGCTCGGTCCGCAGGCTGTTGCTGGTTTGCTTATAGGTGCACTGGCGAGCGGTTTTATTCTTGCAATCTACATGGCTAATGCAGGTGGAGCATGGGACAATGCAAAGAAGTATATAGAGGACGGTAACCTTGGAGGAAAAGGGTCTGAAGCGCACAAAGCCAGCGTTGTTGGCGATACCGTGGGCGATCCCATGAAGGACGCTGCCGGGCCATCCATAAATATCCTGATAAAGCTCATGTCTGTTGTTGCGATCGTATTCTCAGCTTTATTCTTTCTGCTATGATCCCCATGCTTTAAAAAGGAGAAAGGGAAAGATTTAAACGCAGAGATTGTGATTATCCAGAAGTGCAGAGAGTTATAATTGTTGGTGGCGGTCCTGCAGGCATGTTTGCCGCCTATGAGCTGCTGGGCAAAGCGGATATAACAATAATCGATAAAGGCAAGGACATAACGAAGAGATACTGCCCTATGGAGAGAAAAAGGGTTTGCGCAAAATGTAATGTCTGCGACATAATGTGTGGCATCGGCGGTGCCGGCACATTTTCTGATGGAACTCTCAATCTGAGGCCGGATATAGGCGGAGATCTGAATGAGTTCACGCATGATGATGAGCTCTCATGGGCTCTTGTTGATTATGTCGATAGTATATATGTAAAGTTTGGTGCACCTGAAAAAAATAAGAATGGAAATGAGAGGGAGATAGAAGAGTTAAAGAGGAAAGCGGCGTCTGTTGGTGCGAGGTTTATAGATATACCGCAGAGACACATAGGCACGGATTATGCGCCGGCTCTCATAAAGAGGTTTAAGGATTTTTTGGAAGAAGCACACTTTATAGTCAACACAGAGGTTACAGATATAATCGCTGAGAACAACAGATGTGCTGGTGTTAAGCTTGCTGATGGGAGAGAGCTAAAAAGTGATTTCGTTCTTGTTGCCCCCGGCAGGGTGGGGGCAGATTTTGTCGATAAGATAGTTGAGAAACATGGAATAAAAGCAGAGCATGCACCGATAGACGTTGGTGTGAGGATAGAGGTCCCGGCGATAGTTATGGATCCTATCACCACCATAAACAGAGATCCGAAGTTTCACATAATGACTAAAAGCTATGATGATTTTGTGAGGACTTTCTGCACGAATGAGAAGGGTTTTGTGGTAAAAGAGGATTATGGCGAGTTTATAGGGGTAAATGGGCACGGGATGAAGGATAAGTTCTCTGAAAATACAAACTTTGCATTTATCGACAGGATAAAGCTGACAGAGCCCCTGGAGAACACAACAAGATATGGTATTTCTATAGCAAAGCTTGCAACCACAATAGGTGGGGGAAAGCCCATAGTGCAGAGAATGGGAGATCTCCGTAGGGGAAGGAGATCAACATCGGCAAAGATAGAGAGCAATACAGTCAAACCAACACTGAAAGATTTTACAGCAGGTGATGTCTCCATGGCTCTGCCCCACAGGATTGTTGTTGACATACTTGAGGGCCTCGATGTTCTGGATAAGATAATCCCGGGGGTAGCGGCGGACAGCACGCTCATATATGCACCTGAAATAAAGTTTTATGCAAGACGCTTTGTCGTGGATGACAACCTTGAGACCAGCATAGAGAACCTTTTTGCCGCCGGTGACGGCTCCGGGCTTTCAAGAGACATGATCAATGCCAGCGCTACAGGTGTTCTTGCAGCCAGAGGCATATTGCGCAGGATGGGATATGGAACTAAATAGGATAAAGGAAGGCGTCTCCTTCCTCTCCGGGCCCACAAATCTGGGAGTAATAGAAACTGATGATGGGGCTATACTGATAGATTCTGGCATGGATGATGATACTGCGAGGAGAGCATTAAATCTGCTGGAAAAAAAGGTCAGGGCTGTGATAAATACGCACTCTCATGCGGATCACTGCGGTGGGAACGCATTTATAAAAAAGAGAACAGACGCTCAGATTTTTGCCCCAGAGCTTGAGAGCTGTTTCATAGAGCATCCATTGCTTGAGCCCTCATATCTGTATTCCGCCTTTCCAGTAAGAGAGCTGCGCAATAAATTTTTTATGGCAAAGCCGTCAAAGGTAGACAGCACTTTTGAAGAAGGAATGATCTCTGTTATGGGCAGGAATATAAAGATGATTGCTCTGCCGGGGCACTCAATAAACCACTTCGGGATAGAGGTGGATAATGTCTTTTTCTGCGGTGATGCTTTTTTATCTGAAAGCGTTCTTGAAAAGCACTCTTTTCCTCTCTATTTCAATGTGGGAGAGGAGAAAGAGACACTCAATAAGCTATTAAGCCTGAAGGAAGAGTACTATGTTCCATCACACGGGAAGCCCGGCACTTCTGTCTCTGATACAATAAAAGCGAACATAGAGAAGATAGAGGAGATAGAGAACGCTATACTGCAGGGTATAGGGAAAAGTGCTGAAGAGATCCTTTCAGAACTTATTCCTGCTTCAAATCCAGCGGAATATTTTTTATGCAGAGCTTCTTTGATGGCCTTTCTATCACACATGCAGGAATGCAACAAAATTGAATGCAGGATGGAAAAGGGAAAATTAATATGGACTACACCTTGAGCTGCTGAACCTCTACGTTGCTCTCTGCCAATAGCTCTTTTGATAGCTCATCCGGGTATTCATCTGCGTAAATGATTTTTTTTATGCCTGAATTTATTATCATCTTTGTGCATGTTATGCATGGAAAATTGGTTGTGTATATTGTTGATCCATCTATGCTAGCGCCAAAGATCGCTGCCTGTATTATCGCATTCTGCTCCGCATGTATCCCTCTACATATCTCCTGCCTTTGTCCTGAGGGTATGTTCAATTTTTCTCTCAAGCATCCAGCCTCAGCGCAGTGCTTTAGCCCTCTAGGGGCACCGTTGTAACCAGTTGTGAGTATCCTTTTATCCTTCACTATGACAGCACCAACTCTTCTTCTGAGGCATGTTGATCTCTCAGCTACCAGAAAAGCTACCCTCATGAAATAGTTGTCCCAGGATGGGCGGGTATTTTCCATAAGAAGAAGCATATACTGGCAATAAATAATTTTACCCGATATACAAAGAATAGCGCGTTGTACGTAGTTATACTGGTTATTACATGCCCACAAGCGTTTCTGTTATTTCAATCTCTGGTACGCTCCTTATTTTTGTTATTATAACATCTAGCTCATTGAGAGTATCAGCGTTCACCTTTATGACGAGATCCCATCTGCCATAAGTTATCAGAACTTCTTCTACTCCTTTTATAGCGGATACCGCTTTTGCTGCTTCATGTTCCTTACCGACATCCACCAGAGCTATCAAATAGGCAACAACCATGTTGTAAATGTGCTTTCGTATATTTACACTTTGGCTTTGATGCTCTTTTTGATTAGGATACTTAGAGCGTATAAATGAAGGAAGGCAGAATACTTTATATAAATCGTAACAGATTTTCTGTAATGATCTGCCCTATAGATTTCAGGTATGGAAGAGAGGAGATGAAAAGTGTTTTTTCGAGAGATAAGAGATTTGATCTCATGCTTGAGGTTGAGGTCGCTCTGGCGTATGCCCACTTTGCTCTTGGCGAGATAAGCGAAGAGGAATACAGGGATATAGAAAGCTCAAAGGATAGAGTGAGCATAGAGAGAGCTGACGAGATAGAGAAAGAGATAAAGCATGACGTTATGGCAATGATTAAGGCTTTCTCAGAGGTTTGCACAGTGGGTGGCGGCGTTATACACCTGGGGGCAACATCAAATGATATAACAGATACAGCAACAGCACTCCAGTTTAAGGAAGCTATTGGAATTATAAAAGATGATCTGCACGCTCTTGTAAAAGCATTGGCAGAAAAAGCCAAGGATCATAAGGAAACGGTATGCGCTGCCCGAACCCATGGACAGATAGCTTTACCCACAACCTTCGGGTATAGACTGACAACATTTGGCTATGAGTTTTTGAGGCATCTTGAGCGTTTGAACGATGCGGAGGATCGCGTATGCGCTGGCAAGATGATGGGAGCTGTTGGCACAGGTGCTTCCTTTGGGGAAAGAGCTATAGAAATAGAGGAGAAGGTTATGGAGAGACTGAAGATAAGGAGTGAAGAGGCGCCGACACAGATAGTGATAAGAGATAGATACATAGAGCTTATATCCATCCTCGCAAACATAGCCACAAGCGCTGAGAAACTTGCTACGGAGATAAGAAACCTTCAGCGCACAGAGATAGGGGAGGTATCCGAGCCCTTTGATGTTGAAAAGCAGGTTGGTTCAAGCACAATGCCTCATAAGAGGAACCCCATAATCTGCGAGAATGTGTGCGGCTTAGCAAGAATAATCAGAAGTTTCCTTATACCGATGCATGAGAGCGCCCTTCTCTGGCATGAGAGAGATCTGACCAACTCAAGCGCAGAGCGCTTCATAATCCCGCACTGCTTCATTCTTGCAGACGATATCCTTTCTAAACTCGTTTATGTTGTCAGGAACATGAGTGTAAATGTTGAGAGAATGAGAAAAAACCTTGAGCTTGGCGGTAAATCGATGATGGCAGAAAGCCTGATGATGGCTCTGGCAAGAAAAGGGATGTCAAGACAGAAGGCTCATGAAATTGTAAGGAAAGCATCAATGAGCGACTTTGATAGCATATACAATAACGAAGAAGTACTGGCGTATATTAGCAGAGATGAGATCGATAAAGCTCTGGACTACAGAAGTTATCTCGGTGTGGCTGTTGAAAAGACAGAAAAGTTTTTAATGAAGGCAGAACAATGATATGCAAAAATTGTGGCCAAAATTTTGAGATAAGATGTCCTTCATGCGGAGCTATCCTTGCTCCAGAAATTTCAGAGGTAAAGGTTGAAAAGCTGATGGTGAAGGATGTCATCAGTGCTGGACCAAAGACTCCTGTCAGGGATGTAATGAAGATAATAAAAGAAAAGGATCTCAATGCTCTTCCGGTTGTCGATGAGGAAAAAAACCTTGTAGGCATAATCGCGCAGAAAGATCTTCTCTTCAGAGATGAATGGTTTGACGCTCTCTGGAGCAGCACATATATGAGCAATATATTTATAGATGCAGTATTGAGGAGAATGTCCTCAACGGTTGATAAGCTCATGGTGAAGGATGTGATAACCGTTGAAAAAGATGATCCATTGTGCAAAGCCGCTGAGCTGATGATAAAAAAGAGAAAGAATCAGCTGCCAGTCGTTGAGAAAGGTAAGCTTGTGGGCATAATATCGAGAAAGGATATAGTTCAGTTAGTGATGAGCGGTTGCGATGAAGCTTAGGGTTAGTGTTGGGAGTGCTATTGCTCTGGGGTTGATGAAAGGCTCTATGAAGGTTGAGCCAGGCATAACATATCTTATGCTTCCCGGCATCTGTGATGCGAAATGCTCTTATTGCACATGGGGAAAAGAGGACTATCTCTCAAGAGTCAGGTGGCCCGAGTTTGATGTGGAGCTTTTAGAGGGTGTGAAGAATTACTGCCTTCAGACAGTAGAGAAAAAAGGACTTGAGAGAGAGCTGGAGGCTGTTCTGGGCGCTCTGGGTAGCAAGGGGGACGTAGCCATATCATATCTAACGCCAGAGAGAGCGGAGATCCTTGAAAAGAACAATGTCAGGCAGGTTGGTATAGGTTTGGATGCGTGCACAGCAGAGCTCTATAAAAAGCATAAACCTGGATTGAGCTGGGAAAAGGCTCTGGATAGCTTCAATTATGGCTTTGATTTTGCCTGCCATATCATACTTGGTCTCGGGGAGAGTGATGAAGATTTTTTGAGGCTCACGCAATCCATGAAAGATAAGAATGTGAAGTTAGCCCTCTTTGCTTATACGCCGGTAAGAGGAAAAAAGCCTGTTGGTTACATATCCCTGCGCAGATACAGAGCTCTGCAACTTGCCAGTTATCTCATCGAAAAAGAGAAAGCGTCCATAGAGGACTTTGAATTCGAAAAGGGAAAGCTTGCAGTTATGCCTCCTTTTTTCGATGAAAGAGCGTTTCTGACAAGGGGGTGCGAGAATTGCAATAGACCATTTTACAATGAAAGGGCTGGAACAGAACCGTACAATTTCCCTGAAGGCTGTTTTGAGAGCTATGATCTTATGCAGGAAGTAAAGGAATATCTGGACAGCGATAATGATAGCTAAATTAATGACCTACCGCTCTCATATCTTCTCCAGAAAGCTCTCCATCCTATCCATAGCTTTCTCAAGTTTCTCCATTGATGTGGCGTATGAGATGCGCACATGCCCACTACCGCACTCTCCAAAAGCCTCTCCATTCACAACAACAACCCCTGTTTCATCAAATAGCCTGTCGCAAAAATCCGCAGAGCTTAAGTTTGTATCCTCTATATTCGGGAAGAAGTAGAAAGCACCCTCGGGCTTTGTTACCCTCACATGCTTCATCGCGCTCAATCTATCATATACATAGCTTCTCCTTCTTGCATACTCGGCTATCATCTTATCTACACTTTCGTAACCCCCTATGAGAGCTTCAAGCGCCCCATACTGAGAGAATGTGTTAACGCACGATGCCAGGTACATATGTAGCTTTAACATCTTTGAGAATATCTCTTTAGACGCGATTGCATACCCTATGCGCCAGCCTGTCATAGCATAGGTCTTTGAGAAGCTGTTTATTGTTATTGTTTTATCCCTCGCTTCAGGTATGCTCGCTATGCTGAAGCTTTTTTTTCCATCATACATAAAACGCTCATAGACCTCATCAGTTATTATGAAAAGATCCTTCTCTATGGCGAGCTCTGCTATGCTCTTTAACTCTTCTTTGCTGAGGGCTGCTCCTGTGGGATTGTTCGGGCTTGCGATGATTATAGCACGAGTCCTATTGTTGATGCTCTGCTCGATCTCTTTAGCATTTATGTGGAAATTGTTTTTCTCCATGCACGGGACCTCTATAGATCTTCCTCCCGCTAAAGAGATGCTTGCGTTGTATGTGAGAAAGGCTGGTGCTGGCACCAGAACTTCATCTCCTTCCTTCAGGATGGATGCAAAAGCAAGGAATAAGCCCTCTGTTGCCCCAATTGTGACCAGAACTTCATCAGCTGTGCAATCTATGCCATTTTCTCTTCTACTCTTCTCTGCTATAGCTTCTCTGAGCTCCGGTATTCCCGCATTGGGTGCATAGTGTGTAGCATCCGCATCTAACGCCTTTTTTGCCCCTTCTTTTATGTTGTTTGGTGTAGGAAAATCAGGCTCTCCTATGCCCAGGGATATGGAGTCCTCTCTCTTGGCGGCCAGTTCAAACATCCTCCTTATCTCGGAGGCTTTTAATTCCTTCAGAACATCAGATATGGACATAATCAAGTAATGGACTGGCTCTATATATCTTCTCCGATGGAGTAGCGAGAGGGAAGAGTATAGACGATATGAAAACAGGCTTTTACCATAAGAGATATGGATCTTAACCCAAAAGGAATATAGAATAAAGGAATACCTATCTGTATGCTGTTACGTATGTCTTTTTTCAGAGGAGTACGGGATAATATAAGTAAATATCTATCTAAATTCACCTGTGCTAAAGATCTCTCACTCTGATGGTGATCATACCACCAATCTTTATCTATGCTTAACATGATTTGTTGATATGAGAATTGGCTTTATAGTAAACCCGGTTGCAGGCATGGGAGGCAGGGTTGGCTTAAAGGGCACTGATGGAGAAGAAACCCTGAAGAAAGCGATAGCGCTGGGAGCAAAACCAGTAGCTCCAAAGCTTGCGGTTGAAGCATTAAGGGAACTGATAATGAGATTAAAAAACGAACCCGCGATAAAACTGGAGATCATAACTTATCCTGAAGACATGGGAGAAAATGAAGCTATAGAGGCTGGATTTGAGCCAATAGTTATATGGAATACAAAAGATGGAACAACAGCGGAGGACACAAAGAGAGCAGCTCTTGATATGAGCGAAAAAGTTAACTTCATACTCTTTGCTGGAGGTGATGGAACAGCCAGAGACATTTGCGAAGCTATAGACGAAAAGGTTGTTACTCTCGGCATACCAACAGGTGTAAAGATGCATTCTGCCTGCTTTGCTACAAGCGCAAAAAATGCTGGAGCACTCGTTTACATGTACCTTAAAGGCTCATTATCCACACGCGAAGCAGAGGTTATGGATATAGATGAAGAGGCTTTCAGAGATAACAGGATCTCAGCAAAGTTATATGGCTTTCTGAAGGTGCCATACGAAGAGCATATGGTGCAGAGCGCTAAGGCTGGAGGCACCACATGGGAGGCTGATGCTCTGAAGGGCATTGCTTTAGAGATTTTAGATACAATGGAAGACAATTGCTATTACATCCTTGGCCCCGGAACAACAACAAGGAGCATAGCTGAAGAGCTCGGCTTTGAAAAGACCTTGCTAGGAGTTGATATTGTGTATGATAGAAAGTTGATAGCAAAGGATGTGAATGAAAAGGAGATATTGAGCACAATAGACGACAAGAAAGCGAAGATAATAGTAACGGTCATAGGGGGGCAGGGCTTCATCTTCGGCAGAGGAAACCAGCAGATAAGCGCAGAGGTTATAAAAAAGGTTGGTAAGGAAAACACGATTATCGTGGCTACAGAGAGAAAGATCCTGTCTCTGGGCGGAAGACCGCTGCTCGTTGATACAGGGGATGAGGGGGTTAATGAAATGCTTAGAGGTTATGCGAGGGTGATAACAGACTACGGAAAGAGCATGATGTACAGGGTTGAATAGAGGATATAAATAACAGAATATTTATTCATCTTATGAAGCTAGCAGTCTTTCTTATTACGGTGCTTCTTCTACCGATATTTGGCACCAATCTACAGACATCTGATGCCGGCAGGGCTATGGATGTCGTTGAAAAGGCTGTTAATGAAGGTGCTTTTCCCGGGGCTGTGGCGCTTGTAGGAAAAGGTAATAGAGTTGTAGCGAAAGAGGCTTTTGGTTTTGCCATGGTTATGCCAGAAAAGAGAGAGATGAAAATAGACACGATTTTTGATCTTGCATCACTGACAAAGCCTATAGCAACAGCCACTTCAATAATGATCCTCGTTGACAGGGGCTTATTAAGGCTTGACGATCCGGTAACGTTATTCATACCAGAGTTCGGTAAGAACGGAAAAGAGGGTATAACCATAAGGCAACTCCTGACGCACACCTCAGGCTTACCTGACTGGGAGCCATTCTATGAATACTGCTCCTCTTACGATGAGGTCATAAGCGCTGTTTGCAATGTTTCTCTAAGATATAAGCAGGGAGAAAAATACCTCTACAGCGATTTAGGCTACATGACCCTGGGCGAGATCGTGCGGATCGTTAGCGGGGAGAGACTTGATGTCTTTGCCCATAACAACATATTCGAACCCTTGGGCATGAAGGATACAATGTTCAATCCTCAATCAAAGGATAGATGCGCAGCCACAGAGCTGTGCCCATGGAGGAACAGGGTTGTTGTAGGAGAGGTTCATGATGAGAATGCATATGCAATGGGTGGTGTAAGCGGGCATGCAGGGCTCTTTTCAACAGCAGATGATCTATTCATATTCGCCCAGATGATGCTGAATGAGGGGGAGTATAGAGGAAAAAGGATATTGAGCCCCTATGCTGTGAGGGCTATGACCCAAACCCAGAATGATTATGATTTAGGATGGATGACGAAATCAGAGAGCTCTTCTGATGGGGATCTCCTCTCAGATAGATCTTATGGGCATACAGGTTTCACAGGCACCTCTATATGGATAGACCCGGAAGCTGGCCTTACTATAATACTCTTAACAAACAGAGTCCATCCAACAAGGGAGAACAATGCGCACATAAGGGTTAGGGCTCTGTTTGCAAACGCTGCAGCAGGAGAATTCAGCCAGCGAGTTAACAGTCCTCTCTATAGATAGGCAAAGCAAAGATTATCTAACAAAAGGATGTTACTTTACTATGATGAAAGCTTTAATCGTTGGTAATGGTGCGAGGGAGCACATAATAGCAGAGAAGTTAGCAGAGAGCTCAGAGCTCTATGCTTATATGGGCAGAAAGAATCCTGCTATAGCAAAGCTCTCCAAAGATTTTAAAGTAGGAAGCCTGACGGATTTTGAGAGTATAAAAAAATTTTCAGACGGAATGGATTTCGTCTTTGTCGGACCTGAAGAGCCCCTGGTTAATGGGATAGCAGAGCATGTAAAAAATGTTGTTGGGCCCACAGAAGCAGCGACAATGCTGGAAGGGGATAAAGGCTTCTGCAGGGATTTTTTGAGAGAGAATGTTGGTTTCGGCTATCCGCAGTATGAAGTATGCAGCACATATGAGGAAGCAGAGAGAGCGATGGAAGAGATAGAGGATTTCGTTTTAAAACCTGCTGGTTTAACCGGAGGCAAAGGAGTTAAGGTTCTTGGGAGACAGCTAAAGAGCATAGAGGAGGCAAAAGATTACGCAAAAACCCTGTTGAAGAGCGGAAACGCAGTTGTAGAAGAGAGACTTGAGGGCGAGGAGTTCACCCTTCAGGCTTTCTGCGATGGTAAGAACCTCATACCGATGCCGCTGGTTCAGGATCATAAATATGCATACGAGAGCGATGAAGGGCCCATGACCGGGGGCATGGGGTCTTATAGCGCTGAGGATCATCTTTTACCATTTCTGGAGAAAAAAGATGCTGATGAGGCTTTAAGAATAATGAAAAAAACAATAGCTGCCATAGACTATAAAGGCATCCTCTATGGCGGATTCATGTCAACCTCAGATGGCGTAAAGCTCTTAGAGTACAATGTGCGATTTGGAGATCCTGAGGCTATAAATGTTCTCTCCCTGCTTAAAGATGATCTCTCAGAGGTCTGCCTGAGGATCCTTGACGGAAACCTTGGCAGTGTTGAATTTGAGAAGCGCGCAACAGTTTGCAAATATCTTGTGCCTGAAGGCTACCCGGACAATCCTGAGAAAGGGGTGGAGCTCTCTATAAAGGAGCCAGAAAAAGCAAAGCTCTATTATGCTTCTGTATACGAAATAAATGGAAAGATATACACAACAGGCTCAAGAGCCCTTGCACTTCTCGGTAAAGGAGGAACAATTGAAGAGGCTGAAAAGATCGCTGAAGCCGGTGTTTCGGAGGTGAAAACCAACAACCTCTGGCACAGAGAGGACATAGGTAAAAAAAATCTTATAGAAAAGAGGATAGAGCACATGCAATCTCTGAGATCACCGAAGCTCTGAGCCATGGGTTTATGCTCTTATGATCTGGTTTTTCTTGCACACTCTATCTCTCAAGGCAGGTGTTTCCGGTGCTTTTCACAATCTATACGATCAACGGGAACATAAAGCATCTGGAGCTGTTAGGAAAAAGAAGAGTAGCACGGCTAAACCGCACAAAGCGGCAAAGCCACTGAAAGCGGCTGAAACACAGATAATAACAAACAAAGATGCGCATATAATCCATAAAACGGATCATGGAAGAGAGCACGATCTATTCAAGGATAAACACCCCATATCCCAATCATGAGCTTTTATTCTATGCAGAGCATAATTTTTATATGCTTTGCATCCACATAACCTTAATGGAATACCGTTATGCATCAACGATCGAAGAAACCTGCAGGTTGCTTGAAAGAGGCTTCATGCTGATCGCTGGGGGCACTGAGGTAAACCTCAAGCATAAAGCAGAGAGGCTTGTTGATATAAATGGGCTTGGTCTTGACTATGTTGAGGATAGGGGGGATAGGATAGCCATAGGATCAACAGCAAGGATAGCGCAGATAGAAGCTTCTGAGCTTTTAGAAGAGCACAAAGCCCTTAAGATGGCGGCAATGCGTTTCACAACCTCGGTCAGGCATTTAGCCACAATAGGAGGAAACATAGCGGAGAGCGTGCCCTCAGCTGATACCGCGCCACCTTTGCTCGTGTTTGATGCCGAAGCGGTCACATCTTCATTGAATGGAGAAAGAACGGTCCCTGTGGAAAGTTTGTTCAAAGGTTTGAGGAGGAACTCTCTCAATAAGGGGGAGATGATAAAGGAATTTTTGCTACCCCGCTTTGAGGGAAGATCTATATTCAGAAAGGTTGGAAGAACAGATGAGGATCTCGCTGTTACCAGTATGGCGATAAGCATTTCTAAAGAAACAAAAATAGCCTTGGGTTCTGCCGCTGAGGTGCCTATGAGAGCAAGAAAAGCAGAAGAAGCTCTGGCCTATAGCATAGAAAAAGCCTGCGGCGCTCTTCTCTCAGAGACAAAACCCGTGAGCAACATAGAGGCATCAAAGGACTACAGAAAGAAGCTGGAGGTTGAGCTCCTGAAGGAGTGCTTGAGGGAGGTGAATGCATGAAAATAGAGTTTGAGATAAATGGAAAAAGGGCTAATGTAGATTGTGATCCTCAAAAAAGTCTTCTCCGTGTTATACGAGAAGATTTAGGACTCACAGGCACAAAGTACTGCTGTGGAAGTGGGGAATGTGGCGCATGCACAGTGCTGTTTGATGGAAAACCTGTTACATCCTGCATAATGAAGGCAGCACAGGTGAATGGACACAGGATAGAGACTATAGAGGGTATAAGAAAGAAAGAGGAGTTTAAAGCTATAGAAAAAGCTTTTATTGCAAAGGGCGCGCTGCAGTGTGGTTACTGCACTCCCGCATTTGTTCTGTATGCTTATTACATTCTTAACAATAACAGCAAAACCAGAAAAAAAACCAGAGACGAAATACGAAAAGAGGTCTCTGGTGTCTATTGCAGGTGCGGTTCTTATCAAAAGGTCATAGATGCTATAGAAGCGCTCTTGAGAGGAGAAGAGACATATCTTCTTCCAGAGGGCTCAGATGTCGTTGGTAAAGGGGTTGAGCGCAAAGATTATAGAGAGAAAATAGAGGGCAGAGCGATCTACGCCTATGATCTAAAACCATTGATAAAAGGAAGAGATGTTTTATACCTTAAATTTTTAAGGAGCCCTTATGCTTTCGCAAGGATAAAGAGGATAGATACCAGCAGGGTTAAGGGCGCAGAGCTCATACTGACCTGCGAGAATGTTCCGGAGATCTATTTCACAACAGCAGGGCAATCCTATCCAGAGGCTTCACCCTATGACACAAAGGTTCTGAACAACCCTGTGCGCTATGTGGGAGAGCCTGTTGCAATAGTTGCAGCAAATAGCGAAGAGCTGGCAGAGGAAGCCTTGAAGGACATATTCATAGAGTATGAGGTTATGAAACCCATCCTTGATCCGGAAGAGTCTCTGAAGCTAAATGACGAAATAAAGATCCATCCAGAGGGCAATGTTGTTGGCGAGATACATGAGGTTGTTGGGGATCCTGATGAGGGCTTCAAAGAAGCAGATGTTATTGTTGACAGGATTTATGAGACTCAGATGCAGAAACATATCCATATGGAGCCATATGCAAGCTTTTCTTACTGGGATAAAAACACCCTGGTTGTGGAGACAGGAAGCCAGGTTGTCTATCATTGCAGAAGGACAATATCCAGAATCTTAAACCTTCCTGAGAACAGGATAAGGGTGCTCTCCCATACAATGGGCGGGGGTTTCGGTGATAGGCAGGAGATGACCCTGGAGCACTATGTCTCCCTTGTTACATACCTGACAGGAAAACCATGTTTTGCTTCCTTAACCAGAGAAGAGCAGTTTTTCCTATCGCGAAGAAGGCACAGAGCAAAGATTAGAATAAAGCTCGGAGCAAAGAGGGATGGTAAGCTTACAGCGATGAGCATGAAAGCTCTGAGCGATACTGGTGCTTATGGATCCCATGGAGTCACGGTAACCACAAATATGGGCTCCATGACTCTGCCATTATACACAAAACACTGCAAGAACATAGGCTTTGACGCAACCATCGTCTACACAAACACACCCATAGCCGGAGCGTTCCGCGGTTATGGAACTGTGCAGGGCGGTTTTGCCCTGGAGAGCGCAATGGATGAGCTTGCAGAAGCTCTTAGCATGGATCCCATAGATCTCAGGCTTGAAAATGTCATAGAGAAAGGAGCTATAGACCCAATATCTGAGGTTCTGAGTGAGGGGGGAGAAGCAATCCCCAGAAAAATAGAATCCTGTGGTATAGAGGAGGCTCTGAGAAAGGGCAGAGAGCTGTTCAACTGGGATGGGAAGAAAAAAGAGGCCATAGGTGTAGCATGCGGTATGAAGGGAAGTGGTGTTGCTGGCTTTGAGTTTGCCAATGCAACAGCAAGGCTGAATGAGGATGGAACCGTAACAGTTTCCATAGGAGCTGCAGATATAGGGCAGGGTGCTGAGAGCGCTATGGCGCAGATAGCGGCACAGGCTTCAGGTATAAGCTTTAAAGACATAAAGGTTACATCTGCAGATACAGAGCGCTCTCCGTTTGATATGGGCACCTATGCCTCAAGTGTCACCTATGTTACTGGCATGGCTGTTAAGAGGGCAGCAGAAGATCTCAGAAAAAAGATATTGGATAGAGCTGAGCGAGCATATGGCAGGAAGGCAGAATTGAAGGACAGCATGCTAGAAGGCAAACCAATTAAGGAGTTTGCGATGGATTGCTTCTATGGAAATGATAAGGAAGAGCTGTGTGGCAAAGGAAGTGCCATAGATCTAACCAGTCCGCCACCATTTACGGCTCACTTTGTGGAGCTGGATGTCAATAAAGCCACGGGAGAAGTTAGAATAAAGAGATATCTGGCTATGAGCGATATAGGAGGTGTCATCAATCCGCTAGCTGCAGAAGGGCAGATACAGGGCGGCATATTACAGGGCATTGGCTATGCACTCTTTGAGGATATGCTCTTTGATGAAGAAGGAAGGCTTCTGAACCCTAACCTGACAAACTACAAGATACCCAGCGCTCTTGATGCTCCTGATATAGAGAGCCACTTCATAGAGAGCAATGAGCCCTCCGGTCCCTTTGGTGCGAAGAGCTGTGGTGAGATCGCTTTTGTGCCTGTCGCACCTGCGATAGCAAATGCGGTATATAAAGCTACAGGTATAAGATTCAGAAAGCTTCCGATAACCAGGGAAAGGATAGCTATGAGCTAATCTTACATAGCACTGAAAGTTCATAACGAGAGCGAGGATAGGAAAATACCGGACATAATCTATATAAAAAGATGTGCTGATATTAGATACGCACCCTATGAATCCTTACTTTTAAATTTGGCAATCGTTATAATCGCTGAACTGGGTGCGTCTTTCTCATGTTCAGTGCAGGACTGAGGAAGATCTAAATGCTTTGAGAAAGGTAAAATACACTGCGCTCTCCATTTTAGGGCACATCCGTGTCTTTTATTGCTGGACTTTTTCTCGGGCTTGGACCTGGATGTTTGGGAACAATGCTGGTGACAACATCTACGACTACCTCAAATTGATGAATGATCTTAAAGTAAGAACAAACAGGAATATAGAGGTTGTTACTGGTGCCATAGTTCTGGATGATCTCGCCGGGCTGCTGGTTATATCTTCTGTGTCCAGTCTTTTCCTTGGAGAACTGATCTCTACACCAAAGATGATAGCTGGGATAGCACTCTTTGCAATAACTATGTTTTTTGTCGCATATCCTGAAAGCAAATTAATCTCATTAGTTCTGGATATTACTAGAACAGCTTCTTCGGATAGTGAAAGCCCCAACAAAATATTCTGCAACGATTTCGGTTTATATAAAATCGTTGAGAGATGTTTTTTCAGGGATATTTTTCGTATCGATGGGCATGCTCGTTGATCCTGCAAATATCTTGCCGACACTCTCCCTGTGACACTGCTGACATGTTAAAGTTCTTTGGAGGTTTTATTCCTATATACCTCAAAAAAGCACAGGTCTATGATGCTATAACTGGAGGGAGATACCTCCTGCCCAAGGGAAAAGTGGCAATGATAACTACAACTCACATAACAACGCTGTTTGCCAGGTCTATTAATATAAAGATAAAGAGCGAAAAATAAGCGGTTAATAAAAAAAGGAAAGGGGAGCTTGACAGCTCTTATGCAGCCAGAACCGCACCTTCTGCATTCACCTTGCCGTAACCGAAAGCTGTATCCTGGCCATAACTCCCGAGATCTATGGCAGTATCGCACAATATGTTTCTAACATCAACGTTGCTCAGGTATGGGTTCTCCGAAAAAACAAGACCCGCAACACCTGCCACATGGGGGCAAGCCATCGATGTCCCGCTCATGCTTTTGTACTGATTTCCGGGATATGTTGAAAGGATGCTGCTTCCTGGAGCACAAACCTCTATTTCCGGTCCTACATTGGAGTATGAAGCCAGCTTATCACTGCTATCTATCGCGGACACTGCCATAACGCTACCATACTTTGCTGGGTAGCTGACCGCACCACCATAATCGTTACCTGCAGCTGCCACCACAAGAACCCCATTATTCCATGCATAATCGCAAGCATCTCTCATCACCTGGCTATCAGAAGGTCCACCAAGGCTCATCGAGATCACCTTTGCGCCATTATCCACTGCATATCTTATCCCGCTGGAAATCCATGAATAATAGCCAGATCCCTGGGAGTCTAAAGCTTTGACAGCCATTATGTTTACCTGAGATACCCCTGCTATACCCACTCTATTATTGAGTGTTGCTCCTATTATGCCTGCGCAATGGGTTCCATGGCCCTGATCATCCATAGGATCGGTATCGTTGTTTACATAATCATAACCCCTGATAACCCTGCCATAGAGATCCTCGTGGGTGTAATCAACACCCGTATCCACGACAGCAACTATTACGTTTTCCGAGCCTGTCTGCACGTCCCATGCCTGTGGCGCCCTGATCGATTGAGGTCCATACTGCTGGGAGAACAAAGAGTCATTTGGTGTGAAGAATGCTGTGGCAATGTAATCGGGCTCTATATACTTTATACCAGGCACATCACGTAACTGGGCAATAATGTCGTCTACATAAGCGCCCTCAAAAACAGAGAATCCTATTGCATTATCCTCCATAACCCTGCGTGCGCCTCTCATTTCAGGTAGTCTGGCACCCACCTCATACCCTACAACCACCCTGTTCTGTGGCAGAGCTGGCTCATATCTTTCAGGTTCTTCCCCCACTCCTGCTGGCAGAAAGAAGAGCAGAGCTCCAACCAGCATTATTGTCAACACTTTCTGGTTCATAAAAAGCAGTAGAGCGCTTCTATTTTAATGTAGTTGTCATATGACTACTCATATGATAACCTGCGTTTTGATATAGGAGCCGCAAGAGAGGGTAATGCTATGGATAGCATGAAGGCAAGGGCTACTACCAATTCAGCATCTCTGTTTCTTATTCTGACAGTGGTTGTCAGAAAATCTGATCTAGACCTTGAAACCAGGGTGATATCAATCTCATAGTTACCATAAAATAGCCCCCGGATGTTTTCTAAACGCATCCTCACAGGAATATCAAAAAATGCTCTTCCTCCGTCGGATACTATATTAAGATAGTCAAATTCGAAGTCAGATCTCATGAAGATTAAGTCCTGAGAATAGAGTGTCAGTGCAACATCTCTAAGACCGGTGAGACCGTATGGTATGAAAATCCTTATTGTAGCTTCGATCATACCCCCATCATAGATGAGAATTTCAGGATCTACCACGAGTCCAAAATCTGATGAGCTTGCCCGGATAAACTCTCTGCTGCTGATAAAATAGTCAGAGACTGGTATAAAAAATGGTAATAAGAGCGCTGCAGCTACAGCAAACACATATATCTCCTTACCTTTGATTATATTATGCCCGATTATGTTCTGTATCCCGCAAAATATTGCGCAGGTGGATAAAAACAGACACAGAGTGAGCAACAGAAGGAATATTGCTGAATTTATGGACGACGCACATTCAATGCGATTTACCATTAGTGGCGTAGAACTGTAGCTCCATATGTTAAGAGCATCGCCGAGAGCTATGAGTGGTGAAGCTCTTAACAAAGTGAGATTTGTAGAATAATAGAGAGCATGCGGATATGACGCATAGGCCAGGTAAAAGAGCAAACATAAGAAGGATGAGACTGCTATCTGCACTAAAGCTGCCCCTCTTATGAGCACGGATAGAAATAGTCCTATAGATATCAGAAAAGCAAATATCAGGAATGAAAAGAGTATGGAGATCAAAAGAGCACTTAGCGTGCCTGAGATAAAACAGTAACAAAGAGATACAGGCAGAGTTATCAGAACATAGAAAAGACCAACGATAAACCACTGTAA
The DNA here is from genome assembly GCA_011620765.1 of Thermoplasmata archaeon. GTDB lineage: Archaea > Thermoplasmatota > UBA186 > UBA287 > UBA287 > UBA287. The sequence continues at coordinate 20,319 of WOYO01000051.1, forward strand.
GAACTTTGATAGCAGGTAATCAATTCTTGATATTGGGGTTGTGAAGAAGTTTCTTATTGTTCCTCTATGACGATCCATCGCGATGGTTGTTGATATCAGTGGGAGAAAAAATAACGGAGCAACGGAGTAAACGTACATCAGATATGTATAGAAATCGTTTGAGAGCGACGCTACCAGAGGGGCAGAAGCTGAGAAGATAATGAAAAGATACCACCATCTGCTTCTTAACAGAAGCTTGATATTTATGGGTACTATTGCAAGGTTCATTGTCCCATCATGATGGCTGTCAGGCTTTTTTCAAGGTCACCCTTCTCTATGGCAAGATCTTCTACAGTCCCATAGTACCCTATGCCACCCTCAGACAGCACTAAAAGCCTATCACAGAGCTCTGAGATCTCCTGGAGATCATGGGATGTCAGAAATATAGCTACGCCCTCTTCTATGGAAACGCCCTTTAAAAAAGCCCATATTCCCTTCTTTTCCACAATATCTAAACCTCTTGTAGGCTCATCAAGCAGAAGTACCCTGGGGTAAGAAATGAGCGCCCTGCATATCTCCACCTTTCTGACTATCTCCTCACTCAGAGATGAGAGTTTCCTATGCTCATATCTCTCAAGGTTAAAGGTCTTTATGAGAGCTTCTTCTCTCTCAAGTATAACCGGCTTTTCAATGGCTGAGAGCTCCCCATAGTAGTATAGATAATCAAAAGGTGTCAGCTCCGGTGGAGTATAGAAAGTTTCAAATACAGCCCCTATTCTTTTCCTGACCTCCACAGCATTTTTTACGACGTCATATCCCCCAATTTTTATGTATCCCTCAGTGGGCTGTATCAGCGTTGACATAATGTTTATAAGGGTGCTTTTACCAGAGCCATTCCTCCCAAGGCATCCAAATATCTCACCTTCAGCTACATTAAAGTCTATCCCCTTTAAAATATCCGCATCTTTAAAGCTATATTGAAGATCTCTGACTTCAATGTAACTATTCATCTAACTCCTTTTTTTAGGAGTTCGTAATAAAACAGTCCTTTCTGGGTAACTTTATAAAATTTTACATTTGTCATATATCCACTCATCCTTACGCCCTCTTCTACCAGTCCGAGCGTTATGAGTGAATCTGCGCTGTTATATCTCGGTTTTGAGCCATGAATAACACCACCAACATCACCAAGGTTGCAGTGCAGTTTCAAAGCCATCTCTGAGGCACAGAGTGCGTCAGGATATGCCATAGCAAGTGCAAACAAAACCTCCCGTCTTATCCTGCTTTTATTCAGCCTCAACAGGATCTCTCCATCAGCAGAGATGAGATTTTCCATAAGCCTCATTAACAATATCAAACTTAATCTATTTATATTTTTTTATGTTTTTTGACCCAGTGTGTAGTCCTGAAAGTATTTCCCAGCAAGAACACCAATCCCAAAAAATGTGAAACAAACCTAAAAGAAGGTTAAGTATGACTGAAAGGAATAGAAAACCTCTGAAAGAGGTTTGAGCAGTTGGTAAGAATGAAGTTCTTTCCGCACAGCATTTATAGGCTGATAGCAAGAACTCTAAAGTGTGCGCTAGCAAAAGGTAGGGATACATAGAAACAGAGATCATAGCCAGGAAAGAAGACCCCCTGACCCTGGTCTATCTGACCATTTCTCTACCATGATCACCGAACCTCTGCTTTATGACTTTGGCCTGCAGTGCAAACCTATCTGGTTTTTTTCCTGAGGACACATATTCTAAGTAAGCACCCTACTTCGCATTCCAACCTCAAAAAGCCAACTGGATACAATGTTTTAAAAGAGTTATGCTAAAAAGAGAAGTTAACTGATAGATTTAAATAGCGGAAGCGTCATTAAAATGCATGCTTGGGAGAGACGCTGCTATACTCGTAGCTTTTTTGTTGGCAAGCTCTGTGTTTTTGAGTTTTGCCAGTA
>WOYO01000021.1 GCA_011620765.1 Thermoplasmata archaeon
CAGCAAAATCATCATAGCTATTAATATCACACTTCGGCATGATCTCTATCTTACCTCTGCACTTTCTGTGAGCTTCAACACTATCCATGATATGAATAGCTTTCTTTTGATATAAATGAAGACACAAGTTTTTTCTACAGATACTGCTTATATTTATGAATATATGCTTGAGAACATAGTCATGGAGCTCATAGAGAAAACAGCCGTATACCTACCAGATGATGTTATGAAAAAGCTCAAAGCTGCAAGAGATGAAGAGAAAAATGAAAGGGCAAAGAGGATCTATGATATAATGTTCGAAAATATTGAGCTTGCGCAGAAAAAAAATGTTCCCTTATGCCAGGACACCGGTGTGCTCGAGTTCTTTGTAAGGGTGGGCTCAGAGTTTCCTAACCCTGGAGCTATCAGGGAAGCAATAATGAAGGCAACAGCGGAAGCTACTGAAAGGGTGCCTCTGAGACCAAACGCTATTGAAGATGATGGTAAAAGAGAGAGGAACACAGGAAACAACATCGGTTCTAAAATACCATGGATAGATTGGGAGATCGTAGAGGGCAATGAAGCTGAAATAACTCTTTATCTGGCTGGCGGTGGATCTTCTTTACCAGGGGCGTCAAAGGTTATACCGCCGCACAGTGAGAACGTAGAGGACATGGTGGTGAGCAGGATAGCGCAGTATGGGGTAAATGCCTGTCCTCCTCTGTTCATAGGCATAGGCATCGGAGCGACCTCAGAGATAGCTGCCATGCTATCAAAGAAAGCTATTGTTGCGCCTATTGGGGAAGAGAGCGAAGAGGAGAGAGCTATAAGAGAAAAGATAAATGCACTGAACATAGGCCCTCAGGGCTTTGGAGGCAAAACCTCCGCGCTTGCTGTGAGGATAGAGCGATCCGCAAGGCATCCCGCTGCATTTGCCATAGGTCTCTCTACAGGCTGCTGGGCTCACAGAAGGGGCATTGTGAGGGTTGAAAAGGATCTCAGCTATGAGATCATATCACACAGGAGGCTGGATAAAAAATGAAAACTAAGATAAAGACGCCTGTTGAAAAAGAGGATATAGAAAGTCTCAGGATAGGCGATGAGTTCTACATAGATGGCACAATAGTGACATGCAGGGATGCTGCGCACAGAAGATTTTTAGAAGATAACGAAGCCTTGCCTGTAACTCTCTCGGTAATGTTCCATGCAGGGCCAATTGTTTCAGAGGGTAAGGTGATATCCATAGGTCCAACAACAAGCATGAGGATGGAGAGATATGAATATGATTTCATAAAGAGGACAGGGGTCAGGATAATCATAGGTAAGGGCACGATGGGAGAGAGAACAGCGCAGGCATGCAGGGAGTTCGGTGCTATCCATGCCATCTTCCCGGGAGGCTGCAGCGTTTATGCGGCTGAAAGAGTAAAGGGCATTGAAAGCGTTTTCTGGTCTGATCTGGGAATGCCTGAAGCTCTCTGGGTCTTGAGGGTTGAGGACTTTGGCCCTCTGTTCGTCTCCATAGACTCAGAGGGTAAGAACCTCTTCTAACTATTGATCCTTAAGCTGGTTTGCTACCTTCTGCGTTGCTTTCTTCACAGTCTCTTCATCCGCCAGGTAGTAGTGCTTTATAGGCTTTAGCTCTTCATCCAGCTCATATATGAGAGGTATACCTGTTGGTATGTTTAGCCCGGGTATTTCATCATCACTTACATTATCCAGGTATTTTACAAGAGCTCTGAGGCTGTTCCCATGAGCTGATATTATTATCTTTCTTCCCTTTTTTATGTTTGGAGCTATCTCTGAGTGCCAGTATGGTAGAAAGCGCTTAACTGTGTCCTCAAGAGATTCTGTTAATGGTAGCTCTTCTCTGCTCAATGATTTATATCTCGGGTCTTTACCAGGAAATCTAGAGTCATCCTCACTTAGCGCCGGTGGCCTCACGTTATAGCTCCTGCGCCATTTAAATACCTGCTCTTCACCATACTTCTTTGCAGTTTCGGCCTTGTTGAGACCCTGTAGCGCTCCATAATGCCTCTCGTTTAACCTCCAGCTCTTGCGCTCCTCGATCCACATGAGATCCATATCCTCAAGGACTATCCACAGCGTTTTTATTGCTCTCTTCAGCACGGACGTGTAGGCAAGGTCAAAGACAAAGCCATCCTTATTCAGCAGCTCAGCTGCATAGTGTGCCTCTCTTACGCCATTCTCAGACAGATCAACATCTGTCCAGCCTGTGAACCTGTTCTCAAGGTTCCATGTGCTCTCTCCATGCCTGAGAAGAACAATCCTGTACATAATGATAATCGCACACCTCTTATAAAAAAGTTGAGCCTGCAGATAAGATCTGTTTCAGTGTATGCGAAGTTGCAGAGCGAAGCCGAGCATTTGGGCAGAGCCAAGCGTAGCCGTATGTTCGCTGTTAGGCGACCCGAGGGAGCGCAGCGTTTTGCTTTGCAGTCCATTTTCTAAATCCATCCCTGCGTATATTTGGAATAATTATATTCATCTATCAACTTGACAAGTGTTTTGCCTGACTGAATGATGTAATCTTTAACTTCATCGCAATCTTTAACTTTATCTGCTATGTCTTTTGTAATCTTGCAAAATGAAAAATATCTTTCCGCAGGATTCTTGTTATAATAACACTCGTAGGCTTTTGCTATTTTTTGATCCCAAAGGGGAAAGAACTCGGAGGCTAAGAGATGTAAAGCTTTAGCTACGGACACAGAGCTTTTTTTCACCTTTTTATCAGAATCGATTTGTAGAGCCTCAAGAAACTTGTTGAATAAATCCTTTATATTCTCTTCATCGGAATTTGACAAACTCAAAATATCTCTATTACTGAAGTTTTCAATTTTTTGGAGATTGTCGGTTATGCATTTTTCCAGTTTATTGAAATTGAAAATCCCATATCTGTAAAATGCCTGATTCCATGTTAACAACAACACACCCAATCCATCTGTCATATCCGAAGGTTTACCCCAAAAAGAGGATATAAGGAAAGTTGCTACTTTATACATAGCATCACGCGTCTCATGTTCTTTAAATTCTTTGTAACCCTTGCAAAATTCTTCACAACTTGGGGGGTTCATATTTTATTTACACCTCCATTCGTTTATTTAATTTCGCCAACCAAAATGTTCCTACCGCTTTGTGGATAAATGAAGTACTCGGATTAATTCCCGTATTGGAAGGTAAACGAACTCGAGTCCGGTTATTCACAGTTAGCAGAAATTCGGGGGCTCGCTTCCGAAAAAGAAACTATTATAAGGATTAGATCTTAATTAATTATAATGAAATCAAAACCTTTAGTTTATGGAGTCTTGGTACTAACAATTGCAATTGTTGGAATTATTTTTATTAGTGGATTCATCAAGCAAGAAGAACAACCAACGATACCTGCTAATATGACATACCAGGGCACAACGTACGTAAATTGTCATATTAACCCTAATTACCCTTTTAGAACTGATAAAGAACTCACAACGATTAGTGGTGTAGTTAAAGAAGAAACTGGCAGCAGGATGTTTCCATGGAGAGCCGCCGTAGTTGATGGTAAATATTTATTTAATCCAGAAACTGGCGATATGATTTATAACTATGATGAGTTGATAGAGAAGTTTGTGACAGTCAATGGATATCCTGGCACTGGTAGAATAATTATGAGCGCGCCATTTAAACCAGACGAATCAGAAACAATAACTTTTGATAATGCTTTTTATGTGTGTGAAATAGTTGGCTGGAAAAATATTTATTGTAATGTTATTGATAGTGATACCGGTGTTGTTACTGGTACCAACATTCCTTTCTGGTTTGAAAAATAAGTTTAGCTCGCTCCGAACTCTGCGGCAACTTCGTTGCCTTGCCCTCACTCCATTCGGGCCTGCTAACAGTGGATAAAATGCTACGCTGCGTCCAAATTGCCTTCGGCAACTTCTTTTATCCGCAGAACGTTATATGAAAACGGCATAAAAAAGATGAATTAGATATGACAACTAGACAAAAAATCTGTATAGCCCCACTATTATTTCCTGTGTATACCCCTATTTTTATTCTCTATTTTCATATCAGATCCTCTAGTAGTCTCTCTTAGAATGTTTTAACCACTTTACCTTCTTTTTTGTTAATTTCACATTTTTTGGTTGGTGTTATTGCTAGGAAATACAGTTGTGCAAGCACTACTTATTTAGACCGAGCAAGTTCGGTCGTAAATACAACCGCACTTAGTATGGTTTATTTAAAATGTGCCACGCAAGTTTGTAAATACTTTTGGGACTGCACAATTGATTCTGAGCAACAGAAAGGTATAGATAGAAGTAAAAGCATTTCTTTTCATGAAAGGGGCAGCA
>WOYO01000017.1 GCA_011620765.1 Thermoplasmata archaeon
ATGACAAACCACCCAGCAGAAAAGATCCTGTTAGATACTCTTTCACCGTTGGTGGCAAGGATGGTGTTCCTTTTCCTGTAGATAAAACCGCTATGGACAGAGCCACAGAAGTGCTTAAGAGCGCTATAGATAATGCAAAGATTGGCAGCGATGAAAAGCTTAAGGCCATAAAGAGGCTTGAGGCTTTTATAGGCGAAGAGGTATAGAAAATAAAGAAAAGGAAAAGGGAAGGAATTAGAGCTTCACGCTGAGGCTCTGTCCACCAACAGCTGCTGTTGTTATATCCTTTAAGTATGTGTTGAGGAAATCTTTAACAGCCTCTGGCTTTATCTTGCGCAGATTATCAACAAACTCAAAGCTCTTCTCCCAGCCACCTCCATTGAGCTCCCATAGACCTAGCAGGTATGCCTGGCTCAGAGTACCCTCATTGCTTAGATAGAAGCTGGTAATGTATCCATTCACAGCCTCCTCCACTCTCTCAGCGCTCACACCCTCACTCTTCATCTTTTCTATCACACTCTTCATAACGTTGAGCGCTTCATCAGGCGTATTTGTAGTAACAGTAACAATGCCATAATTATCCCTTCTTGAGGACAGACCACTGCCCACAGAGTATGCCATATTCCTTTTTGTTCTTACCTCTTCCCAAAGCGTATCGCTCAGTATGTCTAAAGCTATGCAGGCTGCATAGTAATCTGGATCATCCATTCCTGGAGCTCTGAAAACGCCTCTCACATATGTGTTTGGTATCTCTAAAGGCACATAGACGAATTTTTCCCCCGTCTCTGCTGTCTCTGCTCTGCCTAATAGATTTGAGCACTCCTGCGATGTCCTCGGAAGTAACCTGCGCGACGTCTCCATTATTTTCTCCACTATTCTGTTAAGCAACCCTTCTTCCTCGCCCTCAGGCAAAGAAGCAAAGGCTGATGCATAGCGCTCCACCTCTCTCTGTGTAAAATCACCGACTATAACAAGGAGCATTCTCGATTTTGTAAGGAGCTCTCCATTGTGATTTATCAGATCCTCTATTGTTATATTTCTCAAACTCTCTTCAACTCCATATGGGTCAAGGGCATATGGATGTCCTTCGTAGAGTAACGAATTTGCAAGATCGACCACATAGCTATCAGGGCTATCCCGCTTCTGTCTCGCTGCAGAGATTAGCTGAGAGCGAACAAGCTCTACCTCGTCCTCCTCCAGAAGAGGATTTAACAGGATGTCAACAAACATATTCCATGAGCTTTCAAAGTTCTTTTTAACAGAGCGCATATATGCTGTTGTGTAATCATAATAGGCATCTGCGCCCATTGCTGTACCCATCTTTGTTACCTCTGAAATCAGTTTTTCTTTTGGATACTTTTCGCTGCCTCTCATAGAGGCAGACAAGAGGAAAGCATCTATGCCCTGGTTTTCCTCTGTCTGTTTTGTGACGCCCCCATCAAAGAATAGCTGCACACCAACTGTTTCACCGGCTACAGGCTTGAATATCACTCTAAGACCGTCAACCTCAAACATCCTTGTTTCCTGCTGGCTCTCCACAGGTATAACTGGCTGTATCACCATTATGAAGAGCACTAAAACTAAAATTCCAGCAAATTTTCTCTCTTTCATGTCCATTTTCATATCAGATCACTCTCCTCCAATTTGAGCGATGATTGCGGGTTTAGCAGGACACCGATAACGAAAGGTTTGTCGATTATATAGTTAGATGCATATTCCGTTAGATCTTCTATGCTAACATCTTTTATGTTATAGACATAGCTGGTGTAGTAATCAAGTCCTGTAACAGCCCACCAGTATGGAAGTGAACTGGGTGCAAAGCTGTTATGAAGAGCTTCAAGCTCATAAGCTCTTGTGACCTCAACCATGGCTTTTGCATCTTCTATCTCTTCTCCGCTTACATAATCCACATCATCAAATTTCTCTATTTCTCTAAATAAAGCATCTTTTGCTTCATAGAATTTTTCGGGGGTTGTCTGGGCTTCTATGGATATAGGTCCTGTGTGATTCTGAGTATAATAAGATATAGAGCATGAAGAAAAGAGTCCAGAGTCCACAAGATTCTTTTGAAAGTTTGAGTTTGGATTGTTGAGCACGTAAGAGAAGAGATCAGCAGCGTATGTATGCTCTGTGTTTTTGTAAACGCTGGGTCCCTGCCACTCCATGCTGAGAGTCACCATACCAACGGGTCTCTCAACAATGACTGCTTTACTCTCTTTCAATGGTGGATGCTCAGGTACAGGATAAAACTCAAAGGGCTCTTCACCCCTCTCCCAGTCTGAGAATATGCTCTCCGCAGAGTTAAAAGCTTCATCAGCGCTTATATCCCCCGCAATAATCAATGCGCAGTTGTTGGGGACATAGTATCTCTGCTGTATCGTCAGCATCTTCTCTCTTGTGTTTGTTGCTATAACTGTCCTGTTTCCTATCACATTTTTTCTTGAGTAATATTCATACCATAGCTGTTCATCCATCGCGGTACTTAGAGCTCTGTAAGGATCTGCCTCTGTTCTATCATACTCTGCAAGGAGAACACCCTTCTCTCTTTCAAGCTCTTTCTCATCAAAGAGCGGAAACCTTATCGCATTTTCCATGAACCGCAATGTATCCTCAAAGTTTTCTTTAGGAACGGTGAAAAAGTAGGCAACGGTCTCTGTGCTTGTCCAGCCGTTCCACCAGGCACCAAGTCTGCGGAGCTCTTTCATATACTCTTCCTGCGATGGTATCTCTTTGTTTGCCTTAAAAAACATGTGCTCATAAAAGTGAGATAGCCCGTCATACTCCGGGCTCTCTGCAAGCGCACCATTCTTTACAGCCATAACCACAGAGATCAGAGGTATGTTGTGGTTTTCTATAAATATGACCTCCAGACCATTTGGCAGAGTTTCTGTCTGAAATATCTGCTCTTTTTCAACAGATCCCGCGAAGGACCCTGCAAAAAGAGCGATCGCAATGATGGAAGCAAGCCCTATCCTAATACTACCCTTCATAATATCAATTTACGTTTTGTTATATAATGTTTTCCAGGTACTCTTTCAGAGATCTGAAAGCTTTTGATCTGTGGGATATCTGATTTTTCTCTTTCAAGCTCATCTCTGCGAAAGTCTTATCATACCCATTCGGGATGAATATTGGATCAAAACCGAAACCATTGCTCCCTCTGGACTCAAAAGCTATTGAACCATAACATTTACCCTTAAACACTCTTTTGCCTTTATAGCTCAAGCCAATGCACGTTTCAAAGTAAGCTCCTCTTTCTTCCGTATCCCCTAGTAGCTGCAGGATCCTTTTATTACCCAGAGTCTTCTGCACATAGCTTGCAAAGGCGCCTGGAAACCCATTCAAATTTTTTATACAGAAAGATGTATCCTCTATTATTAAGGGCCCTCTTTCTTTTAAATGTTCCAGAGCAAACAGCACAACTCCTTCACTACTGCTCTGGATCTCTGGATATTCCTTATCCACCTGGGTTATCTCAAAGCCCTCTAAAATGTTTCTTGCCTCTTCTACCTTGTTTCTGTTTGTTGTTATAAAAAACAGCTCCATGGGGAAAAGCATGTTCATGCGTATTAACTGTTTACATCACATTACAGGTTAGCTCATCTCTTATCAAAGCTATTTAAAGTGCAAAGAGACGAAAAACCCGGAGCGTACAGAGATATCCATGGATCTCTATTGAGAATGGAGTTGTAAGTGAGCTAAGCATTTTGATTAATTACATATAGGATCAGTGAGATATAAAATACATGCAGACAAAACATGTGCCCTTAGCGTGCTTTACAGTTTTTGTCTCTGCTGTAGTTCTCTTAGCCCCTCTGGAAGGTGGTATGTGCGGCAGGATCTTTAACAGAATCGCAAGCTTCCTGCAACCTGCAGATGCAGACATAGACATAAATACAGGGGTGAATGAAACGTTCACGATAGAACTGGAACAGGCGTTGAATCCTGGCTATGAGTGGAAGTGCACAGAATATGATAAAGAGTGCGTTGAGCTGGTTGATGAAGGTTTTAAAACCTCTTCAGATCCTGATCTCATGGGCACAACCATAAAGTACTTCACGTTTAAAGCTCTAAAGAAAGGAACGACTGAATTAAGATTTGCATATGGCAGTGTTGATGCTGATGGAAGTCTTAAGGAGATAACAAAGGAAGAGAGCTACACTGTGAGAATTAGCGGATAGCTTCTATGATCTCTCTGAGCACGTCGTAGAGCTTTTCTATCGGTGTCTGCTCAACTATCGTGCCTGTAACTATATAATCACACCCTGCCCTTGAAAGCT
>WOYO01000067.1 GCA_011620765.1 Thermoplasmata archaeon
ATCTATGATCCGTTAATTCTTCTGCAATTTTGTGTTTCTCTTGTTCAGGACTTTCTCATAGAATGATAGCCTTAGATAATCCTAATGGATCTGGTCTTTAGCCTCGACCCAGGGTTTACTTTAAGGCAACCAAAAATATTTTAAGCGATATGGGAATTACATATGATGGTTGAGAGGGCTGTTCTTTATGATGCGCATGAAGCGCTTGGGGCAAAGTTCACAGATTTCTCTGGCTTTGAGATGCCTCTCTATTACTCAAGCATAGTTGAGGAGCATCTTGCTGTGAGGAGGGCTGTTGGCCTATTTGATGTTTCCCATATGAGCAAGGTTTTTGTTGAAGGAGAGAGAGATCAGGAAACAATGAGCAGGGTAACAACCTCAGATCCCTCAAAGCTTTCTTATGGGAGAGTAAAATACACGATGATCCTAGATGAGGGTGGAAAGATCATAGATGATCTTACGTATATGGTTATGAAGGATAGGTATCTTCTTGTGCCGAATGCAGGAAAAGCGAAGAGGATAGAGAGCTGGATAAATGAAAAGAGCCCGGGCAAAGCCATAGACAGAAGCAAGGAGTATCTCATATTCGCGCTTCAGGGTCCGCTTGCTGAGAAGACGCTCCTTAAACTATACAGTAAGGATCTTCCAAAGCGCTTCCGCTTCATTGAAACTGAGCTTGAGGGCTATGAAACAATAGTCTCCAGGACGGGGTATACTGGAGAAGATGGGTTTGAGTTTATCACAAAGAATAAAGAGCTCTTCATGAAGCTTCTTGAGTCAGGAAAAGAGTTTGGCATAAAGCCATGTGGTCTTGGGGCAAGAGACTCTCTGAGACTTGAGAAATGTATGTGCCTTGCAGGAAATGAGCTTGAGGGACGCACACCGATAGAGGCAAACCTGGAGTGGGTCATAGATTGGGATCATGAGTTCATAGGGAAAAACAGCTTAAACAGGGATGTGAAGGAGTTGCTCGTTCCTCTCTTATTGGAAGATAAGGGAGTGCCAAGGCACGGTTATCCAATAAAGAATAATAAAAATGACAAAAATATAGGTGTGGTCACCAGTGGAGGTTTCTCCCCTGTCCTTGAGAAGGGTATAGCTTTAGGATACGTGGAAAAGGAAGAAGCAATAGCTGGAAACGAGGTTTACATAGATGCCAGGGGCAAAGAGCTGAAAGCTAAGATAATAAAGGGAACATTTGTTTAGAGGTGAGAAGATGGCGGAGATAAGAGAAGAATTGGAGTATACGGAGACCCATGAATGGGTTAAAAGGGAAGGAAAGAGAGTAAGAATAGGCGTCACTGATTACGCGCAGCAAAACCTGACGGACGTTGTGTACGTTGATCTGCCTCAGGTAGGAAAAGAGATCAAGAAGGGGGAGATCCTCGCGAGCATAGAGTCAGTTAAATCTGTGAGTGATGTTTATGCACCTGTTAGCGGAAAGGTTGTTGAGGTTAACTCGAGGCTGAATGATGAGCCAGAGCTGATAAACAAAAGCCCTTATGATGATGGCTGGCTTGTTGTTATTGAGCTCGCTGAGGAACCTGAAGGGTTGATTGACGCTGAGGCGTATAAAAAGATCACAGAGCAGCAATGAAGAATCTTATACCAAACGAAGGTGAAAAGGAAGAGATGCTCCATGCTGTGGGGCTTGAGAGCATAGAGGAGCTCTTTGCTGATGTGCCTGAAAGCATGAGAAGCAAACTTTCCATAGAGAGTGCAAAGAACGAAAGCGAGGTTTTGAAGGAGATCTCTTCTTTAGCTGATAAAAACAAAAAGTATCTCTCTTTCTTAGGGGGGGGCATAGCAAAACACTACGTACCCAGCGCCATTAATTATCTGATATCAAGAAGCGAGTTTCTCACAGCCTATACGCCGTATCAACCGGAGATAAGCCAGGGTTCACTTCAGGCCATGTTTGAGTACCAGAGCTATGTGAGCGAGCTCTACAACATGGAGGTGGTAAATGCTTCTGTGTATGATATGGCCACCGCTCTGGGGGAATCCTGTCTTATGTGCCACAGAATTAGAGACGGAAAAAAATTCCTCATCCCAGAGGCCATAAGTCAGGCAAAGAAGGCAGTGCTGAGGAACTATGCAAAGGGCTTTGGTGTTTCCATAGAAGAATTTGCGTATAATGAAAAAGGCATGGTGGATCTGGAGGATCTCAAGAAGAGGATAGACAATGAAACCGTTGGCGTATATGTGGAGACCCCCAACATGTTTGGGGTGCTGGAAGAAGAGATCGCAGCGGTAAGGGAGGTAGCTCCACTGCTCGTTGTAGGAGCAAATCCTCTGGCATTGCCTATCATAAAGTCCCCAGGTGATTATAATGCGGATATAGCTATAGGAGGATTAACTTTTGATCTATCCTTCGGGGGCCCATTGCTGGGAATATTCGCATGCAGGAAAGAGTACATGAGGCAGATGCCAGGGCGCATAATTGGGCTTACTAAAGATAAGGATGGAAAGGATGCTTTTTGTATGATCCTGCAGACAAGGGAGCAGCACATAAGGAGGGCCAGGGCCACATCGAACATATGCACGAATGAGGGTCTGTTGGCGATAGCTGGAGCGATCTATTTCTCTTTATTGGGGAAGAACGGTATGCGGAGCATAGCTATAAAAAACATAAAGAATGCAAGAGCTCTTTCGACGAGAGTTAAAGAGCTTTTCGATGTTCCTTTCTATGGTTCTACGTTCTTCAGCGAGTTTGTTTTTGAATATGAGCACATGGAAAAGCTGAGAGATGGAGCTTTAGAGCATGATGTCGAGTTTGGACCTTTGCTTACTGGTAAAAATGCGCTCATATGCACAACGGAGCTTCATAACAGAGAGGAGCACGATGTGTTGATAAATGCTTTGAGGGAGGCGAAGGATAAAAATGGAAATGTATAGACAGGCAAGATATGATGAGCCTTTGATAAATGAATTAGGTAAAAAAGGGCGCATAGGCTGTGCAATAGATGAAGAAGAGGGTATAGTATTGCCAGAGAGCATAAGGAGAGAAGGATTTGAATTTCCGGAGCTAAGTGAAATAGAGGTTATCAGGCATTATACGCGTTTGTCCCAGATGAACTTCGGTGTTGACAGTGGCATGTATCCATTAGGCTCATGCACAATGAAGTACAATCCAAAGGTCAATGAGGAAGCTGTGAGGATGTTCAATGATGTCCATCCATATTCTATTGGAGCCCAGGGATGCCTTGAGCTGATGTACAGACTTGAGAAACTTTTGTGCGAAATAGGGGGTGTTGATGCCGTAACGCTCCAGCCACCCGCCGGAGCAGCGGGCGAGTTTACAGGCATGTCAATTGTGAGAGCATACTTTGAAGGCAAGGGGCGGAACGAAGTTTTAGTTCCGGACAGCGCTCATGGCACAAACCCTGCAAGCGCAGCAATGGCTGGATTTAAGGTAGTTGAGATCCCCTCAGACAGAGATGGGTGTGTGGATGTGGACGCGCTTAAGGCTGCTGTATCTAATAGGACAGCATGTCTCATGATGACGAACCCGAACACTCTAGGCATATTTGAGAGCAGAATAGAAGAGATAACGAAGATAATCCATGAGGCTGGAGCTCTGCTATACTATGACGGTGCAAATCTCAATGGCATAATGGGAAAAGTAAAGCCCGGAGCTATGGGCTTTGATATGGTGCACTTTAACCTCCACAAAACATTTTCTACGCCCCATGGAAGCGGCGGTCCTGGAGCAGGACCAGTGGGCGTAAAATCCTTTCTGGAAGAGTATCTACCAGTGCCGAGGATCCGCGAAAGGGAAGGGAGATATTATCTGGATTACAGTTCAAAAAATAGCATAGGTAAAGTTCATGAGTTCTATGGAAACTTTGGTGTTTTTGTGAGGGCTTTTTCATACATCCTGCTCATGGGTAAAGAAGGGTTGGAAAAGGTTGCGGAGTTCAGCACTCTCAATGCAAACTATATGAAAGAGAAACTCAAAAAATATTATACGCTCTCTTACAAGGATCTGAGGAAGCATGAATTCGTTCTTAGCGCTGAACCTAAGAGCGCTAACTATGTGGCGAAGAGGCTTCTTGATCATGGCATTCATGCGCCCACAGTCTATTTCCCTCTTATCGTTAAAGAAGCGCTTATGATCGAGCCTACTGAGAGTGAGACTAGAGAGAGCCTGGACTATTATGTTAATGTGCTCATTGAAATAATGGAAGAAGAGGAGAGAGAGTGCCCGACAAATACCAGCGTCAAGGAAATTGATGCTGTGGGCGCAACAAAAAAGCCGATAGTTACGTGGAG
>WOYO01000007.1 GCA_011620765.1 Thermoplasmata archaeon
TATCACGAAGGATAGGGTAATCAGGGAATCTGGAATTGTTGAAACCGTCTGGTAAGTCTGGTTATCTTTTTTATTATTCTATTCCTGTGAGCATAATGATATTGCATCTATTACCTGCAGCTATAGAGAAGGGATCTACCAGGCAATAAAGAGTGGAGCTGCCGGAGCGATAATAGACCCAAAGTGGAACTATAAGCCAGATCTCCCTGATCTTTTGAAGCATCATGGATTTGGTGGCTGGATCATTGCTGGTCCCCAAATTGTCAGGATCGCTGGCTTAGAGCCCTGGAGGAATGCAGATGCCAGCGATCTCTGCCATAATTTCTCTGATAAGATCAATAAAGTTCTGCAGGAGCTTGAGATCCTTGCGAAACAAAACACAGAAGATTTATAACTTTTGCAAAACATTATGAGCGATGGAGAAACACGAAGTAGTTATTGTAGGCGCTGGTCCAGCTGGCTTAACCGCGGCAAAAATACTTGCTGAAAAGGGAAAGGAGGTGCTCATCGTTGAAAAGGAGAAGGACAAGGACATAGGGAATAAGGTCTGCGCTGGTGCCATAAGCCCCAAAACGATCAACATTTTTCCAGAAAAGCTGTTCGAAACATTTACCCACAAGATATCTTTCTTCACTCCATCTCTGAAGGAGCTAACCGTAGAATCTGAAAAGCCATTCATGGGAATGGTCTCAAGGCTGGAGCTCGGGCAGTACATGCTGGACGAGGCTCTGAAGAGCGGCGCATCCTTGAAGGATAACTGTGAGGTTAAGAAAATAGATGTGAAAGAAAAAACCCTGAATGGCGGAGAGATAGGCTATGAAAAGCTTATAGCTGCGGATGGCACAACCTCTGTCGTAAGAAAAGCCTTAGGCTTGAAGAGAAAAGAGTTCCTCTGCTTCCAGTGGACCCTGCCAAACACGACTCATGACAAGCTAGAGGTCTATCTGAGCTTTACCCGCTTCGGTTTTGGAGCGATGTATCTGTTCCCTCACGATGACTACATTGTCATTGGTGGGGGTGGAGCAGATCCGAGAAGACCAATAAAAGATTTCAGAGACTACACAAAAAAGTTCTTCGAGAAGAGGTTTGATTTTTCAAGCGCTACCTATGGTGCTGCGGGAGTGAGCTTCGATTATAAAGGGCACAGATTTGGCGACATAACCCTGCTCGGGGATGCCGGAGGCTTTGGCCATCTTTTGACTGGAGAGGGAATATCTCAGGCAATATTGAGCGCTGAGATGGAGTTTGGAGATGAGAAAGAAAAGATTAGGGAGAGGATAGTGCTCCCGAAAAGACAGCACAATCTGATGCTGAGAGGATACAGGGTTGCTGATGCCTTCAATCTTCCAAAGCTTTTAGATCCTGCTCTGGATAAGTCTGCAGGGATCTTTCATGCCATGATCCAGAATAGGAAGAATTCGTGGGTGAATTCTGAAATCCTTTGAGATCCTATTCTTCAATGATCTCTAACCGTTGCAGCGCCTTAGAGCTAATTGATTTACTCCAGTTCCAGCACAACTCGCTCTCTCTTGGACAGGGATCCCGGCATGTGGATAAGAATACTCGCGTTGTTTTAAATTTTTGCTATAAAGGGACAAAAACCGTCTCTATGTAGAAAATAATTAAGCAAAGCCTGTTGCGCGGGATCGACCCTGCAAAGGCAAAGGGGAAGAAAGCTCATACATGCACAGATCAGTCACTCCCAGCTGATCTTATCATATTCTGCACAATTGCCCTTCTTTATCTCTTCTCTGATCTCTCTAACCCCTTCCATCTCTTCTTCAGAGAGATCTTCAACTCCCAGAAAGTTGTCTATCTTTGAATTTATCTCCACCAGCATCTTTTCAATGTTGGTGAGCTTCTCCATCATGCGCTCGTCCATCAATAATAATGTAACGTTCCAGTTCATTTATGTTTTCGCTGTTTTGGCAGATCCGGGATGGAGACATAAGCATGGGATAAGAAACCTGATAAGGTATCATGGATTTGGTGGCTGGGGCGGGGCATTGCTGGTCGCTTTTCCAGAGCTGTCCAGGATCGCTGACTGAGGGGCCTTTTGGCATGTTGATGCCAGCGATCTCTGCCATAGTTCCTCTGGCAGGATCAATAAAGTTTGTGCAAAAAGCTGACCCAGATATCTCAGGGAAATAAATGGATTTTGGTGAGCCTCAGAAAAGCTTTGAAAGATCTTTATAGAAGTCTCTTCTGTGCCCGGTGAAAAGGACTATTACCTCATTCCTTTCTCTGTCTATCTCATGGATAGCTATGTAGTCACCAATTCTAAGACCCCAGAAGCTCTTCAGATGCTTCCCAGCTTCATGCTACGGGTTTCAAGCTTTTTCTTTATCTCTTCTTTTCGTCCAGCCTTTTCAAAAAATCTGCAGCCTTCGGATGAAGCAGAACCTCATAGCTCATATTTCATCCAGAGGAATGAGATCCTCTGTATTTTTCTTTGCCTCTCTGCTCTTTTCAACGAGCATCCTGTAGAACTCCTTTGTTTTCTCTTTTTCTTCATAGAGCATTAAAATATGCCTTATTGCCTCGCTCCTGCTTTTGTATTTGCCCTCCCTGATCCATTCGTCTATCTTTTCCAGGAGCTCTTCAGGAATTCTCACCTGGACCTGTGCCATGTAAACAATATTGCTTACAGATTGTATATTCTTTTGCTACAGAAGTGAGCGCCGTTTGCTGCTGGGGATATCTTCGGTATGATCCACAGCAAGGATCGGGATGGAAAGGTATGAGATCGTTATTGTAGGCTTCGATCAAGGGGCTTGGTTTTTATCGTTCTGACAACGTCCGAGCAGGTTTGCAGAGAGCTTCAATAGACATATATTTGGCTACAAAATTGATAGTTACCTAATAATGGAATTTCATAAAGAGGGATACCAGATGAGCACAAAATAATAACATTAACTCCAGAAGATAGAGAATAAAATATAAGATGAAAAAGTAATAAGAAGAGCATGAAGACAATTTCAGGCAGCAGAGTGATCTACAATTTTACACACGGCATGGAGCCCATAGAAACAATCATACCGGGAGAGGTCATTAAAGTAGAGAGCAATGATTGCTTTTTTCAGCAGATAGCAAGAGAAGACCAGGTGATGACTGAGATAGATTATGGTAGATTGAATCCAGCCACAGGGCCTATTTATGTGGAGGGCGCTGAGCCCGGGGATTTGCTGAAGGTAAAAATTCTTGACATAGCTGTAGCAGGAAAAGGCGTTGCAGCCACAGTAACAAAGGAAGGAGTCTTAGGAGATCAGGCAACCAGATCTAAAATAAGAATAATTGACATAGAAGATGGCTATGCAACATTTGAGGGTGTCAGAATCCCGATAGAACCAATGATAGGAGTGATAGGAGTGGCACCAGCACAAAAAGATGGTCAATGGCCAACAGCAACGCCATGGAAGCATGGAGGCAACATGGATACCACAGACATCAAAAAAGGGTCAACCCTGTATTTACCAGTAAATCAAGAGGGAGCCTTATTGGCCTTGGGGGATTGCCACGCGCTCATGGGAGACGGAGAGATCTGCTTTACCGGATTAGAAGTGCCTGCAGTGGTTACGATCGAGACTGGACTTATAAAGGGGAAAACCGTTGAATGGCCTCTGGTAGAAACGGATGAATACACCGCAGTTATCGCATCAGGCAACAATCTGGATGAAGCCCTGTATGCAGCAACCAGTGAAGCCGTGAAGTATATGATGAGAGGCCTGAAGCTGACATGGGAAGATGCCTATATTCTGGCAAGTCTATCCGTTGACCTGAAAATTTCACAGGTGGTAGACCCTAAAAAAACTGCCCGGGCAGCTATACCAAAAAACGTTTTGACTGCTGGAAAAATAATAGAATCCTTATAGTGATTGAATAACAGCCATTATCTCCCATTTACAGCAACAGGGTATGGAGGAGTAGAAGAGCTCTAGCGCGCAGATTCGCTTAAAGGGGCATATGAGCTAATTTTTCACTCTTCTTGCTGAGCCATATCGTGCTTAGAGATCATTGCTGCTTTTAGCCCTCTCCTTGCCTCGATGATCTCTTCTCTTCCATTGTGCCTCATGACAGCAGGAGCTCTCTCTTCTTCGCAGTCACTGTATTTGAGAGCCAGAGAGGCTGCTATCTCCGCATCCTTTTCATCTCCATTTTTAAGAAGAACCACCG
>WOYO01000037.1 GCA_011620765.1 Thermoplasmata archaeon
CATTCTTTTGCCCATATGCTATATTCTACATATCGCTATTTATCCTTTATGGCTCTAACGTATAGAACTATGGAAAGGATCTATTCGAAAAATCTAAAAGATCGCTGAGCAGAAAAAAGCAAAGAAAGAGGAAGATCATTATGGAGGAAAACCACCAGTTTATGGTGGAGAAATACCACAACCACCAGCTACACCGGGAAGAGGGGAAGTCCCAGGCGAACAGGTAAAAAGGAAAAAGCTATCCATAAGGGCAAAAGTGCCGTGGGATCGTTATACAGATGTATACGCCGAAGTGATCAGACCTCTTCAGAGCAAAAGCGATCAATTGCTAATCACAATAGAGATCGAAGCAGAAGGAGAAATCGATGAAAACACCATTAACCAGCAGATCAGAGAAACGCTTGATCAGATCCGTGCAGAGGTGGAGCGCCTTGATGTTAATGATGCTGATGAAGGCGGAACATAGTCTATATTGATGCTTTTCGTATTCTCAAAAGATCTGGCAGACAAAAGCTTTTTCAGGAGTTGTAGATCTTTTTAGATCTCTATTTCTTAAGTCGCTATGTATTTATACAAAAAATCCATTATTTTTTATGGATCGTTTTGATCTGGTTGTCATAGGTGGGGGCATAGGAGGATACACCTGCGCTATAAGAGCATCGCAGCTCGGAAAGAGGGTTGCGCTCATTGAGCAGAGGGAGATAGGAGGGACGTGTCTCAACAGAGGGTGCATACCCACAAAGGCTTTGCTCAGAAGCGCAGAGCTATATGATCTCTTCAAAAGCTCTGAGAACTTCGGCGTGAGTGCGGATAACATAAGGATAGATCTGGATAGAATGATGCAGAGAAAGAGTGAAGTTGTCTTAAAGTTACGCAATGGGGTAGAGTATCTCCTGAAAAAAGCAGATGTTAAGGTGATAAAGGGTAAGGGGGAGATCACAGAAAAAAATAGAGTCAAGGTGAATGGGGATACAATAGAGACAGAGGATATAGTCATAGCAACAGGCTCAGAGCCTGCGCAGCTGCTTGGAACCGATGGTGAGAGGGTTATGACGAGCGATGAGGCTTTGAACTTGCATGAGCTGCCCGGAAGCATGGTGATCGTTGGCGCTGGAGCTATAGGCGTAGAGTTCGCTGTTTTTCTATCTTCTTTAGGCACCAAGGTAAAGATCATAGAGATGATGGACCATGTGCTTCCGGTGCTTAATGACGATAAAACAACAAAACTGCTCTCATCAGCGCTGCGTAGAAAAGGAATAGAGATAAAAACGGGCTCAAAGATAGAGCGGATGGAGAAGGAGCAGGAGGTTACAGCTATTCTTGAGGGGGGCGAGAGGATAAGCGCTGAGAGAGCTCTAGTGTCCATAGGCAGAAAGCTAAATTCGCCTGAGGGCGTGGTAAAAACTGAAAGAGGGAGGATAATTGTTAATGAGAGGATGGAAACAAGCGTAGAAAGCATATATGCCATAGGCGATGTTACCGGCGGGCTGATGTTAGCTCATAAAGCAATGCATGAAGGTATAGTTGCTGCTGAGAACATAGCTGGTGCGGAAAGGGTTATGGATTATTCTGTCATACCCTCCGTTGTCTACTCAAAGCCGGAGGTGGCATGGGTTGGTTTGACTGAGAATGAGGTTAAAGATCCTTTGATCGGGGAGTGCCCATTCTCTGCCAATGGCAAAGCGCTCTGCGAAGGAGAGAGCTACGGGAATGCAAAGATCGTGGCTGAAAAAAGTGGAAGGATAGCTGGAGCGCAGATCATAGGGCCCCAGGCCTCTATGCTGATAGAGGAGATTGCTCTGGCGATAAAGGCTAAAGCATCCTTAGAGGACATAGCAGAGCTCGTGCATCCTCATCCCTCGCTCAATGAGGTCATATTCGAGGCTTGCTCAAGAGCTCTGGGAAGATCTACCTCTCTTCTATAACCTTTAGAGCTCTGTTAAAATACGTTCACGAAGCCGTCGCAGAAGATAGATCTCTCTCAAATGCCCTCGCCACTGAGAAACTATAATCAGAGACATTCTAATGATGGAAAAGTTGTACCCTGCGCTCACAGAGCCTCTGGGGCACCGCACCATAGATCTTTAGATCATGCTTCAAAAATTATGCTCCACTACCACAGGGGCTTAGCTTGAGATGAAGATATCAGAAGAGCAACAGATGAAAAAATTATAATATAATGGTAAAACGCTTCTCTCCATGGAGAAAGTGCTGGTAACCGGGGGCATGGGCTTTATTGGAAGGCATCTTGTAGAAAGGCTCAGAAAAGAAAATGAGGTCATCGTTCTTGACAGAATAGGTGGGGACATAAGAAAGGATCTCATGCACATAAGCGAGAAGGATCTGGAGGGAGTAAGAAAGGTTTATCACCTGGCAGCAGAGGCGGACGTAAAATCAAGCGCTGAAGAGCTTTTTGATAACAATATCCTATCCACATTCGCTCTCCTCCAAAAGATGAGAGCGTGCAATGTAAAAGAGATCATATTCACATCCTCATCAACTGTCTATGGCGAGCCTCCTGTAATTCCAACCCCAGAGAGCTATGGTCCTCTAAAGCCCATATCCTTTTATGGAGCATCAAAGCTCTCATGTGAAGCTATGATATCCTCCTTCTGCTTTTCCTATGGCATGGAAGCTTCCATATTCAGGCTTGCAAATGTCATAGGCGAGGGATGCCACGGCGTCATAAAGGATTTCATAGAGAAGCTGAGAAGAGATTCCAAAGCACTGGAGATCCTTGGTGATGGGAAGCAAAAAAAGTCATACCTTTATATAGATGACGCCATAGATGGGATCCTTTCAGGGCATGCAAAGAGAGAGAGCAGAGTTGAGATCTATAACCTTGGCTCTGATGACTGGGTAGAGGTAACAGAGATAGCTCGTATCGTAGCAGAAGCCATGAAAATAAAACCTGAGCTCAGATTCAAAGATGAGTTCAATGGAAGGGGCTGGGTGGGTGATGTGAAAACGATGCTGCTGGACTGCTCTCACATCAAGGAGAAGGGCTGGAGAGCAAAGGGAAGCAGGGAAGCAGTTGAGCTCACTGTTAGAGAGCTACTGGGAAAAGCATGAGAGTGATAGCGCCTGGCAGAGTAAACCTTCTGGGGGAGCACACAGACTATAACGGTGGTTTCGTTTTGCCATGCGCTGTGAACAGAGAGATAAGAATCAATTTTGAAGAGAGCAAAGAATTTGAGCTTTACTCAGAGATTTATAAAGACTACGTAAAACAGGAGGACAAAATTGAAGGGTGGAAGAGTTATATTCTCGGCACAAAAAAAGAGATATCAAAGCACTATAAAACAAGAGAGGTAAAGGGGAAGATAAGGAGCACAATACCTGTGGGTTCAGGCATGAGCTCTTCAGCGGCCTTGGAGATAGCTGTAGCTCTCGCCATAATCAAAAACAGAAGAGCTAAACCTATGAATATAGCAAAGCTCTGCAGAAGAGCTGAGCACAGATATGCTGGTGTGAAGTGCGGTATCATGGATCAGGCAAGCGTCATTCTCTCTAAGAAAAACAGCCTTTTCTTTCTAGATTGCAGGGAGCTGAGCTATTCCTATGTTCCATTTGATGGCATCATCGTTGTTGTCGACAGCGGCACAAAACATGAGCTCTCTGCATCCTATTATAACAGAAGGGTATCGGAGTGCAAAAGGAGAGCAAAAATTCTAGGAACTAAAAATTTGAGGGAAGCATGGGAAAAAAGATTAGAGCTAGGTTCTTTGGATGGAGAGCTAAAGAAGAGAGCAGAGCACTTTTTCAGTGAGATGGATAGGGTTGTTGAAGCAACTGATGCTTTGAGGTCTGAAGACATGCATAAATTTGGAGAGCTCATGAACCTTTCGCACCTTTCACTCTCACAAAAATTTGAGGTCAGCACCCCACTCATGGATAAGCTACAGAGGAAACTTTCAGCGCTCTGCTATGGAGCAAAGTTAACAGGTGCAGGCTTTGGTGGCTCTATCGTTGGGATATGTGAGGAAGAGGACATAGAGAAAATAAAAGAAGCTTTTGAGGGTTTTCAGATCTATTTTTTGAGAAGCACTGATGGTGCATGGTTCAGTAATTAAGAAATAGGGCAATAGCAATTAGTTTCATGCCCAAAGAGCTTAGATTCAATCCCCTCTTAAAAGAGTGGGTCATATATGCTAACAACAGGGAGGAGA